>NZ_CM002285.1:1132233-1211311 GCF_000497445.1 Streptomyces roseochromogenus subsp. oscitans DS 12.976 | reverse complement strand
ATGCCCGTCGGCCTGGTGGCGCGCTGGCTGGGCGCCCTGGCAGCGGAGTACCGGGTCGTGACCTGGGAGAGCCGCGGCCTGTTCGCCGCCGCCGACGGCACGGGCCTCGGCGACCTGGCCGGCCACACGCTCGACGCCCAGAGCGAGGACGTGCTAGCCGTCCTCGACGGGTTCGGTATCGCCGAGGCTCACGCGCTGGGGCTGTGCGGGGGAGCGGTCGTCGCGCTCGCGGCGGCCGCCCGCTCGGACCGGATCACCTCCCTGAGCCTGTGGCACGGCGACTACGAACTCGGGGGCGAGGCACCCAAGACGACCCACCAGCGGGATGTGGAGTCCCTGCTGACCATGGTCTCCCGGGGGCGCGCCCAGGCGGCGGCCATGCACCGGCTGATGAGCCGGCCCAGCACACTGGAAGCCCTGCGCCCGGACATCGCCCACTACCTCATCCACCCCTACGCCACCCCCGAACTCCTGTACCGTTACGGGTTGTTGAACGGCGCTATCATGTCGGCCGACTGCCGTGGGCTGCTCGACGCCCCGCAGCCGGCCCTGGTCGTCACCAGCGACCGGGACACCACGGCCCACCCCGCCGGCTCGAAGTTCGTCGCCGCACGCCTGCCGCGGGCCGAACTGCGCACGATGCCCGACGGCGACCACCTCACCGCCTTCGACGGAGGCGGCGAACTGGTCGCGCTCGCCCGGGAGTTCCTGCACTCCGTGACGGTCCCCGAACGGAAGGGCACATGAACGAGACAGCCGACAGCGCCCGGCACAAGCAGCTGGCCGAGGTGCTCAGGGAACACCCCGCGGTGGCCGACGCGCTGGTCACCGGCGACCCTGACGGTGACGGGCACGCCCGGATCGTGCCCGACCCCGTCGCGGCCGCCGTGCTGCACCGCTCCGTCGCCCTGGAGACGGCCGGCCGGCTCGGTGCCGCCCTCGGCTGGCACGAGCCCGCGGGACAGGTACGGGTGGCCGGACTCAACCGCAGCGAGACGGAGTTCCTCCACCGCGAGATCTTCACCGACAACGCCTACTTCCGGCACGGCATCACCCTGCCCGCCGGCGCCGTCGTGCTGGACGTCGGGGCGAACATCGGCATGTTCACGCTCTGCGTGGCCCGGCGCAGTCCGGGTGCCCGGATCATCGCCGTCGAGCCGGTCGCCGAGCTGGCCGACGCGGTCGCCGTCAACGCCGAGCTGCACCAGGTGGACGCCACGGTCCTGCGCACCGCGCTGGGCCGCGCCGAGGGCCTGGCGGAGTTCACCTTCTACCCCCACAACAGCGTCATGTCGGGCCGGTTCGCCGACACCGCCGAGGACCTGGAGGTGCTCAAGGGCTATCTGCTGACCGGGGCGAACGCGCGGCAGGGCGAGCACCTGGACCGTCTCGCGGCCGACCGGATGACCGCGCAGACCCGCCAGGTGCCCGTGACCACGCTCACCGCCGTCGTCCACGAGCACGGCCTCGCCCGCGTCGACCTGCTGAAGATCGACGTGGAGAAGGCCGAGGCCGAGGTCCTGGACGGCATCGACGACGAGCTGTGGCCGCGCATCGACCGGATCGTGATGGAGGTCCACGACGTCGACGGACGTCTCGCCGCCGTCCTGGCCGAACTGCGGGGCCGCGGCTTCGGCGTCACCCACGAACAGGACCCGCGGCTCGCCCTGACCCCCTGTCACACCGTCTACGCCCGGCGCCCACGAGCCGACACCACACCCACGACCCTCACCGCACCCGCCGGGGGCCTGACCCTGCGCCGGCTGGAGGAGGAACTGCGCGACCTCGTGGCCCGGCGCCTGCCCTCGGTGCCGGCGCCCGGCCGCTACACCCTCACCGCCGATCTCACCGCCCACACCGACGATCACGGGCCCGTCCGGGAGCCGAGTGTCCCCGCCTCCCCGCGGGTCGCCGTGCTCGCCCGGATCTGGGCGGAGCTGTTCGGCCCGGAGGCGGTACGGCCCGACGCGGACTTCTTCGACCTCGGCGGCGACTCCCTGACCGCCGTACGCCTGATGGCGACCCTGGAGAGCGAACTCGGTGAGGACGCCCTCACCCCGGATCTGATCTTCACCGACAGCACCTTCGGCGCGGTGGCCGCAGCCGTCGAGGCGAGTGGGGATCCCGAAAGGACAGCGCGTACATGAGCTCCACGCACCACCTGCTGCGACGGGCGGCGCCCCCGTCGGCCGTCGCGGCGGGACTGATCGCCGTCGTGGTGGGCATCACCAGCTCGGCGGCGATCGTCTTCACGGCGGCCCGGGCCGCGGGCGCCACCCAGGCCCAGCTCACCTCCTGGATGCTGGCGCTGGGCGTCGGCATGGGCGTGACCTGCATCGGCCTGTCGCTGCGCTACCGGGCGCCGGTGGTGACGGCGTGGTCGACGCCGGGCGCGGCGCTGATGGCGACCAGCCTGCACGGAGCGACCATGGCGCAGGCCGTGGGCGCCTTCCTGCTCTCCGCGGCCCTCATCACCGTATGCGGGGTGACGGGCTGGTTCGAGCGCGGCATGGACCGCATCCCCGTGCCGCTGGCAGCCGGGCTGCTCGCCGGAGTCCTCCTGGAATTCGGAACCCGGCTGTTCAGCAGCATGCACGGCAGCTTCGCTGTGGTCTTCCCGATGTTCGTGGCCTACCTGCTGTCCCGCCGCTGGCAGCCTCGGTACGCCGTCATCGCGGCGCTGGTCACCGGAGTCGTCGCCGCGGCGGCGGAGGGCTCGCTGCATCTGGGCGGGGTGCGGTTCCAGGTCGCCTCGCCCGTCTTCACCGCCCCGGACTTCTCCTGGCGGGTGCTGATCAGCGTGGGCCTGCCGCTGTTCGTGGTCACCATGGCCTCGCAGAACCTGCCCGGCGTGGCGGTCCTGCGCAACGACGGCTACCACGTTCCGGTGTCGCCGCTCATCAGCTGGACCGGCGGCGTCAACCTCCTGCTCGCGCCCCTGGGCCTGTTCGGCCTCAACCTCGCCGCCATCACCGCCGCCATCTGCACCGGCCGCGAGGCCCACGAGAACCCCCGCCGGCGCTACACGGCGGCGGTCTGGGCCGGCATCTTCTACCTCTGCGTCGGCACCTTCGGCGGAGCCGTCGGCTCCCTGCTCACCGCCCTGCCCCCGGCCCTGGTCGCGGGCATCGCCGGGCTGGGCCTGCTCGGCACCATCGGCGGTTCGCTCAGCAGCGCCCTGTCCGACGAGCGATGGCGCGAGGCGGCCGTCGTCACCTTCCTCACCACCGCCTCCGGCGTGACCCTGCTCGGCATCGGCTCCGCCTTCTGGGGCCTGCTCGCCGGCCTGTGCACCGCCTTCGTGACCCACACCCGCCGCCGCCCCGCCCCACCGACCCCGGCCCGCACCGAGCCCCAACAGCCGCCCGACAGGAGCCGGATATGACAGGGACGGCCGGAACCGCCCGCACCGAGCCGCAGCCGGGTGGCGGGAGTGGGGCGGCTGGGACCTGTGCCGAGCCGCAACACCTTTGCAGGAGCCGGACATGACCGGAACGGCCGGGACCCCTACCGCGGAGTCCGGACGCTGGTTCCACCGTCCGCTGCCCCGGCCGGAAGCCCGACTGCGACTGGTGTGCGCCCCCTACGCCGGAGCCGGAGCGGGCGTGTTCCGGCCGTGGGCCGAGCGGCTCCCCGCCGACACCGAGCTGGTCGCCGTACGGCTGCCGGGACGCGAGAACCGGCTGCGGGAGTGGGTGCCGCCGGACTGGCCGTCGCTGGCGCGGGACTTCGCCGCCGCGCTGGACGAGCATGTCGCCTCCCCCTACCTGCTGTTCGGGCACAGCATGGGCGCGATGCTGGTCTACGAGACCGTCGTACGGCCGCTCGCCCGGCCACCCGAGCGGGTCCTGCTGTCCGGCTGCCGGGCACCGCAGGTGCCGCGCGCCCTGCCCGCGATCCACGACCTGCCGCCGGACGGGTTCCGCGCGGAGCTGGGCAGACTCGCCGGCACACCCGCCGACGTCCTCGCCGACCCCCGCCTGATGGCCATGCTCGACCCGATGCTCCGCGCGGACATCCGGCTCGCCGAGACCTGGTCCCGCCCGGCACCGGATCCGCTGCCCGTGCCCGTCACCGCGTTCTGGGGCGAGGACGACGACGTCGCCCCACCGCACGCGGTGGCCGCCTGGCAGGCCCTCGCGCCGCACGGCTTCCGCGCCCACCCCCTCGCCGGCGGCCACTTCTTCCTGCACGAACGTGCCCGGGACCTGCTCGGGCTGCTCGACGACGAGATCACGCTGTGCCTGGCGGAGCGACGAAGGAGCGACGGATCGTGAGGTCACCCTATTTCGACGACGGCCACGCCGCCTTCCGCGACGAGGTGCGGGCGTTCCTGGCCGCCGAGGTGATGCCGTACGCCGCCCGCTGGGAGGAACAGGACACCGTACCCGCCCCGGTGTGGAAACTCCTCGGCGAGCGCGGCTACTTGGGCCTGCTGCACCCGCGTGCCGTCGGCGGCGGCGAACGCGACCTGTTCACCTCCGTCGTCTTCCTGGAGGAACTCGGCCGCACCGGGTTCGGCGGGCTGCGGGCGGCCGTCTCCGTCCATGCCTACATGGCCACGCACTACCTCTCCTGGGCAGGCGGGCCCGGCCTGTGCCAGGAGTACCTCGCGCCGGCCGTGCGGGGCGAGCGGGTGGCCGCCCTCGCGATCACCGAACCGGGCGCCGGGGCCGACCTGTCGGGCCTGGCCACCACGGCCGCGCGGGACGGCGATCACTTCGTCGTCGAGGGCACCAAGTCGATGGTCAGCAACGCCATGACCGCCGGCTTCCTCGTCACCGCGGTGCGCACGGCCCCCGGCGGGTCCGGGCACCGAGGCGCGACCGGGCTGTCCCTGCTGGTGATCGACACCGCGCTGCCCGGCGTCACCCGCACCCCGCAGCGCACCCTCGGCTGGCGCTCCGCCGGCACCGCCACCGTCACCTTCGACACGGTGCGGGTCCCCGCCGGCCGTCTCATCGGCCGGCTCGACAACGGCTTCTACTACCTCATGCGCGGACTGCAGCTGGAACGCCTGGTCGCCGCCACCCTGGCCCTCGGCGGCATGGACCGCTCCCTGGACGAGCTGCGCGCCTTCCTGCGCGCACGCGAAGTCGCCGGCGAGGAACTCGCCCACAAGCAGGCGCTCGTGCACCGCGTCGCCGACCTGGCGACCGAACTGGCGGCGGCACGGCAGCTCGTGTACCACACCGCGTGGCTGTACGAGCAGGGCGAACTGCCCGCCGTGGAGTGCTCGATGGCCAAACTGCACACCACCGAACTGGCCTGCCGCATCGCCGACACCGCACTGCAGCTGCAGGGTTCGCACGGCTACCTGGAGTCCTCCTGCGCGGCCCGCGCCCAGCGGGACGCCCGCGCCGCCACCATCGCCGCGGGACCCAGCGAGGTGATGCGCGACCTCATCGGCCGAGCAGTGCTCAACCGCCCCGCCGACCGGAGCCCGGCTGCGAAGGGGAGCTGATGAACAATCAGACGGCCTACTTCTTCCTGGCGTTGGCCCTCGTGCTGGGGGTGGCGCGGCTGTGTGCCGCGGGCTCCCGCCGGCTGGGACAGCCGGCCGTGGTCGGCGAGATCGTCGCCGGTGTGCTGCTCGGCTCGACCCTGCTGTCCCAGACCTGGAGCTGGCGGGACGCCGTCCCGTACGACGAGGTCCAGCCGCTCCTCGGGGCACTGGCCAACGTCGGCCTGGCCCTGTTCATGTTCGTCATCGGCTACGAGATGGACCCGGCCTTCCTGCGCGGCAGCGGCCGTACCGCCCTGTGCGTGGCGACCGGTTCGGTGCTGCTGCCCCTGGCCGGCGGCTGCCTCGCGGCGCTGCCGTTCGCGGCGGACCACGCGCCCTCGGGCGCGCCGGGATTCGTGCTGTTCACCGGCGTCGCCCTCTCGGTCACCGCCTTCCCGGTCCTCGCGCGGATCCTCGCCGACCAACGGCTCAACCACACCCCCATCGGCCGGATCGCCATGACCGCCGCGGGCGTGAACGACCTGGTCGCCTGGGCCTGCCTCGCTGTCGTCGGCGCACTGTTCACCAGTACACAGTCCTGGCACATGGCGTTCGTGCCCCTCTATCTGGCGCTGCTGATCTGGGTGGTGCGCCCGCTGGCCGCCCGGCTGCTGCGCGGGCGCGGGGCGGGGACGCCGGACCCGGCGGCGGCCGTGGTCGTGGTGGCCGCCGGGCTCATGGCCTCCTGCGCGGCCACGGAATGGCTCGGCGTCCACTTCGTCTTCGGGGCGTTCGCCTTCGGCGCGGTCATGCCCCGGGAGGGCGCCGGGGAGCGGCTGCGGGTCTCCGTGATGGACGGACTGGAGAAGTCGGCCACCCAGATCCTGCTCCCCGTCTACTTCGTGGTCGCGGGCACCCGCGTCGATCTGACCACGTTCCGCGCGGCACACCTCGGCGAGCTGGCGGTGATGCTGGCGGTCGCGGTCGTGACGAAGATGGCCGGTGCCGGCCTGGGGGCCGCCGCGGCCGGACTGCCCCGGCGGGAGGCGCGGACCGTCGCGGTGCTGATGAACACCCGTGGCCTCACCGAGATCGTCATCCTCACCGTGGGACTCCAACTGCACTTCATCGACCAGGCGTTCTACTCGATCCTGGTGGTGATGGCGGTGCTGACCACGGTCATGACCGGACCGCTGCTCCTTGCCCGCCGCGCCACGGAGGAGAACGGTGTGCCCGTGGAGCGCGGAGCGGGCCGTGTTCCCGGGCTCGCGGCCGGCGGCCGGGAGGAGACCCGCTCCACGCATCAAGAGAAGCGGTCCTGACCGCCCCGCCTCAGACGGGCTGTACGGACTCGTCCCACACGCTGGTGCGCAGCAGCCCGGCGCGGTGCAGTCGTTGCTCCAGTTCCAGGACCTCCTGCGCCGCCTGCCGCGGACACGGAGCCGCCACCCCGATGAGACCCCAGCGCCCGGCCACGGAGGTGATCGCCCGCGCCCACCCCTCGTGCCCAGGCCGCTCGACGCTGTCCTCCAGCCGCTTCAGATCCGTCTCCGCCGCCGGCCGCACCACCTTCGTCGCCGCGTACACCCCCCGCCGCCTGCCGAGCACCTCCCGCGCCTCGGCGAGGAACGCGCGCACGTACTCGGCGCCGTTCGAGGAGAGGTTCAGATCCTGCATGGCGACCACAGGCCGCCGGCCGAAACGGCCACCCAGACGGGCGATGGCGAAGTCCACGCCGCCCTTGACGAACCCCAGATCGCGTCCCGCCCCCCGGAACGCGCCGTGCAATGCCGCCATGCCCTCCTGTACGGCACGGAACTGAGCGGCCGTGATGTCGAACCGGGCGCAGGTCTCCTCGTCCACGTAGACGCTGCCCTCCCAGACGCTGCCCCGGGTGATCTGCACCGTTCCGCCCTCGGCGGGCTGCCCGGCCACCACATGGGCGGAGGGTGCCAGGATGAACTCGTAGCCGGGGACGCGGTGGCGCAGATAGTGGGTGTGCGCCTCCAGGACGTAGTCCTCCTCGGTCTCCATCGCCTGGCGGGCCAGCGCGTTGAGCGCCGCGTCGTCGGCCAGCGGCACCGCCATGCGG
The DNA here is from genome assembly GCF_000497445.1 of Streptomyces roseochromogenus subsp. oscitans DS 12.976. Lineage (NCBI taxonomy): Bacteria > Bacillati > Actinomycetota > Actinomycetes > Kitasatosporales > Streptomycetaceae > Streptomyces > Streptomyces roseochromogenus. The sequence continues at coordinate 1,203,773 of NZ_CM002285.1, read as the reverse complement.
ATCCTGCTGCCGGTGAGCGCCTCGGCGGGTTTGAAGCAGCCGAGCTCCAGCCCGTACCGTTCGCGCAGCAGGCGGGCCGCCGTGTGCACCCGGTGGCGCAGCTGGGCCTCGTCAGCGCCGGCCCGGGAGACCGAGTAGCCGGGCAGCCGGGGCAGCAGCACGCCGAACTCCCGGTGGAACGCGGTCACTTCGGCCTCGGCTGCCAAGGTGGTCTCCGGGGAGCTGCCCGCCCCCGGCGCGGGGAGGCCCACCGCGTCCTCGACCGTCGGGTACAGCGTCGTCTTCCGGTTCCAGCGCTCGGCGACCTCCGGCCCGTTGGCGTCCACCCGCAGCTGCTCCAGGCCCGCCGCGCGCTTCAGCCAGAGCAGCAGCACCCGTGCCTCGGCGTCGATCGCGAACAGTCGCACCACCGTCTCCGGTACCGCGCTCAGCTGCCGGACCAGGCGTTCCAGCGGTGCGGCCGGCCGGTCCGGGAACGAGCCGACCGCCATCGCCAGCAGGGCGTGCGTCAGGTAGTAGTAACGCAGCTCGGGGACCTCCACGGGGACCGCCTCGGACGCCGCCACCGCCTGCCGCCACGGCTCGCCCCGGCCCACCACCAGGTCGCCCGGCGCGGCCAGATACACCGCCCGGGCCTCGTTGTACGCCGAGAAGTCGTCCGGCGAGCGGCCGAGGGCCAGTTGGGCCACGTCGGCCTCGAAGCAGCCCTTCAGCGTGGACGCGGTGCCGAGCACGATGGCCGGCACCTGGCCGCGCGGCACCCCGAACGGCAGCAGCTCCTTGCCCGCCGCCTCCTTCGCCCCGGCCAGATCCGTCCCGAGCAGACGCCGTGAGACCTGCTCCAGTTCCTCGGTCGAGAGCAGATCGGGTCCGGTGACGAACCCGTTCCACGCCAGGGTCTCACCACGGTGAACGACGGTCTGTTCCTGTTTCTGCATCCACGGCTCCCGGATTCAGTGCGGAAAGCGACAGGTCGATCACATTCTGTATGCCCCCGAAGGGCGGTCGGACCGCTCACAGGTCACGGCAGCCTCACTCACAGCATGCGCCCGAGGGCGCCTGCCGGCCGCGGCGCCGGTGATGGGATGATGATCGACGACATCAGGGCGACGGCGGTCCGAGGAAGCCGGTGGAAATCAGGCGCGGTCCCGCCACTGTGACCGGTGAGCGAGTTCCGGCAGGCCACCGCCCCGTCCGGGGTGGGAAGGCGGGGCGAGTGACGACCCGGGAGCCAGGAGACTCACGCGGTCGCCTCCTCGACGGACACCGGGGCGGATCTCCCCGGGAGGGGAGTGGTGCGGCGTGCCCGAGAGGCCGACGGAGAATGCATCAGGCGGTGCGGCGCCGTGCCGGGTCGTGGTGTGCCGGGACTGCTGCTGCGGCAGCCCCAAGGTGACCGGGGTCGATCACGCGGCGCAGACCGCGCGGCTGCGGGCGGAGATGCCGGTCCGTGTCTCCGACTGCCTCGACGTGTGCGATCAGGCCAACGTCATCGTCGTACAGCCCTCGGCCGCGGGCCGGGCCGCCGGTGCGCGGCCGGTCTGGCTCGGGCTCGTCAACGACGCGGACGCGACCGAGGACATCGTCACCTGGGTGCGCGCCGGCGGGCCGGGCGTGGCTCCCCTGCCGGACATCCTCGACCTGTACACCTTCACACCGCCCCGGCGCCGCGCGGATCCCCCGGCGTGAAGTGCGCGTGGCGTCATCGCCGCACTGCATGTGCTCCGTGAGGTGTTCCGTGTTGTCCACGAAGATGGAGCTGACACGCACGCACCGGTGCGCATCCACGACCCGGCGGACTCCGCCGTCGGCGTCGCGGGAGAGGAAGATCACGTCGGGCGGAGGCGGTCTTGGGCATGCGCGCGTCGCGCGGTACGGTCGATCCGATATCGACGACGGCGACACGGAAGCCGGTGGGAATCCGGCACGGTCGCGCCACTGTATGAGGGACCCCCAGGGGCTCGCGAGTCAGACCCGTGGCCGTCGTCATGTGCACCACCGAGATGGGACGCGAACTCCCAGAGGAGGTCCTGCCATGGCGCAGACCGTCGCCCAGCCGACAGCAACCACCCCCGTCGTTCCCGCCAAGCTGCCACTGAAGGCGATTGCTCCCTGGGCGGTCTTCTTCGGCGTCCTGATGATGATCCTGCTCTACTTCGTCGGCGCCGAGCAGGGCGCCACCTCCGTGTTCAACGGCACGGGCGTCCACGAGTGGGTGCACGACGCCCGCCACCTGCTCGGATTCCCCTGCCACTGACGCGAGGGACTCCGCACGCCCATGAACTCCGCAACCGTACGGAAACTTCTTGTACGGGGCATGGTCACCGGCCTCGCGGCCGGTGTGCTTGCCCTGATCGTGGCCTATCTCCTCGGTGAGCCGAACGTCGACAAGGCGATCAGCTACGAGGACGCCCACTCCCACGGGCCCGAGATGGAGGTCGTCTCCCGCTCCCTGCAGTCCACCGCCGGCCTCGCCACCGGCGTCCTCGTCTACGGCGTTGCCTTCGGCGGCATCGCCGCGCTCGCCTTCTGCTTCGCCCTGGGCCGCGTGGGCCGCTTCAGCCCGCGCGCCACGGCACTGCTGCTGTCGGGCTGCGCACTGCTCGCCGTGTACGTCGTGCCGTTCCTGAAGTACCCGGCCGCTCCGCCGTCGGTCGGCAACCCCGACACCATCGGCAAGCGGACCACCCTGTACTTCCTGATGACGGTGCTCAGCGTCCTCCTGGCTGTCGCCGCCACCATCCTGGGCAAGCGGCTCGCGCCGAGCCTGGGCACCTGGTGGGCGACCGTGGCCGCGGTGGCCGCGTTCGCCGTCGTGATCGGCCTGGCCTACCAGTTCCTGCCCGTCGTCAACGAGGTGCCCAAGGACTTCTCGGCCACCCTGCTGTGGCGGTTCCGGCTCTCGGCTCTGGCGATCCAGATCGTGCTGTGGAGCGGATTCGGCCTCGTCTTCGGCGAGTTGGCCGAGCGCGTGCTGAACCCCAAGCCGGCCACGGCCCCGAACAGCCGAGCGGTTCCGGCCGCGCACTGACTCCTTCCGGACAACAGAGGGCCCTTCGGAACCTTCCGAGGGCCCTCTGGCGTTCTCCGGAGCCTCGGCGGCCACGAGGCGGTCGCCCTTCGTGGAGGACGCCAGCAAGGCCGCCTGCCTGCCTGCGCTGCGCGGTGGCGGCACTGCTGCGCCGTCACCGCGATACGGCAGCCTGAACCGCGGCGTCGGCCTGTCGGCCCTCAGGCCGCCTCGTGACCCGGCCTCGTCCCGGTTGTCGATGACCTGCCCGGGGCCGTGATGACCGCCGTGCCGTCCGACAGGTGCAGGACGAGGTCGGCCTGGGCCGTCAGGCGCAGGTCGTGGGTGATGAGGAAGGTCGTGCGCCCGGCGGTGAGGCGGCGCAGTGGCGCCATGATGCGGGCCGTGGAGTCGTCGTCGAGTCCGGCCGTGGGCTCGTCGAGGATCAGGACGGGCGCGGTACGGAGCATGGCTCGCGCGAGGGCGATCCTGCGGCGCTGACCGCCGGAGAGGTTGTTGCCCCGTTTGCCGACGGGGCTGTCGTAGCCGTCGGGGAGCATGCCGACGAATCCGTGGGCGTCGGCGGCGACGGCGGCGGCGAGGACCTCCTCCTCGGTGGCGTCGGGACGGCCGTAGGTGATGTTCTCGTGGACCGTGCCGTCGAAGAGCATGCTGTCCTGCGGGAGAAGGGTGATGTGCCTGCGCACCTCGTCCACGGGGAGTCCGGCGATGTCCCGGCCGTCGAGCAGGATGCGGCCCCGGGACGGCTCGTGGAACCGCAGCAGCAGCTTGCCGAGAGTGGACTTGCCGGTGCCGCTGGGTCCGGTGACCGCGACGAGGAGACCGGGGGTGATGTCCAGACGTACCCGGTTCAGCACAGGACCGCCGCTGCCGGGGTAGGAGAAGCCGACGTCCTCGAAGGTGACGGCGCCACGCACCGGTTCGGTGAGCGGCGGGACGTCCGGCCGCGGAGCCGTCTCCTGGACCGTGCCGGTGCGCAGCACCTCGATGAGGCGTTCGCAGGCGGCGGTTGCGGAGGAGGCGCTGACGACGAGTTCGCCGAGTTCCTGGAGCTTGGGGTGGAGATAGCCGAGGAAGGCGGCGAAGGAGAGCAGGCCGCCGACGCTGAGGTGGTGTTCGGAGATCTGCCAGGCCCCGGCGCCGATCACGGCCAGCACGCTGAGGGTCTCGACGAGTTCGCCCATCGGGCCGTACACCGAGGACAGCCGGATCTGCCGCAGTCCGGCGCGCATCCAACTGCGTCCTTCGCGATGCACCTTGCTGCTCTCGGCCTGCTGCCGGCCGTAGGCCTGCACCAGGGGCATGTTGGCCAGGCTCTCCTCCAGCAGGCCGGCCAGTCGGCCGTTGCTGTCGCGTTCGGCGCGGGTGGCGGAGCGCATGAGGGTGCCGAACCACCGGGCGCCGAACCAGATCAACGGGGCGGCGGCCAGCGTGATCAGCGCCAGTTGCCAACTGGTCCACAGGGCCGCCGCGGCGAACACCACCGCCCCGACGGCGGAGGTGATCAGTTCGACGGGCGCGGAGGCCACCAGCGACTCGACGGTCTCGATGTCGCCGGTCAGCCGGGAGACCAGATCGCCGGTGCCGAAGCGGTCCAGGGCGTCCGGGGGCACCTGCTGCAGATGCCGGAAGACGCGGTCGCGCAGGCCGAGCAGGAAGTGTTCGCTGGTCCAGCCGGCGAGACAGCCGCCCGCCGCGGAGGCGACCGCACCGGCCGCGGCAAGCCCCAGCCAGAGGGCGGCGGGTCCCCAGAAGGCGCTGAGGCGGCCGGGGGCGAGCACATCGTCGGTGAGGACGCCGACGATCCCGATCGCGCCCGCGTCGCATCCGGCGGAGACCACCAGCAGTGCGGCGGACACCAGCACGGTCGCGCGGTTGACGCTGACCAGCGGCCAGAACGTACGGAACGCGGCCAGCGGCGAGATACGCGCGTGGCGCATCCGGGACGAGGCACCGGCCGCGGCTTCCGCCCCGGATCCGGCCGCGGACATGGTGAGGGGTGCTGCGGTGTGCATCGCCGGCGCTTCCTGGGCACTGCCCGATCCGACGGCGTGCCGGGGCCCGTCGTATGCCTGTGTTGCGCGACGGACCCCGGCACGGTCTGCCTGTGTGGTCGTGTTCCGCGAGGCCGTACTACTTGGCGGCAGCCTTCTTGTGCTTGCGGTGGTGGTGCTTCTTGTGGTGCTTGGCCTTGGCGGCGCCGCCGCATTCCTTCTTCTTGGCCTTCTTGGCCAGCGTGATCTTGGCGAAGGACATGACCCGAATTCCTTCCTGAGGGGACGTCAACAGGCGCTGATCGCCGCTGATTTCGTCTTGTGTTGCACCTGTGAGTACGGGGGCGGCCGATGCCTCATTCAAGGAGGAAGGTGAGCGTTGACCTATATTCCCTTACCTGATCCACGTACGGGATCGTGCGAGCCTTGCTCTCAGTCCTTCCCCTTGTGTTGTCCAAGACGCGGATCATCGCGCGACCGGTGATCGTGTGCGCCTCCTCGCCCGTTCGCCGCAGTGCTCAGTACTGCGACGGTGCCATCCCGGCCGCCGCATCCGGGCGGAGCGCTCCCCACCCCGCCGTAGGCGTGCGCCACCCCTGCGGCCCCTCTTCCGGCGAGGCAACGGGACCCCGAGCACGCGACCCAGCTCTCGTGCTCTCGTGCCCACTTGCGTGCGCGGACCCCACCGGACCTGACGGGTCGTCATCACATCGGGCGGTGGCACGTGACGGCGCACGACGATCCGTGAGCTCTTCGCGCCCTGTGAGCCGTCGGGCGTCACTGCCGTACTGCTGACAAGCCCGCCGGGACCACCGGTGGGTGGGAACCGCAGTGGAGAGGAAGGCCTATGACCGCACGACCGCGGCACCGCCACACCACGCCCTCACGGCTCCTGCCGTCGCTCCGCACCGCCCTCACCGTCACCAGCTTCGGCATCGTCCTGCCGCTCCTCGCACCCGCTGTCAGCCGAGCGGCCTCCGCGAGCACGTGGGACCGGGTCGCCGCCTGCGAAAGCGGCGGCAACTGGAGCACCAACACCGGCAACGGCAACTACGGCGGGCTGCAGTTCACCCAGCCCACCTGGGTGGCGTACGGCGGAACCGCGTACGCGCCGCGGGCCGATCTGGCCGGCCGGGCGGAGCAGATCAATGTGGCGGAAGCGGTGCTCGCCCGGCAAGGGCCGGGCGCATGGCCGGTCTGCTCGGTGCGGGCACACCTCGCGCGAGACGGCGGGCAGAGCGCCCCGGCCCGGCAGCCCGGCGTTCCCCTGCACGCCGCGGCCACGTCACACTCGCGTGGCGGCACCGGTCAACGCTCCCACGCGACCTACACCGTGCGCGAGGGCGACACCCTGTCCGGCGTCGCGCGGCAGATCTCCGTGCACGGTGGCTGGCAGCGCCTGTACGAAGCCAACCGGAACGTCATCGGACCGGACCCGGATGTGATTCAGCCGGGCCAGCGGCTCACCCTGCCCTCGGCCGGCTAGGGCCGGTCCGGCGGATCAGGTCGAGGGAAAGTGACGGCGCCGGGAGGGCGTGCCGGCCCCGCGTCTGCGACAGGACGCGGCGGACAGGTCCCAGGGCGTCTCTCACCGACTCGTCCCGGCCGGCGTCGAAGGCGACCTGGACCGGGCGGTGGCGGTGGACTCCGCCATCGCCCGTGCCCACCGGCGCGCTGCCGGGGCCCGGCACAAGGGGCCCCGGACAGCGAGCTGCAGCTTCGTGCCCTCGGGCGATCCCGCGACGGACCGACCACGAAGCCTCACCTCGCGACCGGCGGGCGCTGCCGGCCCCGGGCCCTCCGTCTCACGCCCGACCAGGCGGGTGATGCGCCCGCAGCCCGCAGCCCTCGGTCACGATGCCCGGGCTGCGAGGCGATCCGGATGACGGCTCCTAGTCCTCCTCCGGCGCGGCCAGCGGGCGTCCCAGTCGTAGATTCCACCGCCCGGCCCGGCCGCTGAGTTCGGTCGCGGTCAGCGGCGGCACATCGAGGCGCCAGAAGACCGAGGCGGACAGGCCCAGGGCGCCGACGACGGCCGCCCGTATCACCTCCGGCTCGACCACGGCGACCGTACGGCCGTCCGTGTCCTGGGCGGTGTCCAGCCAGCGGCCGATCCGCTCGCACATGTCCCGCACCGACTCCCCGCCGTGCTCCGCCCAGCCGGGATCGGTGAGCCAATGGCCCACCGCCTCCGGCTCCGCCGCGCCCACCTCCTGCAGGGTGCGGCTCCGCCACCGGCCCACATCGAGGCCCGCCAACTCCGGTACCGGTACGGCGTCGAGGCCCAGTGCCGCGGCCGTCTCCCGGCAGCGCACACCGGGGGAAGTGACCATCCGGGCAGGTGAGGGCAGTGACCCGGCCGCCGTACGAGCACGGGCCGCGCCGATGCCGTCGATGGAGCCGCCGTCGTAGAAGCGGGCCTGCCGCAGCGACGGGCTGGTGGCGGGCGAGACGAGGGTCACGCGGCTGGTCACGCGGCTGCTCCTGTTGTCCGTGTCAGCGGTGTCATGGGGTGCGGGACTCGACCGGGTACGCCATATACGTATGCCGGTCCGGGTCGATGGCCAGTCGTCCGCAGGCCGGGGGGCCGGGCCCGCTGGGCGCAGTCGCGGCGCTCGCAGATCCGGCAGCCCAGGCCGACGGGGGCACGGCCCGAGGGCCGTCCAGGGCGATCCCCTCGGCGTACACGAGCCGGTCCGCGTGCCGCAGCTCGCAGCCGAGCGGGACGGCGAACTCGGCGCGCGGGGCGCGGTGCCCGAAACCGCCCCGGGGTTGTGGGTGCGGGCGATCCAGAAAGCCCGCCGGTCGACGGGCCATGCGCGCACCTCCCCGCCCCGCCTGCCTCGATCGCCTGGATCTCCTCGATCGCGAACATAGCATCCGCAGAATGCGCAGTTTTCGCAGATTGCGGCCGGCCGCCGGGAAGGCTCAAGCACATCCGTCCCCGCACCTGACCTTGCGAGGAGCCACGTGCTGGACGCGTCCAGCGTCGCCATGGCCGTCAGCCGAGTGATCGACAACGCCACGCTCGTCGCCTCCCTGCCGCGCCGCCCGGTCGCCGTGGCCCGTGCACAGCGCGCCGATCCGGCACCTCGCCTCCTACGCGGGTCCGGACCAGTGGGCGGTGCCGGCGACGGCCGGGTAGCGGCCTCGGCCGTGGCCGCACGGGCGGTCTCAGCAATGACCGCACAGGCGGCCTCAGCCCCGGTCGTACGGATGGAATCCCCGGCCGGTCTTACGGCCCAGCAGCCCCGCCTCGACCGCCCGCTGGACGCGGCCGTGTCGACGACGGCACTGCACTACCTGACCCCGGACAGCCTGCGCCGCGCCTACCGGCAGCTCGCCGGCCTGCTGCGACCCGGCGGTGTCCTCGTCAACGGTGACCACCTGCCCCAGGACGAAGCAGGTCTCGCCGGCATCTCCGCGCACATCGGACGTCGTCGAGCCGAGCGACAGCGGGTCTTCGCCCACGAGGACTGGTCCTCCTGGCGGACGGCCGTCGCCGAGGACCCCGAGCTGGCCGACCTGCTACGGCAGGCGGGGTTCGGCAGTGCCGGTGCCGTCTGGCAGTACGGCGACAGCTATGTGGTCGTCGGGATCAATAGGGTGTAAATAAGATCACGACGGACGGAGTTCCATGAAGACCATCAGTCTCAGCGAGCACGAGGTCCGTGCGGCCGTGTCGATGCGCGAGGCCATCGACGCGGTGCGCCGCGGCTTCGCAGGGCTGGCGCGTGGGGAGTTCGAGATGCCCACGCGCACCGCGCTGCGGGACGGCCGGTTCCTCGTGATGTCCGCCCATCACCGGCCGACCCGGTCCGCCATGGTCAAGACCCTGAGCGTGAACTTCGACCGTGCGCCCGCGATCACCGGCACCGTCGTATGGAGCACCCTGGACCGGCTCGACCATCTGATCGCGGACGCCGGCGCCGTCACCACACTGCGCACCGGCGCGGCGGTCGGGGTCGCCACCGACCTCCTCGCCGCCCCCGACGCCGACCGGCTCACCCTGATCGGCACCGGCGGCCAGGCCCCCGACCAGGTCCGTGCCGTGCACACGGTCCGCCCGCTGCGCCGCCTCACCGTCGTCGGTACCACCGAGGAACGCGCCCGGTCCCTGGCGGACACCCTCCGAGCCGAGCTGGACGGCACCGAGATCCGTGTCGGGACCGACCCGGCCTCCGCCGTAGGCGACGCCCACATCGTGTGCTGCGCCACCTCCGCGACCAGCCCGCTCTTCCCGGCGTCCGCCCTGCCCGCCCAGGTGCACGTCAACGCCATCGGTGCCTTCCGCCCCACCATGCGCGAACTGCCGGACGAACTGCTGGCCGACAGCACCGTCATCATCGACGAACTCGGTGCCGTCCTGGAGGAGTCCGGCGAGATCATCCATGCCCTCCGAGCCGGCGCCCTCAGCCAGGACGACCTCACCGAACTGGGCACCGCCCTCACCTCCGCCCCCGCCGGCCACGGCAAGCGCACGGTGTTCAAGAGCGTGGGCGTCGCCATGCAGGACTGGACCATCGCACGCCTGCTGGCGGACAAGTTCCTCGGCTGATCCGTCAGAGCCTTTATCACATCTCCGGCCGGGCGCGCTGATCCGACCGGGTATGTGACACAGGCTCTCACTCCGTCCGGTTCAGGGGACCTCCGGGCCGCGGTACTCGCTCATCGCGTCGATGAGCCAGTGGGCCAGGTAGACGGCGAACGAGGAGCGCGGGAAGAGACGGTAAGCCGGCCGGTCGTCGACCTGCCAGAGCAGCACGGGGACCGGTCCCACCGTGGTCGACACCGCCCGGCCGGGCCCGAAGGCGCGGGGATGCAGGTCCAGTGGGCAGCCCTTCTCCAGCACCTGCCGGGCGGCCGGGCCGCTCAGCTCCAGCGTGGTGCGGTTCGCCGAGACGTCCACGACCGAGCCCGGGTCTGTCGCGAGCGCCTGCCGCAACTCGGCGGTCACAGCGGTCCCGTCGGCCTGGGAGAGCACGAGCCACTCGTCGGGGCCGAGCCAGACGACCGTGTGCGGACCGGATGCACTGGTGTGGCCGCACAGCCGCGGGAGCGGCGCCCCCAGGGTCTTCTCGATGCGGTCGGCCGCTCCGGAAGCGGGGTCGACCCGCAGGTTCACCATGGTGAGGAACGGCCACTCGGTCAGCGCGACGCCGCGAGCGCCGGTGACGCCGGCGGCACGCATCCGTTCCTCCAGATGCGCCAGGGGGCTGGTGCGCAGGGCCAACGGTCCCGCGCCCGTGTCGATCGTCGGCTCAGCCATCGCGCTTGGTCCCTTCGGGGTCGTAGAGGACGAAGTCGGTCACCTCGACGGGCACCAGGGCATCGCCGACCGGTGCGAGCAGGGTCTCGCCGGTCCTTGCCCGCCCGTCGGCGACGAGGGCGAGGGCGAACGGGCGGCCGAGGGCCGGGCTGTGGTAGCTGGAGGTGACGTGGCCGAGCATCGGCACCGGCCCGGACTCGGGAGTGATCGGCACGCCGGGCGCGACGAGTTGGGTGCCCTCGGGCAGCCGGGTCGTGCGGTCGGCCGGGAGCAGGCCGACCAACTGCTTGCGGCCGGTGCGGGAGGTGTCGGTGCGGGAGAAGGACCGCTTGCCGATGAAGTCCTTCTGCTTCGAGACCACCCACGACATCCCCGCATCGTGCGGTGTGACGGTGCCGTCGGTGTCCTGGCCGACGATGATGTAGCCCTTCTCGGCCCGCAGGACGTGCATGGTCTCGGTGCCGTACGGAGTGATGCCGTACGGCCGGCCGATCGCGTACACCTCCTCCCAGACCGCCAGGCCGTACCACGCGCAGACGTTGATCTCGTAGGCGAGTTCGCCGGAGAAGGAGATCCGGCAGATACGGGCCGGGACGCCGGAGGCCAGGGTGGTCTCGCGGAAGGCCATGAAGGGGAACTCGTCATTGGACAGGTCGACTTGGGGGGCGATCTGGGCCACGACCTCGCGCGATCGCGGGCCGACGACAGCGATCGTCGCCCACTGCTCGGTCACCGAGGTGCAGTGGACGTCGAGTTCGGGCCACTCGGTCTGCAGCCACTCCTCCAGCCAGTCCAGAACCCCGGCGGCGCCACCGGTCGTGGTGCTCATGAAGTAGCGGTTGTCGTCCAGACGCAGCGTCACACCGTCGTCGAAGATCATGCCGTCGGGCTTGCACATCACGCCGTAGCGAGCCATGCCGGGCTTCAGCTTCTTGAAGGCGTTGGTGTAGATCCGGTTGAGGAACTCGCCCGCGTCCGCGCCCCAGATCTCGATCTTGCCGAGGGTGGAGGCGTCCATGAACGCGACCCCCTCACGGGCGGCGCGGCATTCACGGGCCACGGCCGTGTCCATGTCCTCACCGGGCCGGGGGTAGTACCAGGGGCGCTTCCACTGCCCGACGTCCTCGAACTCCGCGCCCTGAGCGACATGCCAGCTGTGGAGGGAGGTTGTGCGCTCCGGGTCGAACAGGTCGCCGCGCTCCCGCCCGGCCAGGGCGGCGAACGCCACCGGTGTGTACGGTGCCCGGTAGGCCGTGGTGCCGATCTCTCCGAGTGAACCGCCGAGGGCCTCGGCGATGACGCCGATCGCGTTGACACCGGACGTCTTGCCCTGGTCGTTCGCCGTGCCGAGCGAGGTGTAGCGCTTGACGTGCTCGACGCCGCGCATGCCGGCGCCGGTGGACCGCCAGACACCGGCGACCGTGACATCGCGCTGCAGGTCGACGAAGTGGGTGTCCCAGCTGCCGGGGTCCCCGTCAGGCGCGGGTACCAGCCACAGCGCACGCACCGAGCCGGACCCGGACCGCGCATCGCCGGGCGGCGGCACGGGTACCGGGAACCCGGCGTCCGTCGCGGCCCGCGCACCGGCCCGCGCCCCTTCGGCCAGAGCGCTGTCGAGGTCGTACGTCCCTCGGGCCGCACCGACGACCTGCTGGTCCCGCACGGTGCCGTCGGGGACGAAGGCGACCAGTTCCTCGTCCCAGCGCAGCCGGCCCTGACGCTGGCTGTGCAGGTGCACCACCGGGCTCCACCCGCCCGAGACCGCGAGCAGGTCGCAGGCGAACGACTCCGGATCACCGGTGAGCCGACCGCTGTCGTCGAGAGCCCGGACGGTGACACCGGTGATCCGGCTGCCGCCCGCGGTGTCGACCACCGCACTGCCCGTCAGCACCCGCACCCCGGTCGCCCCGGCGGCTGCGGCGGCCCGGTTTGACAGCTCGGGGCGCGCGTCCACGACGGCGGCGATGTCTATCCCGGCGGCGTGCAGGTCGGCGACCGTGTCGTAGGCGCTGTCATTGGTCGTGCTCACCACGGCCCGCGTGCCCGGAGCCACGGCGTACCGGTTGAGGTACGAGCGCACGGCCCCGGCGAGCATCACCCCGGGGCGGTCGTTGCCGGCGAAGACCAGGGGGCGCTCGTGCGCGCCGGTCGCCAGGACCACCTGGCGGGCCCGGATGTGCCACAGCCGCTGGCGGGAGACGCCCGCGGACGGTTCGGGGGCGTCGGCTCCGAGGTGGTCGGTGCGCCGTTGCAGGGCCAGCACGTAGTTGTCGTCGTACGACCCGAAGGCCGTGGTGCGTTGCAGTACGACGGCCTCGGGGGCGGCGTCGAGTGCCGAGCGCACGTCGGCGACCCACTGGAGGGCGGTCCGCGAGCCGACCCTCTCGGTGCGGCCGGAGAGCAGCGAACCGCCGGGCTCGGGCTGGTCGTCGACGAGGATGACCCGCGCGCCGGATTCCACGGCAGCGGCGGCGGCTGCGAGCCCGGCGGGTCCGGCGCCGACGACCAGGACGTCGGTGTGCACGTACTTCTTGTCGTAGACGGCGGGGTCGGGGCTCGGGTCGAGCCGGCCCATGCCGGACAGGGTGGTGGCGCACAGGCCGTCGTACAGCTCCACCGTCGTCGCCGGAAGCATGCCCTCCGAGCACGGGCCCTCAAGCTGTACCAGGGCGTTGGGCTCCTCGACGCCCGCGGAGACGATGCCGCGAGGGCGATGGCGGTAGAGCGACGGGGCGACCTCGACGAGGCCGTTCGCCAGCAGGGCCGAGGCGACGGTGTCGCCTGGGTGCCCGGTCAGCTCCCGCCCGTCGACGGTGAACCGCAGCACGGTGCCGCGGTCGATACGGCCACCCTGCCGGCGCCGGAAGTGCTGGTCGGTCATCGGTTCCCTCCGGGGCGGGGCTCGTCGGGCCGGTAGGAGGCGAGCACCTCATAGGTGGCGGTGTCCCGCAGGACGTTGAACCAGCGCCGGCAGCCGGTGCTGTGCACCCACCGCTCGGCGAAGGGGCCCTTGGGGTTGTCGCGGTAGAAGACGTACTCGGCCCACTCCGCGTCGGAGAGTTCCGCCGGGTTCTGGGGGTAGGGGACGTGAGCCTGTCCCCCGTAGTGGTACTCGGTCTCGTCCCGAGGACCGCACCACGGGCAGGTGATCAGAAGCACCAGGTCCTCCTCAGTGGGCCACGGCTGCCGCGCCGTGCTCGTCGATCAACGCGCCCGTCGTGAAGCGGTCGAGGGCGAAAGGGGCGTTCAGCGGATGCGGTTCGCCCGTGGCGATGGTGTGCGCGAAGGTCCAGCCGGCCGCCGGAGTGGCCTTGAAACCGCCCGTGCCCCAGCCGCAGTTGACATAGAGGTTCTCGACGGGGGTGCTGCCGACGATGGGGGAGGCGTCCGGGGTGACATCGACGATGCCGCCCCAGGTGCGCAGCACATGGGCACGGGCGAAGACCGGGAACAGCTCGACGGCGGCTGCCATCTGACGCTCGATCACATGGAAGGAGCCGCGCTGCCCGTAGCCGTTGTAGGCGTCGACACCCGCGCCCATCACCAGTTCGCCCTTGTGGGCCTGGGAGACGTAGACATGCACATGGTTCGACATCACCACGGTGGGGTGCACCGGCTCGTGCAGCTCGGAGACCAGCGCCTGGAGGGGGTGGGACTGCACGGGCAGCCGGAAGCCGGCCAGCCGTGCCAGCACGCCGCTGTGTCCGGCGGCCGCGAGTCCGACCCGGCCGGTGAGGATACGGCCGCGGCTGGTCTCGACGCCCACGACCCGGTCGCCGTCCTTGAGGAAACCGGTGACCTCACAGCCCTGGATCAGGTCCACGCCCAGCTCGTCGGCGCGGCGGGCCAGCGCCCAGGCGACGTGGTCGTGCTTGGCGATACCGGCCCGCGGCTGGAAGGTGCCGCCCAGGACCGGATACCGGGTGCGGGGCGAGACGTTGAGGATGGGGCAGACCTCGGCGACCTCGTCCGGCTCCAGCCACTCGGCGTCGACTCCGTTGAGGCGGTTGGCATTGACGCGGCGCACGCCCTCGCGGACGTCCTGGAGGGTGTGCGCGAGGTTGAGGACGCCGCGCTGGCTGAACAGGAAGTCGTAGTCCAGCTCCGCCGGGAGGCCTTCCCACAGCTTGAGGGCGTGCTCGTAGATCGCCGCGCTCTCGTCCCACAGGTAGTTGGAGCGGATGATCGTGGTGTTGCGGGCCATGTTGCCGCCGGCCAGCCAGCCCTTCTCCAGGACGGCGACCTTGGTGATGCCGTGGTTCTTGGCGAGGTAGTAGGCGGTGGCCAGGCCGTGGCCTCCCGCGCCGACGATGACGACGTCGTACGAAGTGCGCGGCTCGGGATTGCGCCAGAGGAAGTCCGGATGCTCCGGCAGCGGCTCGGCGGTCATGCCGCGGCTCCGTTCAGGTGGGGATAGAGGGGGAACGCGCCGGCGAGCTTCTCGACCCGGTCGCGCAGTTCGTCGTCGGCCTGTTCGCCCTTCAAGGCTTCGGCGACGATGTCGGCGACCTCGCGGAACTCCGTCGCGCCGAAGCCCCGGGTGGCCAGGGCAGGCGTGCCGATCCGCAGCCCCGAGGAGACCATCGGCGGGCGTGGGTCGAACGGCACCGCGTTGCGGTTGACGGTGATGCCGATGCGGTGCAGCCGGTCCTCGGCCTGCTGCCCGTCGAGCGCGGAGTCGCGCAGGTCGACCAGGACCAGGTGGACCTCGGTGCCGCCGGTCAGCACCGTGATCCCGGCCTCGGCCACATCGTCGGCCAGCAGCCGGCCGGCGAGGATGCGGGCGCCGTCCAGGGTGCGCCGCTGGCGCTCCTTGAACTCCTCGCTCGCCGCCACCTTGAAGGCCACCGCCTTCGCCGCGATGACATGCTCCAGCGGGCCGCCCTGCTGGCCCGGGAAGACCGCGGAGTTGATCTTCTTGGCCAGACCGGCCCGGCTGAGGATCACACCGCCGCGCGGGCCGCCGAGGGTCTTGTGCGTGGTGGTCGTGACGACGTCGGCGTACGGCACGGGGTTCGGGTGCAGGCCCGCGGCCACCAGTCCGGCGAAGTGCGCCATGTCCACCATCAGGTAGGCGCCCACCTCGTCAGCGATCCGCCGGAACGCGGCGAAGTCGAGCTGTCGGGGATAGGCCGACCAGCCGGCGACGATCATCCTGGGCCGGTGAGCGAGGGCGAGCTGCTCGACCTCGTCCATGTCGATGCGCAGGTCGGACTGGCGCACGTGGTACGGCACGACGTCGTACAGCTTGCCGGAGTAGTTGAGGCGCATGCCATGGGTGAGGTGCCCGCCGTGCGCCAGGTCGAGGCCGAGGATCGTGTCGCCGGGCTGGAGCAGCGCGAACATCGCGGCCGCGTTGGCCTGGGCGCCCGAGTGCGGCTGCACGTTCGCGGCCTCGGCGCCGAACAGGTCCTTCACCCGGGCCATGGCCAACTGCTCGATGACGTCCACGTGTTCGCAGCCGCCGTAGTAGCGGCGGCCCGGGTAGCCCTCGGCGTACTTGTTCGTCAGTACCGAGCCCTGGGCGTCCAGGACGGCGGCCGGGGCGAAGTTCTCCGAGGCGATCATTTCGAGCGTCGACCGCTGACGGCAAAGCTCGGCGTCCACCGCGGCGGCGACCTCCGGGTCGAGCTCGCTCAGCGGGCGGGAGAGGGAGGAGGTGACCGTGGTCGACGGGGTGGTTGCCATCTGTACACCATCCTGGGAAGACGACTAATAATAGCCAACTGATATATCAGTCTCTGCGGTAAGGTATGGGAGCTAGCCGGACAGGTCAAGAGGGCCGATGCGGCCAAGGGGGCTTCATGCAGCAGATGGCGACCGAGCCCAGGGGCGAGGAACTGTCCCTCGCCGAGCGCGCCTACCGCGCCCTCCGTGACCGCCTCGTCATGCTCGAGATCCGCCCCGGCGCGCCGATCAACGAGGACCAGCTGGCACAGTCCCTCGGTGTGGGCCGGACACCGGTGCGCGAGGCCCTGAAGCGGCTCCAGTACGAGCGCCTGATCACGACCTACCCCCGGCGCGGCACCTTCGCCACCGAAGTGAACATCACCGACCTGGCCCATATCTCCGAGGTGCGCCAGGAGCTGGAGCCCCTGGCCGCCGCCCTGGCCGCGCGGCGCGCCACGGCCACGGACCGGGCGACCCTGACAGCCCTGCGCCAGGAGCTGGAGCGCGCGGATTCCCGCCGGCGCGACGCCGCCGAACTCCTGCACCTGGACCTTCAGGTCCACCGCGCCATCTACGCCGCCACGCACAACCCGTATCTGGACGACACCCTCGTCCGCTACGACAACCTGGCCACCCGCATCTGGTGCCTGTTCATCGACCGGCTGTCCGACATGGCCGGCCATGTCGGAGAACACGGACCGCTGATCGAGGCGATCGTCGCCGGTGATCCCGACACGGCGGCACGGCTCGCCCGCAGCCACGTCGAGGGCTTCGAACGCGCCATTCGCGACGCCGTCTGAGACGGCACTGTGCGGCTGGCAACTCGCTTTTCTTTCACGCGAGTTCGCGACGGGGCCGGCGATTCTCCGTGTCAGTGCACCGGGCCCGGAGAGCCCCCGGTCGCAGCCGGGACCTGTCCGCCAAGGTGGTCCCAGACACGTCTCGGTGGCATCATCGTTGGTGATGTGTCGCAGGCCTGGCTGTAGTTCATGTCCAGGACCGTCACGAACATGCGGTGGAGTCTCTCGTCCGCACGGGCGCCACTGCCGAGATCGTCACTCCCGAGCGAACGCTCTCACATGTCGGCTCGTTCACGGCGTGCGGTTACTTCAACTCACTGGCGGAGAACGGCGTCGCGATCACGCCCCTCCGACCGGCCTCGGGGCCGTCGACTTGACGGAGCTCCTGGCGCGCAGGCCCCAGATGCTGGTGCGCAACGGTAGGAACGTCCATGCCGCGATGCTGGACGCCGCCCGCCTCTGCCGCGGGATCCGAACCCGCACCGCGGGAAAACCGGCCGCTGTACATTGGCGTTTGCGCAGCTCCGGGGCGCGAGGGAGGCCCCCAGGTCAGCAAGAGGCCAGCATGCGTCCCAGCCGCATCTGCGCCCGCTGACCTTCCGCCCGCTGCGCGGACGCGGGTGCGTGATCACTGACTTGTCGATCGGGGTGGACGCGACACGGTTCGGGTCTGAGGGCAGGGCCTCTTGGCAGCTCGGAGGTGTTTACGCCAACGAGCAGTCCAGGACGCCCTGTTGTCGCAGGCGCACGCCACCGCCGAGGCGGCATCCACCTCGGCCACCCCGTGTGTGACTGCTGGGCTCTCCGTCGACCATCCGGCGACTGCTGCCGACGCCCAGCTGGATGCGTGGCCGGGGCGGGCGGCCGGAGGTGTACTGCCACCCCGCGATGCCGGATGCGATCCGCTCTCTGGTGGACAACGGCATCAAATGGCGCGCCATGCCTGCCGACTTCCTGCCGTGGGATCGGATGTACGCGTTCTTCCGCCGCTGGCGTGACCACGGCTTGTCGCCGAGGCCGGATCCGAATGCCGGGGCTTCGACGGCGGCAAGCAGATCACCCAATTTCGCCATACTATAAGTAGTATGAGGTGCGATGTATCAGTGGCTCACGCAAGGTCTGGAGGTGCGCGGAGTTAATCTGATGATCGGTCGGTCGAAGCGGCGTGTCTCAGATGGACCGAGGCCACGCCGACTTGCTTGTCCTGACGACGGAAACGGGAGGCATCGTGGTCGCGTCTGGTCAGACAGCTTCGAAGGCTGGGGGAAGCGGCACCACTCCGGTGAGGCCGACTGCGGGAGAGGCGACCCCCGTTGACAGCAAGCAATCAAGGCACGCCTCGTATCTCGGCCTGGAGGTTTCGGCCGAGAGGACCAGGCTTCAGATCCCGCGAGATCTCTCCCTGGAGGCATGGTGCCGCCTCGGCGGAAGGATCCTCGCGGTATGCGACTCGTCGGCCTGGTGGATCGGTGATTGGTTGGTGTTCGGACAGAACCAGTACGGTGACCGATACCGCCGGGCAATGAAGGAGACCAAGCTCGACTATCAAACGCTGCGAAATTATGCCTGGGTGGCGAGGAAATTCGAGCCGTCCCGCCGGCGAGACGGCCTCACATTCCAACATCACATGGAAGTGGCAGCTCTCTCGGAAGCCGAACAGGACCACTGGCTCGACTTCGCAGTGCGACTGAACTGGTCGAGGAACGAGCTGCGCAAACAGATCCGGGCCAGCATGTCGGGCGAAGAAGGTGATCTCCGGCGCCAGGTTCAGCTCAGCCTCCAGTTAGACGAGTTACGTCTCGAACGATGGAGGGAGGCGGCGCGGCGTAGCAACCTGACTCTGACGGATTGGATCTCATCCGTCGTCGACGAAGCCATTTGATCGAATGCGCTCATACGGCATCGCTGCCTTACGGCACTGCTGCGTGACGGCCCCGAAAGGATTACGGGAGATCAACGTGCACACGGCCGTGATAATCGGGACCGGAATGATCGGCACGTCGATCGGTCTGTCGCTGCGGAAGCAAGGCGTCGACACCTACCTCATGGACGTCAGTCCCGTCGCACTGCGCATTTCCGAAGCGGTCGGTGCCGGGATGGCCGAGGAACCGCCGGAAGCGGTGGACCTGGCGGTGGTCGCCGTGCCGCCGGCCCAAGTGGCACCGGTGATCGCGTCTCACCAGTCGAGGGGAACCGCTCGCTTTTACGTCGACGTGGCGGGAGTGAAGGTCTCGTCCTTGCGTGAACTCGAAGCACTGGGTTGTGACCTTGCCACTGTGGTGGGTGGTCATCCACTGGTGGGACGGCCGGGATCCGGTCCTTTGGCGGCGCAGGACGACCTGTTCGACGGACGGCCGTGGGCGCTCGTGCCCGCAGCGGAAACAGATGCTTCCGCACTGAACTGCGCTCTCGAACTGGTCGCCTTGTGCGGGGCGATACCGGTCGTCCTGGATGCCGAGGCGCACGACCGGGCGATCGCCCTCGGCACGCTCGTCCCCCAGGTCGTTCTCACGCTCGCCGCCGCTCGCTTGACGGAGGCGGACAGCATCGCGTTACGGCTGCTGGGAGGCGTGTGGTCGGAGATACCCCAGCTCATCGGGGTCGACTCCGCCACATCGTGGACACAGGCCCTCGCCGCGAATGCGGCTCCGGTCGTGAGTGAGCTGGAAAAGCTGAGTCTGGACCTGACAACTCTGTTGGAGACACTCAGAGCTGTCGCGGACGGAAGCGGCTCGCCCGCGGAGCCTGATGGTCATCTGCTGGAGTTCATCCAGCGTGGCATCGATGGCTGCAACCGCATTCCCGGCAGGTACGGGATCCCCACGGAGACCGGACTCGCGGACATCGATGTTTTCGTCGAAGACCGGCCGACAGAGTTGGCTCGCCTCTTCAGGGACGTGGCAAGCGCCGGGGTGGTGATGCGCGGCATCAACATCTCGCAGCGGCCGGACAGCCTCGACCGTACGGTCACCATTTCGGTCACTCCGCGCAAGGCTGAGGACCTCCTGCACGAACTACGTCGCAGGAAGTGGCCAGCGGACGCCTGACATCGGGGGAGGGGGGTCACAGGTCGAGGGAGGCTGCCAGGGCCTCCTCAGCGATGTGCCCGAGGCTGTCGGAGGGCGCGGCGTAGACGCCCTCCGCGCGAGCCCTCCCGGGGTCCGTTCACCGCGCGGCACGGTCCGTCGGTGAACACTCGCGCATCAGCGGCGCTTACGGATCCGGCACCGATGCCCAGGACGAACCGTCGCCGGCTGCGCCGGCGAGGGCGATCGAAGCGGCCCACCTCGACCAGCAGCGAGGGGTGGGCCAGGGCCGACACCTCGGGTGAGCGTGCTCGCCGGGCGCACCTGCGCGAAGAACTCGACATGCACGGCGCCGATGGCCTACAGGGCGCTGATGCCGGTGACTTAGAATCGACCGGGAGGAATCGGCGATGGGCTCACCGCCAACCACTCACAGGCCGCGCCGAATAGAACCGACGATTCCGCACTTCTGCGCCGCCCGGCGGCGAATGAGCGATGAACGTGCGTGGATGCTGCTGAGCCTGGCCAAGACCTGCCTCTGGTCACCCATGTCCTGCACACGCTGATCCGGACCGAATCATTATGTCCTACGGGGGTCATATGAGTAACAGCGGTGATGAGGAGATCACGTCAATTTCGCCTAAAATAACCGGAAAAAGGGAACGAGTCTCGATCGGTTCTTTATTGCCGCCATCTAAACTACTGCGGTCTGGCGAGAGTACCGAACACATTCGTGCACTGGCTGAGACAGAGGAGACCCTGCCACCGATTGTCGTGCACCGTGAGACACGGCGGGTCATCGACGGAATGCACAGGCTGCGGGCAGCTCGTTTCCGTGGCGACGAATTAATCGAGGTCGTTTTCGTCGACGGTTCCTCAGCCGATGTGTTTGTCCTCGCGGTCGAGCTGAATCGTGCGCACGGCCTGCCGTTGACGATGGCCGAGCGTAAATCCGCCGCCGCGCGGATCATGGATTCGCACCCGCACTGGTCCGACCGCAAGATCGCACGGACCACTGGATTGGCAGCCAGCACTATCGCGTCTTTAAGGTCGTCATCCATCTCTGGCACGGTCGAGCGTAGAACCGGGCAGGACGGCCGAATCCGACCCAACGATGGCACGGGCGGACGGCAGCGCGCCAGCGACCTGCTGGCCCAGAATCCGAACGCGTCGGTTCGCGAAGTTGCCAAAATAGCGCGGATTTCGGTGGGCACCGCCAGCGATGTGCGCGCCAGATTGCGGCGAGGCGAGCCGGCGGTAACCGCCCGACAGCAGGCGGTCCTGAAACTGCGCCCGGCCGCGGCGACGCAACGGACCAGTCCGGACTATGGCCGCGTGCTGCAGAGCCTGCGCAAGGACCCATCGCTGCGTTTCACCGACGTCGGCCGACGCTTGCTCCGGCTGCTTGACGGCGCCGCCCCGGGCAGTGTCGAGCAGATTGCCCAGATCGCGGACAGCGTGCCGGAACACTGTCGAATCGTGGTGGTAGACATGGCCCGCGAGTGCGCGGCCGCATGGCAACATCTAGCCGACCAGCTCGCGGGCCGAGACACCGCCTGACGGAGAAATACGGTCTGATCCGGTGGCTGCGGGATGTTCAACTGCTCGAACCATACGGTTGAACATGGTCACCGGGTCCGGATCGGCATCTTGAACCGCCCCGGTGTGATGAAGAGGATGGAGAGACGGCTCAGCCCTCGAACCACCCTCGCAACACTCCGGGCGGTCAATGGTGGAACAAGACGCGTGAAATAACATCTGGGAGGTATTCGTCATGGCGACGAACCCGTTCGAGGACGAGAACGGCTCCTATCTGGTCCTGATCAATGGCGAGGGGCAGCATTCTCTGTGGCCTTCGTTCGCTGATGTTCCCAACGGGTGGACTGTCATTTTCAACGAGGCGTCGCGGCAAGACTGCCTCGATTACGTCAATGAGCATTGGACAGACATGCGGCCGTTGAGCCTGCAGCGGGCGATGGGTGGCGAGTAGCATCTGCTCATTCAAAAGTGGATTTGGCAATATGAGATAAATTATCGAAGGTTGTTCGAAGGCCGCCCCGCTTTACGGCAGGAGCAAGGCGTGATTCAATCGCGCAAAGCGTTCGATGCATGACTTCCCAGCGCTTGGAGTGTCGTCGAGATAGATATCGTGCAAGCTATCTCGGAAGTCACCTGTTCGTGCAGCATTCCCCTTCGGTCATTCGGGGAGTATGTTCCAATGGCATGGAGACTTAAGGGGGAAGTTTGTTAAACACGGGTCTGAACAAGGCTTCTCATCAGTCGGCGACAACAAGGACGGCACCGGTCACGCTGGCCGAACTCTGGGAGCGGACGGTACGCAGTCGGCCTAGCAGCCCGGCGATTGTCTCGAACAGCGAGATCCTGTCCTACGACGAGGTGAACGCCAGGGCGAACCAGCTGGCCCGACTGCTGCTCAACGAGGGGGCGGGGCCGGGCCGTCTGGTGGCACTGGCGCTGCCCCGATCCAGTCACATGGTGATCAGCGTGCTTGCCGTGGCCAAGGCTGGGGCGGCGTTCCTGCCGGTGGATGTCAACCACCCGAAGGAGCGGATCTCCTACCTGCTCGCTGATGCCGGGCCCGCATTGCTGTGCACCATCCGGGGCGCTGTCCCGAAGCTGCCTGCTGACATCGGGGTGCCGCAGCTGGTGCTGGACTCGGCCAAGCAGACTGCCACGCTCGACGCACTGCCCGACACCGACATGACTGAGGACGAACGCGGCGGCTCACTCGCCGCGACAAACCTGGCTTACGTGATCTACACCTCGGGCTCGACAGGCCGACCGAAAGGCGTCGCGCTGACCAGTGCCGGGTTGCCCGCCTTGGCCGCGGCCAAGGTCGCCACGATGCAGGTCACTGAGGACAGCCGGGTGCTCCAGTTCGCGTCGCCGAGCTTCGACGCCTATGTGACCGAGCTGCTGGCCGCTTTTACTGCCGGCGCCACATTGGTGCTGCCAGGACCGGACGCACTGGCCGGTGACCCGCTGGAAAAGGCGTTACGGGATGGCCGGGTCACCCACGCGGTGCTGCCGCCTGCCGCAGCCGCGACCGTGTCCCCGGACGCGGCGCAGGACCTACGCGTGCTGGTGGTGGCCGGCGAGGCGTGCCCGGCCGGCCTGGTGGAACAGTGGGCGCCAGGACGCCTCTTGGTCAACGCCTACGGTCCGACCGAGTGCACCGTGTGCGCGACCATGACCGGCCCGCTGACCCCGACGGACGAGGTCACTATTGGCCGGCCGATTCCGGGCGTGTCTGTGCACATCCTCGACAACGCGCTACGGCCAGCCGCGGTCGGAGAGATCGGCGAGCTGTACATCAGCGGTGCCGGGCTGGCGCGTGGCTACCTCAACCGCCCCGACTTGACCGCGCAGTTGTTCGTGGCCAACCCGTTCGCCGCCGACGGCGAACGGATGTACCGCACGGGCGATCTGGCCTCCATGCGGGCCGACGGCGACATCCTGTTCCATGGCCGGATCGACGACCAAGTCGAACTGCGCGGATTCCGAATCGAGCTGGGAGAGGTGGAGTCCGTGCTCAGCCAACATCCGGACGTGGCACAGGCGGTGGCCGTGCTGCGGGCGGGCGCAGCCGAGGGGCCGCAGCTGCTGGCCTACGTGGTGCCGACGCACGACACCACGCCCACAGCGGGCGAACTGCGTGAGCACGCCAGCCGCTTCCTGCCCGACTACATGGTGCCGTCTGTCTACGCGACCATCGACGCCGTTCCTCTGACTCCGGGCGGAAAGACAGACCGAGCCAAGCTGCCGGAGCCGATCAAGACCACCCGGTCCGCCGGCCAGGGACCGCGCACTCCTGCCGAGAAGATCCTTTGCGATATCTTCCGAGACCTGTTCGACCTTGTCGAGATCGACGTTCGCAGCAACTTCTTCGAAATGGGCGGGAACAGCATCTTGGCTGTCGACCTCATTCAGCGAGCGCAGGAAGCCGGCTTGGTGCTCTTGCCGAGGACCGTGCTCGACCACCCGACCATCGAGCAGCTGGCCGCGATAGCGACCCTCGGGGAGTGAGAGATGAGCACCCGTCCCACGGTGTCTCCCGACGAACTCGAACAGATCGACCTGGCCTCGCCGATTCTGCACGCCGAGTACGAGCTCGGTGAGGTCTTCCGCTACCTGCGGGCCAATCGGCCGATGTACTGGCAGCAGCCACGGGGTGAGCAGCCCGGCTTCTGGGTGATCAGCCGGTATGCCGACGTGAACGAGGTGTACAAGGACAAGGCGCACTTCACCACGGAGCACGGTAACGCGCTGGCGACCTTGCTGACTGGCGGTGACTCGGCCTCGGGCGCCATGCTCGCCGTCACCGACGGTGTGCGCCACCACCAGGTGCGCAACTTGTTGTCCAAGGGATTTTCGCCGCAGATGCTCGACCTCATCGCCAACTCGCTGCGGGAAACTGTTGACGGGCTGCTGCTGGCAGCGCTGGACCGAGGCGAATGCGATGCCGCGCAGGACATCGCGGCGAACGTGCCGCTGGGTGCCATCTGCGACCTGTTGGAAATTCCCCAGACAGACCGGAAATACCTGCTTGGCTTGACCGCGCACGCGTGGAGCACGGACTACGCGGACGAAACTCCTGAGGAGGGCTGGGTCGCCAAGAATGAAATCCTCCTGTATTTCAGCAAGTTGCTCAAGGAGCGTCGTGGTGGTGACCGGGACGATATGGTCAGCCTGCTGGCGAATTGCCGGATCGACGGCCATCCGCTCAATGCAGCCGAGCAGGTAGCCAACTGCTACGGGCTGATGATCGGCGGCGACGAGACCGGCAGACACGCCATCACCGGCACGATCCTCGCGTTGATCGAGAATCCCGACCAGTGGCGCGCCCTGAAGAACGGCGATGTCGATCTGAAGACGGCGACCGAGGAGGCACTGCGCTGGACCGTGCCGTCGCTGCACGGTGGCCGGAAGGCAACCGGAGACGTCGTGATCAATGGCCAGCAGATCAAGGCCGGCGATGTGGTCAGCGTGTGGATCTCCTCGGCCAACCGAGATGAGGCCATCTTCGATGCAGCGGACGAGTTCAAGCTCGCCCGCACCCCGAACAAGCACTTCACCTTCGCCTACGGCTCGCACTACTGCCTCGGCCACTACCTCGGCCGGATGGAGGTCTACGCCGTGCTCGACGGGCTGCGCCGGCTGGTAGGCGACCTGGAGCAGATCGGCGAAGAGCGGTGGATCTACTCCAGCATCTTGCACGGGATGAGCTCACTGCCGATCAGGATCACGGTCTGAAGGCCGGGGGGACGTGCACATGACGAGCACTGCCGACGCGGCCAACGCATTCGAGGACGGGCAGGGCACCGAGTTCTGCTCGGATCGCCGGGCAGTCCGCCTTGCGTACATCGAGCGGAATCGGTTGGCGCGCCGACCGCGGAGCGCAACCCGATGACCGGGCCCGCCGGATCCCCAGTGGCTTACGAGCCGGTCGCCATGGTCACCGGAGCCGGCCGGGGCATCGGCGCGGCCACGGCCGAGCGCCTTGCCGCGGAGGGCATGGCGGTGATCGTCGTGGACCGCGCCGAACAGGACACCACAGCCACCGTCTCAGCCATCCGCGCGGCTGG
This sequence comes from Streptomyces roseochromogenus subsp. oscitans DS 12.976, assembly GCF_000497445.1. Lineage (NCBI taxonomy): Bacteria > Bacillati > Actinomycetota > Actinomycetes > Kitasatosporales > Streptomycetaceae > Streptomyces > Streptomyces roseochromogenus. Next base: position 1,178,377 of record NZ_CM002285.1, on the reverse strand, counting down.
CGGACGGGCCCGCGGGATCGGCTGTGACGTCGCCGTAGCCCACGCGGTGACGGCCGCGGTCGCCTCGGCCGTCGAGGAGTTCGGTCACGTCGACGTGCTGGTGAACTGCGCCGGGGTCAACCAGGATCGGCTGCTGCTCACCATGAGCGACCAGGAGTGGGACACGGTCCTGGACGTCAACCTCGGCGGCACCATGCGCTGTTCGTTCGCGGTCGGCAGGCACATGTGCCGGCAGGGGCACGGCCGGATCATCAACTTCAGTTCTGTGGCCGCGCGCGGCAATGCAGGTCAGACCAACTATGCGACCGCGAAGGGCGCGATTGCCGGGTTCACCCGCACGCTCGCGGCCGAACTGGGTCCTCACGGCGTGACGGTCAACGCGATCGCACCGGGCTTCGTGGCCACGCCGATGGTGGACGAGCTGATCGAACGGCTCGGCGTGGACCGGGACACGGCCCTGCTGGAGGCGGCGATGTCCTCGGCCGTGGGCCGGATCGGGACGCCTGAGGAAATCGCCGCGGCGGTGGCCTTTGTCACCCGGCAGGAATCGGGCTACCTCACAGGGGAGACCATCCACGTGGAAGGTGGTCGGCGATGACAGGAGTCGCGGTCGTGGCCGGCGGCAGCGAGCACACGGGGCTCGCGGTCGCGCTCAGGTTGGCGGCGGGGGGCTTTGACGTCGCCCTGCTGGACACCGAATTCACGGCGGCCGACAAAACTGTCAGACGGATCGAGGAGTCCGGCAGGCGGTGCATCACCGTTGAGGCCGAGTTGACCGACGCCAGGTCGGTCGGTGTCGCTTTCGGCCAGGTGCGTACCGAGCTGAGCAGCCCGGCCGTGCTGGTCACCTGCGTCGGACCAGAGCCGGTGCCGGACGGGTTGCCCGAGGACGAATTCGCGGACGAACAGCGCTATACCCTGGTACGACGGTCGCTGCGCCCGGCGTTTGTATGCTGCCAGGCTGGGGCGGGCCAGCTACTGCACCACCGGTGCGGACGGATCATCATCGTCACCGAGCCGGTAGACGTCAGCGAAAATGCCTGGCGCACCTCCCAACCCGTGCTGGCCGGATTGATCGGTTTCACCCGGTCCGCGGCGCTGGAGCTGGCGAGGTCCGGTATCACCGTGAACCTCATCGCGCCCGCCGACTGCGCGGTCGACAGCCGGGCCCCGGCGCACCAACCGGCAGTCAACGACAGCGCGGGCTCCTACGCGGACGGGGTCGCGCACGTGACGGAGTTTCTGGTCGACGAGCAAGCTGCCGGAATCACCGGGCAGGCGATCTACGTCGCCGCTTCCCCAGCGGAAGTACCTCTACTTCGCGAAAGGTAGTCACTGGTGGCGAACAAGGACCACGGACCGGAGCACTACGTCACCCGCATCCTCGCCGAGGCGACCCGGGACGGCGCGCAACCGGTTGTCCGGTGGCGGGACACGGTAATCACCGGCACGGAGCTCCACCGATCGGTACAGCGGGTCGCGACAGCACTGCGCGAGGCAGGTGTGGCACGCGACCACGCGGTGGCCATCCTGACCCAGGTGAACAGCCCATGGATGCTGATCGTCCGCTATGCCGCACACCTGCTGGGCGCATCGGTCGTGTACATCACCGGGGCCAATCACGGCACCGTGACGCACGACCTGCCGGTGACCACCCGGGTCCGGATGCTGCGTGAAGCAGGCGCATCCGTACTGGTGTTCGACGAGCGCAATGCTCAGCTCGCCGAGACCGTCAACGAGACGGTTCCGGACAAGCTGGTGCTGTGCGGCCTCGGTCATCCGGCGTCCGGCACGGTGACCGTCGACGGCCGGCCGGTCGAGGACGTGTCGGTGGAATTCGCGCCCCAGGCACCCGAGCTGGCGATGGTCCTCTACACCAGCGGCACCACCGGTCAACCCAAGGGCGTGTGCAGACTGTTCCGGTCGTGGAACGCGTCGGTACTCGGCGGGGCCATGCATCCCCGGCCGGCTTACCTGGCCATGACCGCGGTGAGCCACACAGCCGGATTGATCGTCGACATGGCGCTGGCCGCCGGCGGGAGCGTGCTGCTGCGTGAGAAGTTCGACCCCGGCGACTTCCTGCGCGATGTCGCGCAGCACCGGATCACCGAGACGGTCATGGGCGTGGCGCAGCTCTACGCGATCCTCAACCACCCCGATGTCCGCACCGCGGACCTGTCCTCGTTACGACACCTGTTGTACCTCGGCTGCCCCGCATCGCCGGAACGCCTGCAGGAGGCGGCCACAGTGTTGCCTGGCGTGCTGGCCCAGTCCTACGGCTCCACCGAGGCCGGTCGGATCACCGTGCTCCGCGAGGCCGACCACGAACGTCCTGAACTGCTGGCCACCGTGGGCCAGGCGATGCCAGGGGTCACTATCGCCATCCGCGACCCGGAAACAGGACGAGACCTGCCGGTCAACCAGATCGGCGAGGTGGTGGTGCACAGCCCGGAAGCCATGGGCGGCTATGTCGCCGATCCTGAGCACACCGCGCGGGTGGTCCGGGACGGCTGGGTGCATACCGGCGACTTCGGCTCCGTTGACGAACGCGGGTACGTGCGGCTGTTCGGCCGGATGCACGAGATGGTCAAAGTGCAGGACACGCGAGTCAGTCCGACCGAGGTGGAGAAGGTACTCGTCGGCTGTCCCGGCGTGGTGGATGCGTGCGTGTACGGCCACCGCCGGTCGGACCTGATCGAGGAATTGCACGCCGCCGTCGTGCTCAGCACCGACGGCGCCCCGAGTTTCGCCGCTCTGCGCGACCACGTCGCGCAGGCCATGACCCCGACGCACGCTCCGATCCGGTTCGTCCGCTGGCGGCAGTTCCCGATCAACAACACCGGGAAGGTGGATCGGCTGCGGATCCGTGAGGTCAGCGCTGAGGCTCGCGGTGAGAGCCCGGACGTGCTGGTGGACAGGTGAGGTGAGTCATTCGATGAGAGTGCTGTTCACGAGCCTGCCCGGTATCGGCCACCTGTTTCCCATGGTGCCGCTCGCCTGGGCGCTACAGGCGGCCGGGCACACCGTGCTGGTCGCCACCGACCGTGAGTTCCTCCCGGTGGTGACGGCAGCCGGACTGCCTGGCGCGGCCGTGCTGGACCCGATTGACCCGGTCGAGCTGTTCAGACCGGCAGGCCCGTCCGGCGGTCCGGTGAGCCCGGCTGAGAGCACCGGCCACCGGTGCGCCGAGAGCGGTATCCGAGCGCTGCCCGCCATCCGTGCACTCGTCGACGTGTGGCACCCGAACCTGGTGATCGCCGAACCGATGGAGCTGGCCGGGCCTGCCGCAGCGGCGATTGCCGGCGTGCCCTGGGTGCGGCACTCCTACGGCCTGGCCCCGCCCCAGCGACTGCTGAGCGCCGCGGTTGCGGCCCTGGACACCGAACTGGCAGTACTCGGGCTGTCCCCGTTGGGGAGACCGGCCCGGACGATCGACGTGTGTCCCGACAGCCTCCAGCCTTCGGACGCGGTGGCGACCACGCCCATGCGGTATGTGCCCTACAACGGCCCGGCCTGCGTGCCCGATTGGCTACTGGCCGGGCCGTCGGCCCGGCCCCGGGTATGCCTGACCCTGGGCACGTCCCTGCCCCGGCGCGATCCGCAGGTCGCACCGCTGTGGCGGCTGCTGCTGGATGAACTGGTGGCTCTGGACCATGAGGTGGTCATCGCCATCGACGAGCGCCACCGGCCGCTGCTGGGTCACTTGCCCGGCGGTGTGCGTGCCGCGCGGATCCCGCTGTGCGACCTGCTGCCGACCTGCACCGCGATCGTGCACCACGGTGGCTCCGGGAGCACCATGGCGGCGGCGTCGTTCGGCGTGCCGCAACTGGTCATCCCGCACTTCGCCGACCATTTCGCCAATGCTGAGCGAATCACCGCAGTCGGCGCGGGCATGAGCCTGCCGCACGACACCGATGACCCAGCGCGGATCGCAGCAGCCTGCGCGCTGATCACCGGAGACGGCCCGTACCGCGCGGTCTCAAGCCAACTCGCCAACGAGAACGCGAGCCGACCGAAACCAACCGAGGTGGCCCAGGACCTGGTGGCACTGGCCCTCGAGCACGACACAGTGGAACACAATCGATGGGGGAATTACGCGAGATGGTAAGTGGGCCCACCGAGCTTGAGCACGTCCTTACCCGCCTGGAAATACTGCTGAACGACGTCTGGGACCAGCGACCAGCGGGGGCGGCGACGTCTGCCACCGCACCGCTGGTGAGCCTGGGGGTGGACTCGCTCACGCTCGCGCTGCTGCTCGACAAGGTGGGCAGAGAATTCCACATCGACTGGACCGCCGACACTCCTCCGGGCGCAGCAAGCTCGCTACGTTCTATCGCGGATCTTGTTCTGCGACGGGACGGTGGCGGCGCCACCGCTGCCGAGGCATAGGCGCAACAGATGCGGACATCAGGTATATACGTGGCCGGGATCGGAGTCTTCCGGCCCAAGACGGAGAGCGTCGATGTCGCAGTGCGGCAGGGGCTCGTCTCGAAGTACGCTGCTGACGCCTCCGGGATCACTGGCGTGGCCGTCGCCGGCGACGTCTCCCCTCCCGAAATTGCGCTGATCGCTGCACAACAAGCACTCAAGAGTAGTGGGCTGAGCGCCGATGACATCGGGCTGTTGCTCTGCACAGGGGTTTGGCACCAAGGACCCGACGGGTGGGGACCGCAGTACTTTCTCCAGCGACACCTGCTCGGTGACGATCTGCTGGCCGTGGAACTCAGGCATGGCTGCAACGGGACTTTCAGCGCATTGGAATTGGCCGTCCCGTATCTGAGGTCCGCACCTCACGTTGGCGGGGCACTGATCACCGCCAGTGACAATTTTGGTACCCCGCTGATCGACAGATGGAATCCCGGCGAAGGGCTGGCCTTTCTGGGTGACGGCGCGGGCGCGGTGGTGCTGGGCACTTCTCCGGGGTTCGCGGAACTGTTGTCCATATGCACCGCTTCCTTCTCCGGGATGGAGGAGGTCCACCGGGCCGGCGAGCCGCTTTTCCCGCCCGGCGCCACCACCGGTACCTTTCTGGACTACGGTGCCAGAGCCGCACGCTTCCAGCAGAAGGCGACCGATGACGGCACTTGGGTGCAGTTCCTCCTGGGCCACCAGAAGCACAACCTGGAGTGCGTGGAACAGGCACTCCACGAGGCCGGTGTGGACGCCCGCGACATCAAGACCGTCGTGATCCACAGCATGCCGCGACAGGCTGCCGCCTCCTACCTGAAGATCCTCGGTTTCTCGCTGGAAAGCTCGACCTGGGAGTTCAGCCGGACAACCGGCCACCTCGGGGCTGGCGACCATCTCGCTGCCCTGCACCACCTCTTGTCGACGGGCAAGGTCGGCCCCGGCGACAACCTGCTGCTCTGCGGTTCCTCGCCGGGCGTGACATACAAGGCGGCCGTCATCCGAATCCTCGACACCGCCGCCTTACGGAACCAGGAGGCTCGGCCCGATGGACTTTGACCTCAGCCCACAGCAGCAACAGCGGGTCGACCACATTCGCGCAGGGGCCGGCAAGCTGCCGTCCGCGAAACCCGATGGCGTCGCTGGAAAGGACAGCTGGCTGGCTGCGGCCGAACTCGGCATGACCGGCCTGTGCCTGCCCACGGAACACGGCGGCGGCGGGCTCGGCGCCCTGGACACGGCGCTGTGCCTCGAAGCGTTCTGCGCCGGCGGCGCGGACACCGGCCTCGCCTTCGGGATCGCCGCACACCTGCTCGCCTGCGGTACGGTCCTGACCGACCACGCGGGCGACCCGGTGCGGGCCGAGCTGCTACGCGGACTGACCTCGGGAACCGTGATCGCCGCGAACGCGATGACGGAGGACGACGCGGGATCGGACCTGAGCAGACTCGCCACGACAGCCGTAGCCGACAGTGACAGCTACGTCCTGAACGGAAAGAAGTCCTTCGTCAGCAACGCCCCGCTGGCAGACGTCTTCATCACCTACGCGGCCACCACACCGAGCGCCGGTTATCTGGGGATGTCGGCGTTCGCCGTCCCCCGAACGCTGCCCGGCTTGCGGATCAACTCCCCACTGGCCAAGATGGGGTTGAACGGCTGTGCCGCCGCGCAGGTCGAGTTCACCGACTGCAAGGTTCCTGGCCGCTATCTGCTGGGCCCCGAGAACCAGGGCAACAGCATCTTCCAACGCTCCATGATCTGGGAACGCGCCTGTCTGCCCGCGATCTACTTGGGTGCGATGGAGGTTCAATTAGCCCAGTGCGTGGACCATGCCCAAAGTCGCCGGCAGTTCGGCCGCAGCATCGGGACCTTTCAGGCGATCTCCCACCGGCTCGCCACCATGAAACTGAGGCTGGAAACCAGCCGCCTGCTTCTCTACCGCGCGTGCTGGTACCTCGACCAAGGCCGTTCGGCCGTGGAGGCGGTCGCATTGGCCAAGACGGCAGTCGCCGAAGCCGCCGTAGCCAACGCGCTGGACGCGGTGCAGGTGTTCGGCGCGCGGGGGTATCTGGCCGCGGACGGCATCGGCCAGCAGCTTCAGAACGCCATACCGCTGAACATCTTCTCGGGAACGACGGAGATTCAACGGGAGGTTGTCGCAAGGAGCATGGGGTTATGAGCGGTCGGGTCGAAAGCTGGAGTAGCAAGTGATCTCTGACGGTAGGACCAAAGCCTTTCGTGCCGTCAGCCGCTCACTTGACCAACCAACCTTTCCTACTGCGCACAGGAGCCGAAGCATGAGTGATCGGCGCGGCCTCCACGACCTGCTTGCCGCCTCCGCAGCTCGCACGCCCAACGCTCCTGCGGTTATCGGACCCGCCGGTTCGATGAGCTACGGAGAACTCGACGAACGAGCCAACGACCTGGCGGGCAGGCTGTCCGGTCGTGGAATCGAAAAGGGGGATCGAGTGCTGATCTGGTCCCCAAAGTCTGCCAACGCGATCGCCGCTATGCAGGCGGTCCTGCGCCTCGGTGCGATCTACATCCCGGTCGATCCCCTCACTCCCCCCGAGCGGTTCGCGGCGATCGCGCGCGAGTCCGGGGCGCTCGCCCTGTGTGCTCCGGACGACCTGTCCGCGCGGGTTCCCAGCCCCCTTCGCGACCGCCTAGCGTGTGTTGATCTCGACGCCGCGCCGGTGCCCAACGCCCTCCCGACTGCACCGGTGAACACGCGCGTTGAACCAGACGATCTCGCCTATATCCTCTACACCTCGGGTTCGACCGGGACACCCAAGGGCGTCTGCGTCAGCCACCGCAGTGCCCTGGCCTTCATCGATTGGGCCGTTGCGGAACTCGCTCCCGGCCCGCAGGACCGCTTTGCCAACCATTCAGGGCTTTCGTTCGACCTCTCCGTCCTCGACCTCTATGCAGCCTTCACCGTGGGGGCGGCCGTGTGTCCGATACACGCCGAGTTCGCGTACGCCCCGGAACGGCTGGTCGAGTTCCTGCACCGCGAGCGGATCAGCGTGTGGTATTCCGTGCCTTCCGTTCTGATTCTCATGCTGCGTGACGGCGGTCTGCTCGACCGGCCCGCGCCCGAGACGCTCCGCGCGCTACTGTTCGCCGGCGAGCCGTTTCCGATCGGCTATGTCCGAGCCCTCGCCGCCTGGTCCGACGCCCGGCTGCTCAATCTGTACGGACCTACCGAGACCAACGTGTGCACCTATCACGAGGTCCGCCCCGCGGACCTCGCGCGCGACCTGCCAGTCCCGATCGGAAGGCCGTGCAGCGGCGACCGGGTCTGGGCTCGCCGCCCCGACGGTTCGGAAGCCGAACCCGGTGAGGAGGGCGAGCTGGTCGTCAGCGGGCCGACAGTCTTTGCCGGTTACTGGGGCCGGCAGCCACAGGAGGGCCCCTACGCGACCGGCGATCGAGTCAAGGTCCGGCCAGATGGTTCGTTCGATTACCTAGGGCGCCACGACGACATGGTGAAAATCCGTGGACACCGGATCGAACTCGGAGACGTGGTCGCCGCGCTGAACTCCCACCCAGGGGTCGCCGAGGCCGCCGTCGTCGCGGTGGGCGAGGGGCTGGACCGGAACCTGGCCGCGTTCGTGATCCGAAGCCAGGGAAGCAGTTTTGGAAACGTCGCGCTGCGTCGACACCTGGCCGACAGACTCGCACCCCACATGATCCCCGGTGACATCCGCTTCGTCGACCAGCTGCCTCACAACGATCGGGGGAAGCTCGACCTCGCGGCTCTGCAAATACCACTCCACGGCGCACAGAAAGTTCAAGGGTGAGAAATGACGACCCAGACCCGAGAAGACATTTCGTCCGAGTTGCTCACCTTCATCCGCGAGAGCTTCCTGGCCGGGGACCCAGAGGGTGAGCTCGACGCGGACACCCCGTTGCTCGAACTCGGGATACTCAACTCCCTGAACACTGCCACTCTGATCGCGCACCTCGGGGAGAGGTTCGGCGTCCACGTGCCATTGATGGACGTCACCGCCACTACCTTCAAGTCCGTGCGCACCCTGAGTGAGATCGTGCACGAGAGCCTGTCGCGAAAGTGAATACTGTCGTCACCGCCAACAAATAGTTTGGATGTCCCAGTGAAATTGAACGCGGACATGTTCCTGCTACATGCGCCCAGCGTGTACGACTTCCGGGACCGTGACGACATCCTGTTCGCCTACCTGAGTGACAGCGACAGCGTCAACGTCACGTCCGTCTACGAGATGTACCCCATCGGCTGGTTCTCGATCAAGCAACAGCTGGCCGACCACGACTTCGACTGCCAGATCGTCAACATCGCCTCCCTGATGTTGAAGCACCCGGATCTCGATGTCGAGCGACTGATCGAGCGGCTGGAAGCGCCGGTCTTCGGCTTCGACCTGCACTGGATGACCCAATGCAACGGCGCCATCGAGCTGGCTGAAGTGGTAAAGCGAATTCATCCAGAGTCGCTGATCGTCTTCGGTGGCATCTCGGCGACCTACTTTGCCCGGGAACTCATCCAGTACCCGCAAGTGGACGTCGTTGTCCAGGGCTACGACACTCTCGCCCCCATCACCCAGCTGGTCGAGGCCGTGGTCCGGGGTGGCCGAGACTTCAGCTCGATACCCAACCTCCTCTACAAGGGTAATGACCGGGTCGAGACCACAGGATTCAGCCACAAACCCGCCACGGACTACAACAACGTCAGGAATGACTGGTCCTACTACCAGAACACGCCTGTGACACCGCTTGCCAGCAAGCTGATCATGACGCTGCCGAACACCGGGTGCGCCCACGACTGCGGCTGGTGCGGCGGCTCCCGCTTCGCCTATCGCAACATCATGGAGGTGGGCACCAAAACCCTGGTGCAGAAGGACAACGACCTGATCGTCGAAGAGCTCAAGACGATGGGCGAGGCGGCCAAACACACCTCCATCTACGCCCTCCAGTGCTACTCAGAGGGCAAAGCAAGGATGCACACGTACCTCGACGCCGTGCACGACCTCGGGTACCGGAGCGTCTTCTTCGAGCAATTCAACCTGACGCCCCACGACACGCTGAAGAAGATGGGCACATCCACAGACTCGTACATCATGCTCTCTCCCGAGTCGCACGACCCAAAGATCAGCAGGGCAGCCGGTCGCGGCACATACACAATGGCCGAGATGGAGGAATGGATTCCACGCGCGCTGGATGCCGGTGTCAAGGGCGTGATGATTTGGTTTTTCATCGGCATGCCATATCAGGACAGGCAGTCCGTGCGCGACACGGTCACCTACTCGGAGCACCTGATCCGCAAATTCGCGGGGCAGCCGGTCCTGCCGCTCATCTGTCCCATGGTGCCCTTCCTGGACCCGGGCTGCCGCTTCTTCGAGGAGCCCGACAAGCATGGCTACCGAATCCACCACCGCACGCTGGAGGAACATCGGCAGGCCATGGTCGAACCGCTCTGGTACCGCCGGCTGAACTACGAGACCAAGTGGTTGAGCCGACGCGGCATCCAGGATGTCTCCTATGAGGCGATCGAGCGGTTGGTGAGTATCAAGGGCGAGCACGGTGTTTTGTCCAGCGTGTTTTGCGAAGCGGTGCTGAAGACAATTGACCAGACCAAGCGGCTCCTTGCGGAGATGGATCACGCTCTCTCCCTGGACGGCCGGCTTCCCGCAACCCTGCGAGACGAGATGCGTGCTTACAACCGCAAGATCCTCGCTTATTCCAGCGACCAGATCCTGCCCATACCCCGCCCCTTCGGCGGACGCTGGTTCGATGACGTCACCGTGCCTGAGGAGATGATCCGCGAGCTGTCGATGACCCCGTGAACCCACGGAGACGGCAGACTCCCCAACAGCAGAGAGGACCAACTGAGCATGGCGAATGACAAACCGGTGGTGCAGAGCCTGAAGGTGCCTGGCGCGCGCTTGCACTACGAGATCCAAGGCGCAGGTCCCCTGCTCGTTGTGGTCGGTCTACCGATGGGCTGCAAGGGGTTCGCGCCGATCTCGCAGCTGCTGGCCGAGCACTTCACGGTCGTGACCTTCGACCCCCGTGGGGTCATCGGCAGCCCTCTGGAAGACCCAACCCAGGAGGCAGAGCCAGAGTTGATGGCCGACGACGTGCACCGGCTCATTTCGACGCTCGACGCCGGGCCGGTGTACTTGTTCGGCAGCAGCGGAGGCGCTGTAACCGCGCTTGTGTTGGCTGCCCAGCACCCTGAACAGGTCAGGGCGCTGGTCGCGCACGAGCCCCCGCTGCTCGAGTTGTTGATCGACCGCGAACAGATGCGCGCCGCCATCGATGAGATCTGCGACCTTTACCGTGAGAACCGCCCCGTGGCGTTGCAGAAGTACCTCGCCCTGGCCAACATCCGCCTCCACCGGCCGGCCCAGCAGCCGCCCGAACCGAATTCGTTCACCGACCCGGAAGACGTGTGGACCATCCTCGATCGGCTCTTTCATCACACCCTTCGCCCAACTACCCGCTACCGACCCGACATCAACGCGTTGCGCCCCATGGGCGACCGAATCGTCATCGCCGGCGGATCCACGGCCGAGGGGTCACTCTTCCACCGCACCGCGGTCGCGCTCGCCGATCAGCTCGGCACCAAACTCGTTGAGTTTCCCGGCGACCACACTGGCTTCCTGACCGAGTCGGAGTCCTTCGCCCAGTTGCTGTTCGAGGTGCTCACAAACGCACGTCCCGCATAACGGTGCTTGTCGGAGTGCTGGCGCACCACGCACACTCTCTGCCAGGATTTACACGTCCGCTCGTACCTAACCAGCACTCACGCCCACGGAATCCGCGCCATCGACGCCATTCACCTCCGGAACGGAAGCTTGGCTATCTGTATTTCCGTTACCCGGAGGTTCGCAAAGGGTCGCGGATCGCAGAAACCGTGGGTAGACTGATTGGCGATTTATCGTCAGCGGTTGGAGGAAGTAGCGTGTCCGAAAACCAGGAATATGACGTCATTGTGATCGGCGGAGGCCCCGGAGGGTCGATGGTGAGCTCATTGCTTGCCGACGGGGGTAAGAAAGTTCTGGTCCTCGAAGTTGCGAAGTTCCCTCGGTACCACATCGGCGAGAGTCTCCTCTTAGGCACCGTCGATCTGCTCGACAAGATCGGCGTCCGGGAAAAGCTCGAAGCCGGTGACTACATTAAGAAGTATGGCGTCGAGTGGGTGTGGGGAGAGCAACGAGAGCCCTGGAAGGTTGATTTCCGGAACGCGGTGTCCGTGACCCATGACTATACATATCAGGTCGAACGCGGTCCGTTCGACAAGATGTTGCTGGACAACGCGCGGGAGCACGGGGTTGATGTGCGCGAGCAGCACAGGGTCACAAACTTCTCCATCGACGACAACGGCCGGTCCACCGTAAATTACCGGCGTACCGACACCGGCGAGACCGGCACTGCCACGGCCCGTTGGCTGGTCGATGCTTCCGGCCAGGGCGGCCTGGTGACCAAGCGCCTCCACACCCAGGAATGGGACCCGTATCTCAAGAATATGGCGGTCTGGTCTTACTGGAAGGGAGTGAAGCGCTCCGAAGGCGAAGACGCCGGCAACATTTTTCTGCCCACCTTCGATGACGGTTGGTGGTGGTGCATTCCACTGCGAGATGACATCACGAGCATTGGAGCAGTGGTCGACCGCGAGTCCCTCAATGCGCTGAAGTCCACGCGTGTGCGGCAGTACTACCTCGACAGCATCGAGAAAACGCCCGAACTCGCGAGCCGAACGGAAAACGCCGAACTCGTCGATGACATGCACGTCCAGCGTGACTGGTCCTACATTTACGACCGTTTCTGCGGCGATGGCTACATCGCGATCGGAGACGCGGCCTGTTTCATCGATCCGCTGTTCTCCACTGGTGTCCACCTTGCGATGCTGAGTGGCTTTCTTGCTGCGACGGTCGTCAATACCATCCTCGACAAGCCCGAACTGGATACTGCGCGGATGCTGCAGTTCTATGAGGGCGCCTACCGCAAAGAATTCGCGCGACTGCGCGACCAAGTATATTTCCTTTACGCGGGCAACAAGGGCAGCAAGGAATCGTACTTCTGGCACGCGCGCAGCCATTTTGGCGTGCCGTCGATCGAGCCCGAGAAGGCCTTCGTCTCGCTCATCGCGGGCGCCTTCGCGCACCGCGCCTGGTACAACCACTATGCAAAACATCTTGACGTATCAGCGGACCTCAAAAAGTCGGTCGAGAGCATGTTCAATGGTGCTGGCATTGATTTGGACACCCCGCTGATCGCCAGTGCCTGCGGATCGGTGGTGAACGACTTCGCAGTCGACGGACGCTATCTCCGCGAAGCGCGCTCCCTCGTGCACACAAATGGTGCGTCGATCGCGTATACACCGGCCGTCAGGGCGGCAGTTGAACACGCCGACGGAAAACGCACGGGCCGCGAGATCATCGAAATAATCACCGACCGCGGAATCGACAGTGAGGATCGCGCCCGAAGCATCGTGCACGAAGTCATCAGCTACGGATTCGTAGAACCCAAGGCGTAAGCGCGGTACGTGACGAGGACTTCTCGCCCGAAGGCTTCCAGTACTCAGGTTGAATCTGCGATATCCGGTTCGTGGATCAGCCCGTTGAGATCCAGACCGGTGGCCGGCAGACAGCCGACGATCAGGTGTGGTCGGCTCCAGATCCTGTCGCACTTCGTTCGGTGATGTTCGGTGGACGCTCGCGTGTGGTGGTAAATCGGCCGGGCGGCCAGATTTCGCTTTGATCGACCACGTAGTCCCGCACGCATTCATGTCATGCACCTCCGGCGCAACTGGCCAACCGCATTTCCTCGTCAACCTTCTGAGTCGAGGCACTGGACCCGAATGGAAGTGACACCTATCGTGGTCAGCGTGGCAGACAATTCATTGCAAGCTCAGCCCGAAGGACCTACACAAGGCACAAGCAGCGGCTCATGGCTGTATCTGAACCTCATGAAGAAGGTGCTGGCCGGGACTGTGTACGAGGATCCCGCACACCGGCAAAACTTCTCTCATGACGATGCAACGTACCGGGAAGAGGTCCGCAATGAGGGGCGGGACTGGCCGGCCAACGCGCACACGATGATCGGAATCAAACGCCTCGAAAACATTCAGCAATGTGTCGAAGACGTTATTGGCAACAATATCCCCGGTGACCTCGCGGAAACCGGGGTGTGGCGTGGTGGAGCGTGCATCTTTATGCGGGGAATCCTGCGCGCCCACGACGTGCGCGACCGCACTGTGTGGGTCGCCGACTCCTTCCAGGGCATTCCTGACGTCGGTGCGGACGGCTATCCCGGTGACCGGAGGATGGCGCTGCATCGGCACAATGCCGTGCTCGCGGTGTCCGAGGACGAGGTCCGGCGCAACTTCCGCAACTACGACCTGCTCGACGAGCAGGTCCGGTTCCTCCCCGGCTGGTTCAAGGACACCCTGCCCACTGCGCCGATCGACGCGCTCGCCGTGCTGCGAATGGACGGGGATCTGTATGAGTCTACTTGGGACACCTTGACCAATCTCTACCCGAAGGTGTCGGTCGGTGGCTACGTCATCGTGGACGACTACCTGATGTGCCCGCCGTGCAAAGACGCGGTGGACGAATACCGCGCGAGGTTCGACATCGCCGACGAACTGATCAGGATCGACCGCGACGGTGTCTACTGGCAGCGTACCCGGTAGTCCACAGCGAGTTGATCAATGCGGGATGCTGGTTTCGGTTGCCGGGCATGGTGATTGACGGGTTTTCGCGCCGGATCACGGGGTCCCACGCACCCGAGATGTGGTCCCGGTGGGAGGCGTGGCTGGATGCCTCGGGCATGCTGGACCACCGAGCGGGGACACGAGAACAGGCCGCCGCGCAGCGGTTGATGGTGCGTCGGCCGCGCCCGTCGACATCGGTGGCATCGGTAGCGCCTGGCCGGCGTGCGGGAACGGCAGCTTGGCGGAGTCCGCGCCGGCGGTGAGCCGGCCGCCGATCGCCGCATCGAGCGCATCGCCGTCGATGCGCTGCAGTACCCGGCGCGCAGTCACCTCGCTGGGCGCCCGGTAGGGCCGGTGCGGTTCGCGCAGCATGGCCCCGCAGCGGAGAAAGAGCTGTTCACAGGCGTCGTCGGCTCACTCGGGGATCGCGGTGAGGGACTTCGCTCCTACCAGGACCGCGCAGGCGGCCAGGGCCGGGACGTACGGCAGCGGGTGACGGCGACCCCGGTGGCGGGGGTCGGGCAGGCGGGACAGCCGGGCCCGTAGGCCGGGCAGTTCTTCGGGCGGGCCGGACCGGAGCCGGCGAGTTGACCCAGCCCGGCGGGGATGGCTGATGCCTGCGTGGCAGGCACGGAATTCCGTCGTGGTGATCAGCGAACTCGACACTCCATGGTCACCGGAAGCTGTGCCTGCGCGTGTACCTGCCGATCCATCACCATCACGGCCGAGTTGCCGTATCAGGCCCATACCGGCTCTGTCGCACCGACCGCCAAAACGATGGAGCCCTGCACCCACTTTTCCGACAGGAGGTCCCCTTTTTGGGCTGCGCGGTGATTTGATAGTGATAGAGACCGACGGTCTGTGGGCGCTCGTGTGAGAGCGCTACTCATGGCGTGTTGCGCCGTAAATCCCATGGAAGGCCCTGGCCTGAGCGATTTGCCGCCATGCCCATAGGCGGCCAGGACTGACGGAGGAAGTCATGCCCGCTCTCCCGATAGATCAAGAATTCGACTGCGAACGCTTCCGTGCCGATATACGCGCTACCGCCGCCGCGATCGGCGCGCCCATTGCTCACCGTCTTACCGACACCGTCCTTGAGGCCTTCCGTGACAACTTCGCCCAGGGCGCCACCTTATGGAAGACCACCAGTCAGCCTGGAGATCAACTGTCGTACCGGTTCTTCTCCCGCCTCAAGATGGATACCGTCAGCCGTGCCATCGATGCGGGGCTGCTAGACGCCGCACATCCGACCCTGGCTGTGGTGGACGCCTGGAGCAGCCTCTACGGCGGCGCGCCGGTACAGTCGGGCGACTTCGACGCTGGGCGGGGGATGGCCAAGACATGGCTGTACTTCGGCGGCCTGCGGCCAGCCGAGGACATTCTCACCGTTCCCGCTCTGCCGGCGTCGGTGCAGGCTCGGTTGAAGGACTTCCTCGCACTGGGCCTGGCACACGTCCGGTTCGCAGCGGTGGATTGGCGCCACCACAGTGCGAACGTCTACTTCCGCGGCAAAGGTCCCTTGGACACCGTTCAGTTCGCCCGCATCCACGCCCTGTCCGGCAGCACACCACCAGCTGCACATGTGGTGGAAGAGGTCCTGGCGTACATGCCCGAGGACTACTGCGTCGCCATCACCCTCGACCTGCACAGTGGCGACATCGAGCGGGTGTGCTTCTACGCCCTGAAAGTCCCCAAGAACGCGCTGCCACGCATCCCCACTCGCATCGCCAGGTTCCTTGAGGTGGCGCCCAGCCATGACGTGGAGGAGTGCAACGTCATCGGCTGGTCGTTCGGCCGCAGTGGCGACTACGTCAAGGCCGAACGCAGCTACACCGGCAACATGGCCGAGATCCTGGCCGGCTGGAATTGCTTCTTCCACGGTGAAGAGGGCCGCGACCACGACCTGCGCGCACTTCACCAACACACGGAATCGACCATGGGAGGTGCCCGATGAGCAAGGCTTTGGCGAACATGCCCGGAGACGACTATTTCCGTCACCCGCCGGTGTTCGACACCTACGCCGAACACCGCGCCTATCTCAAATTTCGGCACGCCGTCGCGCTGCGGCACTTCGCCCGCCTCGGTTTCGACCAGGACGGCCTCGCCGGCTTGATCACCGTCGCCGATCCGGAACACGCCGACACCTACTGGGCCAATCCGCTGGCCCACCCCTTCTCCACCATCACGCCGGCGGACTTGATCCGTGTCGACGGCGACAGCACCGAGACCGTCGACGGGCAACGCCGCGTGAATATTGCCGCGTTCAACATCCACGCCGAGATCCATCGGGCTCGCCCCGACGTCCAGGCCGTCATCCACCTGCACACCGTCTACGGCCGTGCCTTCTCCGCCTTTGCCCGCAAGCTCCCCCCACTGACTCAGGACGCGTGCCCGTTCTTCGAGGACCACGAGGTGTTCGACGACTACACGGGTCTGGTGCTCGCCAAGGACGACGGGCGCAGGATCGCCAAACAGCTTCGCGGGCACAAGGCGATCCTGCTGAAGAACCACGGTCTGGTCACCGTCGGAGAAACACTCGACGCCGCCGCCTGGTGGTTCACGCTCCTGGACACCTGCTGCCATGTCCAACTGCTGGCAGACGCGGCCGGGGGCGCGGAACCGATCCCCGCGGAGGTGGCGCGCCTGACAGGTCAGCAGCTCGGCTCACACTTGCTGGGCTGGAACAGCTACCAGCCCCTGCACGAGGCAACCTTGGCCCGCAACCCCGACCTCGCGGCCATGGCGCCTGCACTCCCGCCCCAAACGCCCGCCCTGGCAAGGTAGGGCTGCCGACGTCACATTGCCCGGGCCGAACTACGCGGTCAGCCCGGGGGACCGCACCACAGAACGTAAGGACGCCGGTGAGCGTGGAGAATCCAGGCTACGAGCACGGTCTGCCCAGCCGCAGGCGAGTGTCAATGCGGCGAGGACTCTGGGCCGGCCGGGGGGCTTGTAAATCGCGATGCCGCAGGATGGGGTAGCGCAGCGTCTTCCGCGTGGCCCTGGTCATCTCGCTGTCCAGGGCGAGGAGTTGGAGTCAGCAGCTGAGATCGGCGGCAGGGGTGGTGGCGGTGAGCCAGGCGGCGTTGACGTCCAACTCGGGCGAGGGCAACAGGCCGGTCCCGGAAGCCGCGTAGCTGGGGTGGAGGGGTTCCTTGCAGGCGATCACCCGGTGGTGCCGGCGGCCGGCCAGGCAGGTCGCCGAGCAGAGCGGTGATGTCAGCGACGAACGCGTTCTCGCGTACGCCGCCATCTGGGCCGCCGCTGGCCGGCCGCCACAGGCCCTGCTTGTCGCACATCTCGATGGCGGCCTGTTCGTGTGCGGTGAAGGCCCAGCCGACGGAGTACTCCCAGCGGAACGTGGGGCTCTGACGGTCGCCCGCGCAGGCGATCCAGTCGATCAGCTGGTGGGAGAAGCCCGGGAAAGCCCCTGCTCGTCGGCTTGGTTCAGCGCCCGCCATACGGTGGAGTGAGAGGCGACCGCGCCGAAGACCGGCCGCGTCGGGCCAGCGCCGTCGACAGCGCCCCGGTCAGCCCAATTCACAGTGAAACAACGAAACCACCCACTGCCTCATTCGTCTTGACAACCAACGCGGCGGAGCTGGAAGCTCACATGGTGAATCGGTGGTTAGTTACTGGTGCGGCAGGAATGCTCGGGCGAGATTTAGTGGGGGTTTTGCAAGGGTTGAACGAATCAGTGGTTGCTGTCACTCGACAGGATCTCGACATCACCGACCGCTTTTCAGTCCGAGCCGTTGTCTCCAGGTATCAACCGACGACGATTGTCAATTGCGCAGCGTGGACGCGATTCCCTGAAGCGGAGGTCAGTGAATCGGAGGCCCTTCTTATCAACGGAAGAGGGGTCAGAGAGCTTGCTTCGATATGCAGCGATCGATCGATACGGTTGGTCCACCTCTCCACTGATTATGTTTTCGATGGCACGAGTTGCCAGCCCTATGCCGAAAGTGCGGCCACCAGTCCGATCAACGCGTACGGCCGGACAAAGCTGGCCGGCGAGCAGGCTGTGCTCGAGTTGCTGCCAGACGACGGGACGATCGTACGAACCGCCTGGCTTTACGGGCGACATGGCACGAACTTCATTCGCAAGATGGTCCGGCTGGAGCAGATGCGCAAGACGGTGGACGTGGTGGACGATCAGTGGGGCCAGCCAACGTGGACCGTGGATTTGGCACAACAGATCGTGGCACTCGTTCGGCAGGGCGCATCCGGCGTGTTCCACGGAACGAGCTCAGGTGAGACCACTTGGTACGACATCGCCCGGATGGTCTTCCGGTTGCTCGGTGCGGATCCCGGACGCATCCGCCCGGTGCGCAGCGACCAAGTCGCCGGTGGCGAACTGCGGCCCCGGTACACGGTGTTGGGGCATGCTGCCTGGCGCGAGGTCGGGCTGACGCCGATTCGGCATTGGGCTACCGCTCTGACGCAGTCGTTTCCCCTTCTGGTTGACGGTGAATCGTAATATTCCTAGAGTAAGAGAAAGGAGATGCCGCGGATGCGACTTCTGGTGACGGGCGGTGCCGGCTTCATCGGCTCGGAGTTCGTCCGGGCTACCTTGCGTGGCGTTCTGCCGGGTTCATCGGGAACTCATATCACCGTTCTGGACAAGTTGACGTATTCCGGCAATGAGCTCAACCTGGCACCGATCGCGGACCTTCCGAATTACCGGTTCGTGCAAGGCGACATCTGTGATCGGGGCCTGGTAGACGATGTGGTGGCCGGACACGACGCGATCGTGCACTTCGCTGCCGAGACACATGTGGATCGCTCGATCGACAGTGCCGCATCGTTTGTCCGTACGAACGCACTGGGCACGCAGGTGCTGCTGGAAGCAGCCTCCCGTCACCGACTTGGACGGTTCGTTCACATCTCGACCGACGAGGTGTATGGATCGATTCCCGAGGGCGCCTGGACCGAGGTGTCCCCGGTAGCCCCGAACGCACCGTACGCGGCAGCCAAGGCGGCGGGAGATCTGCTGGCGCTGGCCTGGCACCGGACCCGGCGGCTCGACGTAGTGGTCACCAGATGCACCAACAATTATGGTCCGTACCAGTATCCGGAAAAGCTGATCCCGCTGTTCACGACCAATATCCTGGACGGGCAGCAGGTTCCGGTGTACGGCGATGGCCGCAACCGCCGTCAGTGGCTGCACGTGTCGGACCACTGCCGCGCCATCCAGTTGGTGCTCCTCGGTGGTCGGCCCGGGGAGGTTTACCACATCGGCGGTGGCATCGAGTTGACCAACCTCGAACTGGCCGAACACATCCTCGCTGCCTGTGGTGTCGGCTGGGACATGGTGCGGCATGTTCCGGACAGGCTGGGGCATGATCTCCGCTATTCCCTGGAAACCGCCAAAATTCGTACGGAACTCGGTTTCTCACCTCGTGTCGCGTTCGCGGAGGGGCTGGCGGAGACAGTGGAGTGGTACCGCACTCACCGTGGTTGGTGGGAGCCGCTCAAGAATCCTGACAAAGCGACAGGTTCACCCAGCGACGCCGGCAGATGATGGCGCAACCAGGCGGCGGAACACTTCGTGGATGTCGTCACGGATCTCCCAGCGGATGCGCCGCGGTCGGCGGCGTGAGTTGGGTGATGCTGCCGCCGGTCAGCGACACCTGCTCTTTGGTCAACCTATTCCAAGATTCCAAGATCCATTTTGTTAGCAGTTCTTGCAGGTGAGGAATCGACTGCCCAAGACCGGCGGTTTGCATCCCGTGAGGGGGAGGAAGAGTTGCAGGACATCGTGCGGCCCATCAACAAGTGCCGGGTGTGCGGGCACAACGATTGGCTTGATGTGGTCTCGTTCGGATCGACACCACTGGCCGGAAACCTGCTCGGCAAGGAAGACGCCCCAGGGGGCGAGACTCTGTTCCCGCTGGATGTCGTCGTGTGCCGGAAATGCTGGCTGATGACACTGCGTCATGTCATCGAACCGGATGTCCTTTTCGGGCACTATCGTTATGTCGCCTCGGACGCAGGCTCGATCATCCAGCACATGCGGCAGCTCGTCGAACTGTGTATCGGGTGGATCGGTCTGACCGATGGAGATCTCGTCGTGGAGTTCGGCAGTAACACCGGCGCTCACCTGCAGCTGTTCCAGCAGGCCGGCATGCGGGTGCTTGGCGTTGATCCTGCGCGCAATCTCGCCGACATCGCCAACGGCCGCGGCGTGGAAACGATTCCTGCTGGTTTCATCACCGAAGTCGGCCAGGAGATCGCGAGTGGACATGGTCCGGCGCGACTGGTTTACGGGCGCCAATGTTTCGCCCACATCCACGACATTCACGAAGTCCTCAACGGAGTCTCCGCCCTGCTGGCGCCTGATGGCCTGTTCTTCGTGGAAGTTCCCTATCTAGTCGAACTGCTCGCAAACAATCAGTTCGACACCATCTTTCACGAACACCTTTCCTACTTTTCGCTTGGCTCGCTGTGCAGGCTGTTCGAGTCGCACGGCCTTCGCGTCGTGGACGTACACACAGCCGATGTGCACGGCGGCTCGATCGTGGTCTTCGCCGCCCCGACCACCGCCGGCTATGAGGTGCGGCCCGCTGTTGCCGAGATGCTCGCGGAAGAACGAAGCCAGGGCATCGCAGAGGAGGGAACATACCGGAAATTCGCCGAGCGTACGGAACGAGTTCGCGCACAGATCCGAGAACTGGTATGCGGCGTGGTGGCAGAGGGCAAGTCAGTGGCTGGATACGGCGCACCAACTAAAGGCAGTGCACTGCTCGCCGCATGCGGGCTGGGGCATCAGGAGATCCGGTTCTGTAGTGACACAACAGCTCTGAAACAGGGAAAAATCCTACCAGGGTCCAGAATTCCGATCTGGTCACCGGAACAGGCAGGCGACCATGTACCGGACTACTACCTGCTGTTGGCCTGGAACTACGCGCCGGAGATCATCAGCAAGGAGAAGTCGTTTCTGGAAAACGGCGGCCGTTTTATTGTTCCCATACCCGAACCACGCGTGATATCGGCGGAGTCGGCGTTGTGACGTGGCCACGGTGTCGGCTGCGGTGATCCCGTTCCACGTGGCGAGAAGGTCGGAAGGGGGGACGAAGGGACAGGGCTGCCGGTGCATTTCGGTGTCCGTCCCTTGGACGCGATGCGGGGAATCCTTCTTGCGGGCGGTACCGGCTCCAGGCTGTGGCCGGTCACCCGGGCTGTTTCCAAGCAGTTGATACCGGTCTTCGACAAGCCGATGATCTACTACCCGCTGACCACGCTGATGATGGCTGGCATACGGGAGATACTGGTGATCACGCGCCCCGAAGACCAGCGCCAGTTCCGCCATCTCCTCGGCGACGGCTCGCAACTGGGCCTGCGCCTTGAGTACGCTGTCCAAGAGCAGCCCGAGGGTATCGCGCAGGCGTTTGTCCTAGGTGCCGAGTTCATTGGCGACCAGTCGGTGGCCTTGGTTCTCGGGGACAACATCTTCCATGGCGGGGGCCTGGGGACTCGGCTGCGTGAGTACAGCGACCCCGTCGGGGGGCGGATCTTTGCCTACGTCGTCGCCGACCCCACAGCCTACGCAGTAGTGGAGTTCGACGAGGCCGGTATGGCCGTCTCCATAGAGGAGAAGCCGGCCGATCCCAAGTCGCGGTACGCCGTGCCGGGGTTGTACTTTTACGACAACCGGGTGGTGGAGGTCGCTCGCGGCCTGGTGCCGAGTGAGCGTGGCGAGCTGGAGATCACCGCCGTCAACGAAACGTATCTGAGGTGGGGTCAGTTGCGGGTGACCGCACTCGACCGGGGTACCGCCTGGCTGGACACGGGAACGTTCACCTCCTTGGTCCAGGCATCGGAGTACGTGCGTGTGGTTGAAGAACGACAGGGCCTCAAGATCGGCTGCGTGGAAGAGGTCGCCTGGCGCTGCGGCCTCATTGAGAATGACCAGTTGCGGGAACTCAGCCGCCCATTGCTCAAGAGCGGCTACGGCCAATATCTCCTCGACCTGCTCGCCGAGAGGGAGTTGAAGGAGTTGAAGGTGTCGTGAAACTGCGCCCGCTCGGTATCGAGGGTGTCTGGGAGATCACCCCTAGGCAGCACGCCGATGCGCGCGGGGTCTTCCTGGACTGGTACTGCGTCGACCGGTTTGCCGCAGAGGTCGGCCGCCCACTGCGGCTGGCCCAGGCCAATCTGTCGGTATCCGCTCGCGGCGTGCTGCGCGGCATTCACTTCGCCGATGTGCCGCCGGGGCAGGCCAAGTACGTGACGTGTGTGCGCGGCGCGGTGTTCGACGTGGTGGTGGACCTACGCGTCGGCTCGTCGACTTACGGGCGCTGGGAAGGTACCCGACTCGACGATGTCAGCCGTCGTGCCGTCTACCTCTCGGAAGGCATCGGACACGGCTTCTGCGCGATCTCAGACGAGGCCACGCTGTGTTATCTGTGTTCGCAGACCTACAACCCGGCATCCGAGCATGGTGTGCACCCGCTCGATCCTGAATTGGCCATCAACTGGCCCGCCGGGACCCCGCTGCTCTCCGCCCGTGACCAGGACGCGCTCTTGCTCTCCGAGGCCCGGGATTCGGGCTTGTTGCCCAGCTATGCGGCCTGTCAGGCGTTAACGGCGTTGACTCGTCGATGATGGTCCGCGGCGTGCCGACCCGCGGGTCGGCACGCCGCGGCAGCGGGTCGTGGAAGTCGCGTCTGGTGGCGGGGACCGAGGCCAGCGACAGGGCGCCCCCGGCCGTGGCCATGGCCGAGCCGGTGGCAGCCGGGTGGCTACGCGCGGTGGCCGCCGAACTGGCCCGAAGGCAACGGGACGTGATGCGGGTACGGCGCCGGACCATGCCGGCGGAGAACTTCCTCAGCTACCGCAAGCTGTCGGACCACTGGCTGCAATTTCCCAACGGCGACCTCCTCACCCCACGCCTCCGGTATCCGGTGCAGCGTCGAGCAGCCGTCGTCCGGCTCATTCAGATGGTGTCCGCCATGGGCGTCCATGAGGCGGCACGCTTCCTCGGCGTCCCCGACACGCGGCCCGAGCGCCGAGCCGGCCACCAACGCTTGCCCATCGCCCTGTTCCTGAACGACCGAAAGATCGAACTCCTGGCGAACCGGATCAGCGACACCACCTGCACAACCGACCAGCGCCATCGCCGGATCAGCCTGGCAACCCGGACGCTGCCCCCAACGCACCGGGCCACTGTCTGGGGGCAGGTCGCTCCGAGGCCCGACACCACCCCGCCCCTCGACAGCCCACGGAAGCACCAGCCGCCCCTGACGGAGTACGCCGACCAGTTCGTCAGCACCATCGACCAGCGCAACCGTACACGCGTGATGCCGCCTTCAGCAGCACCCTCCACCGGGGCAGGGTTCGGCGGGAGGCCGGGGCTGGCGGCCTGACGCAGCGCGACTGGCGACCGCGGAGGGTTACGCCGGAAAAAGTGCCCGGGGCGCTATGCGACAAGGCGCCGAGAAAGCCCGTGAGTTCTCGTCTGACGCATTTTCAAGAAGTCAAGGCAGGGGGGATTGGCTTCTGTTGTGCGGGAGTCGCACAGCGGCGTATGGAGGCGTTCTCGTCCCGTCGGTCAGGAGCGTCTTCGGTATCTTGGGCGGCGTCCCGGTGGCCGACGGCCCCGAGGCCCATGAGCCTTGGGACCCTGTTCGGGCTGCCGTGCCCTGTCTCCGCCAGTTGTCCGGCCGCTCCCGCACCGTGGTGCGGGAGCGGGGTCTGTTATGCCCGAAAGAGAGCATCTGTGACCACTTACGACACTCGCACCGCCACCGATACCCCCGGATCCCAGCAGCCCGGCCACGTGGGGGCGGCGTCGTATGACGCCAACGCGATCACTGTTCTGGACGGCCTGGACGCCGTACGCAAGCGGCCCGGGATGTACATCGGCTCGACGGGAGAGCGGGGGCTCCATCACCTGGTGCAGGAGCTCGTGGACAACTCCGTGGACGAGGCACTCGCGGGGGTGGCTGACCGGATCGACGTGACGATCCTGGCCGACGGCGGGGTGCGGGTGGTCGACAATGGCCGCGGCATCCCGGTGGGGACGCACCCGGTGGAGAAGCGGCCGGCCGTCGAGGTGGTGCTGACCGTGCTGCACGCGGGCGGGAAGTTCGGGGGCGGCGGGTATGCGGTCTCCGGCGGTCTGCACGGTGTGGGTCTGTCGGTGGTCAACGCCCTGTCGACCCGGCTTTCGGCGGAGATCTGGACCGACGGCTACCGGTGGACGCAGGACTACAGGGACGGCGCTCCCACCGCTCCGCTGGCCCGCCACGAGGCCACCTCCAGGACAGGCACCTCGCTGACGTTCTGGGCAGACGGCGACATCTTCGAGACCACCGAATACTCCTTCGAGACGCTGGCCAGGCGTTTCCAGGAGATGGCCTTCCTCAACCGCGGGCTCACCCTGACGCTCACGGACGAACGGCCCTCCGCGCGCGCGACGGCCGCGGCCGACGAGGCCGACTCGGACCCGGCAGCGAAGACGGTCTCCTACCGCTACGACGGCGGCATCACCGACTTCGTCGCCTACCTCAATTCCCGCAAGGGCGAACCGGCCCATCCCTCGGTCATCACTATCGCCGCAGAGGACACGGAACGGCTGCTGTCGGCCGAGGTCGCCCTGCAGTGGAACGGCCAGTACACCGACAGCGTGTACTCCTACGCCAACGGGATCCACACCCATGAGGGCGGCACCCATGAGGAGGGCTTCCGTACGGCCCTGACCACCGTGGTCAACCGCTACGCGCGGGAGAAGAAGCTGCTGCGGGAGAAGGACGCGAACCTCTCCGGCGAGGACGTCCGCGAGGGCCTGACCGCGATCATCTCGGTCAAGCTCGGCGAGCCGCAGTTCGAGGGCCAGACGAAGACCAAACTCGGCAACACCGAGGCGCGCACCTTCGTTCAGAAGATCGTCCACGAGCATCTGACCGACTGGTTCGACCGCAACCCGAACGAGGCCGCGGACATCGTGCGCAAGGCCATCCAGGCGGCCACGGCCCGGGTCGCGGCCCGCAAGGCGCGCGACCTGACCCGCCGCAAGGGCCTGCTGGAAACGGCGGCGCTACCGGGCAAGCTGTCCGACTGTCAGTCGAACGACCCGGCGATGTCGGAGATCTTCGTCGTTGAAGGAGACTCCGCCGGCGGCTCGGCCAAGTCCGGCCGCAACCCGCAGTACCAGGCGATCCTCCCGATCCGCGGCAAGATCCTCAACGTGGAGAAGGCCCGGATCGACAAAATTCTGCACAACCAGGAGATCCAGGCGCTCATCTCCGCGTTCGGCACGGGCGTGCACGAGGACTTCGACATCGCCAAGCTCCGCTACCACAAGATCATTTTGATGGCGGACGCCGATGTCGACGGCCAGCACATCAACACCCTGCTGCTGACCTTCCTGTTCCGCTTCATGCGGCCACTGGTCGAGGAGGGTCACGTCTACCTCTCCCGCCCCCCGCTGTACAAGATCAAGTGGGGCCGGGACCACGTCGAATACGCCTACTCCGATCGCGAACGCGACGTGCTCCTGGAACGGGGCCGGCAGGACGGCCGCCGGATCAAGGACGACTCCATCCAGCGCTTCAAGGGCCTGGGCGAGATGAACGCCGAGGAACTGCGCGTCACCACCATGGACCCCGACCACCGGGTCCTGGGCCAGGTCACCCTCGATGACGCGGCCGTCGCCGACGATCTCTTCTCCGTCCTGATGGGTGAGGACGTCGAAGCCCGCCGCCACTTCATCCAGCGCAACGCCAAGGACGTCCGCTTCCTCGACATCTGACCCTGGGCACTGCTCCCGCCCTCTCGGACGCGTGACCAGAAGCCCCGCCACTACCCTCTGTTGCCCAGGAGAGCACTGCGTGAGTACACTCCCCGCCCCGGCCGCCGGCAGCCGCCCTCAGGACGGCTCCGACTACACCGCACGGCACCTGATGGTGCTCGAAGGACTCGAAGCCGTACGCAAACGCCCCGGCATGTACATCGGATCCAGCGACAGCCGCGGCTTGATGCACTGCCTGTGGGAGATCATCGACAACGCCGTCGACGAGGCCCTGGCCGGCGCCTGCGACTACATCGAGGTCATCCTCCACGACGACGGCTCCGTGGAAGTCACCGACAACGGCCGCGGCATCCCCGTGGACACCGAACCCCGCACCGGCCTGTCCGGAGTCGAGATCGCCTACACCAAACTCCACGCCGGCGGAAAATTCGGCGGCGGCTCCTACGCCGCCTCCGGCGGCCTGCACGGCGTCGGCGCCTCCGTGGTCAACGCGCTGTCCGCCCGGCTGGACGTCGAGGTCGACCGCCACGGCCGCACTCACGCCATCAGCTTCCGCCGCGGCACACCCGGCACGTACACCGGCCCCGGACCCGACGCCCCTTTCACCCCCGCCCAGGGACTGCGCCAGACCACCAAAATCCCCAAGTCGCGGACCGGCACGCGCGTGCGCTACTGGGCCGACCGCCAGAGCTTCCTCAAGGACGCCAAGCTCTCTCTGGAGAACCTGCACCAGCGTGCCCGCCAGACGGCCTTCCTGGTGCCCGGCCTGACCATCGTCGTGCGCGACGAGTTCGGCCTCGGCGAGGGCGGCAGCAAGGGCGAGGAGTCCTTCCGTTTCGACGGCGGCATCAGCGAGTTCTGCGAGTTCCTGGCGAGCGACACGCCGGTCTGCGACATCCTCCGCTTCAGCGGACAGGGCACCTTCAAGGAGACGGTCCCGGTCCTGGACGAGCACGGCCAGATGACGCCCACGGAGGTCACCCGAGAGCTCGGCGTGGACGTCGCGCTGCGCTGGGGCACCGGATACGACACCACGGTGCGGTCCTTCGTCAACATCATCGCCACCCCCAAGGGCGGCACCCACGTCGCTGGCTTCGAACAGGCCGTCGGCAAGACGCTCAACGAGGTGCTGCGCGCCAAGAAGCTGTTGCGCGTCGCCGAGGACGACATCGCCAAGGACGACGCCCTGGAGGGCCTCACCGCCGTCGTGACCGTGCGCCTGGCCGAGCCGCAGTTCGAGGGCCAGACCAAGGAGGTCCTCGGCACCTCGGCGGCCCGCCGCATCGTGAACAACGTGATCAGCAAAGAACTCAAGGCGTTCCTGACCTCCACCAAGCGCGACGCGGCCCAGCAGGCCCGCGTGGTCATGGAGAAGGCCGTCGCCGCGGCCCGCACCCGCATCGCCGCCCGCCAGCACAAGGACGCGCAGCGCCGCAAGTCGGCCCTGGAGTCCTCGTCCCTGCCGGCCAAGCTCGCCGACTGCCGCAGCGACGACGTCGACCGCAGCGAGCTGTTCATCGTCGAGGGCGACTCCGCGCTCGGTACGGCCAAGCTGGCCCGGAACTCAGAGTTCCAGGCCCTGCTGCCGATCCGCGGCAAGATCCTCAACGTGCAGCGGTCGTCCGTGTCGGACATGCTGAAGAACGCCGAGTGCGGTGCGATCATCCAGGTCATAGGAGCCGGGTCGGGCCGCACCTTCGACATCGACACGGCCCGCTACGGCAAGATCATCATGATGACCGACGCCGATGTGGACGGCTCCCACATCCGGACGCTGCTCCTGACGCTGTTCCACCGCTACATGCGGCCCATGGTCGAGGCCGGCCGGGTCTTCGCCGCGGTGCCGCCCCTGCACCGCATCGAGCTCGTTCAACCCAGGAAGGGCCAGGAGAGGTACGTCTACACGTACTCGGACCGCGAACTGCGCGACAAGCTCATGGAGTTCCAGAGCAAGGGCATCCGGTACAAGGACTCGGTCCAGCGCTACAAGGGTCTGGGCGAGATGGACGCGGACCAGCTGGCCGAGACCACGATGGACCCGCGCCACCGCACCCTGCGTCGCATCAACCTCACCGATCTGGAAGCCGCGGAAGGCGTATTCGACCTGCTGATGGGCAACGACGTAGCTCCCCGTAAGGAGTTCATCACCAGCTCCGCCGCCACGCTCGACCGGTCCAGGATCGATGTCTGAGAAGTGCTCTGACCGCATAGGTTCGCCGGGTTGCGTTCAGGCCGCCGCGGCGAGGGGGCGACTGCCCCAGCGGATGCCTTTCTCGCTGCGGATGCGGGCACGATGCTCGTTCGGCAGCCAGGACGTCACGATGGCGGGCGTCGGCGTTGCGCCAGGGCAGATAGGCGTGAGGGCCTTGTTCTTCTGTGCCCGGCGGCTGATGTCGGCGCCTTTGTGAGCGGACAAGTTGTCCGTCGAGCTGGGCTACGGAGACACAGGCACAACGTCGGCTCCGCTGCCAGGGTCAGCTGAAGACCACGGTTCGGTTGCCGTGGATCAGGACGCGGCCCTGGCAGTGCCAGTTGACGGCGCGGGCCAGCGCCAGGCGCTCGGCGTCGCGGCCGACGGTGACGAGTTGGTCGGGGCCGGCACGGTGATCGACGCGGATGATCTCCTGCTCGATGATCGGTCCCTCGTCCAGATCGGCGGTGACGTAGTGGGCGGTGGCGCCGACGAGTTTCACTCCGCGGCGGTGGGCCTGGTGGTACGGCTTGGCTCCGGCGAAGCTCGGCAGGAAGGAGTGGTGGATGTTGATGGCCCGGCCTTCCAGTCGCTTGCACAGGTCGTCCGAGAGCACCTGCATGTAGCGGGCGAGGACGACGAGGTCGATGTGGTGTTCCTCGACCAGGGCCAGCAGCTGGGCTTCGGCCTGCGGCTTGGTGTCGGCCGTGACCGGGATGTGCTCGAACGGCACTCCCTCGGCCGCCACCAGTGGCTCCAGGTCAGGATGGTTGGAGGCCACCAGGACGATCTCGGCGTCCAGAGCGTTGCTGCGCCAGCGGTAGAGCAGGTCGGCCAGACAGTGGTCGAACTTGGACACCATCACCAGCACGCGCGGCTTGAGCGCGGCATTCCGGAGCTGCCATTCCATCCCGAACTCGGTGGCCACGGGCGCGAAGGTGTCCCGCAGCCGGTCCAGGGTCACCTCGCTGTCGGGCGTGGCGAAGCTGGTGCGCAGGAACACGATGCCGTTGTCGGCGTCGTCGAACTGCTGGTGCTCGGTGATGTCGCATCCGTGCCCGAGCAGGAACGACGTCACGGCGTGGAGGATGCCGGGGCGCTCGGGGCAGCTGAGGGTGAGGACGAACTCGTTCTTCATGGGGGCTCCTCAGCACTCGACGACGTTGAGGGCGAGACCGCCGCGCGCGGTCTCCTTGTACTTGTCCTTCATGTCGGCTCCGGTCTCCCGCATGGTCTTGATCGCCTGGTCGAGGCAGACGTGGTGGGTGCCGTCACCGTGTATGGCCATCCGTGCCGCGGTGATGGCCTTGAGGGAGGCCACCGCGTTGCCCTGCTGGCCGGGGGAGACCGAGGAGTTGATCTTCTTGGCGAGTTCGGCGGTGGACAGGATGACACCGCCGCGGGGGCCGCCGAGCCTTTTGTGCGTGGTGGTGGTCACCACGTGCGCGTGCGGTACGGGAGAGGGGTGCAGCCCGGCGGCGACCAGGCCTGCGAAGTGGGCCATGTCGACCATCAGGCACGCGCCGACCTCGTCCGCGACGCGACGGAACTCCGCGAAGTCGAGCCGGCGGGGGTAGGCCGACCAGCCGGCCACGATCAGCTTCGGCCGGTGCTCGTGGGCGAGCTTGCGGACCTGCTCCATGTCGATGCGGTCATCGTGCTCGCTGACCTGATAGGCCGCCACTTTGTACAGGCGCCCGGAGAAATTGAGCCGCATGCCGTGGGTGAGGTGGCCGCCGTGGGCCAGGTCCAGCCCCAGGATCGTGTCGCCGGGCTGCAGCAGGGCGGCCATGACGGCGGCGTTGGCCTGCGCACCGGAGTGGGGCTGCACGTTGGCGGCTTCGGCGCCGAACAGTTCCTTGACGCGGTCGATGGCGAGCTGCTCGATGGCGTCGACGTGCTCACAGCCGCCGTAGTAGCGGCGTCCGGGGTAGCCCTCGGCGTACTTGTTGGTCAGCACCGATCCCTGGGCCTGCATGACGGCGAGCGGTGCGAGGTTCTCGCTCGCGATCATCTCCAGGGTGCCGCGCTGCCGGGCCGGCTCCGCCTCGATGGCCGTGGCGATCTCCGGGTCGAAGTCACCGAGCCGAGCGCCGAGAACCGCGGATCGGGCCACTCGCTGGGCGGGGATGTGGGAAGTCATGAAACTCCCTGGTGAGCGACTGAAAGTCGACTGATATATCAATCCGCTGTTGCGATACGCTACGAGGACGGATCGGGTCGCGTCAAGGGAGGGCTGCGCGGTGAGTGTGTCGACCGTCGCTGGTCAGGGTGATGGAACGCTGGCCGACCAGGCTTATCGCTCCATCTCGGACCGTCTGGTGACCCTCCAGATCCGCCCCGGTGAGCCCGTCAATGACGAGCGGATCGCCGCGGAACTCGGTTTCGGGCGCACTCCGGTCCGGGAGGCCCTCAAGCGGCTGGAGCATGAGCGCCTCATCGTCGCCTATCCCCGGCGCGGAACCTTCGCCACCGAGGTGCAGATCGCCGATCTCGGACACATCTCAGAGGTCCGCAAGCAGCTCGAACCGCTCGCTGCGGGCCTGGCAGCCGAGCGCGCCGGCGAGGGCGAGCGAGCCGGCCTCGACCGATTGCTGGCACAACTGGCAGACGCATCCGATGGGGACACGGACCTCATCCGGCTCGACATGACCGTGCACCGCGCCATCTACGCGGCGGCCCGGAATCCCTACCTCGAGGACACCCTGATCAGGTACGACAACCTTGCCACGCGCATCTGGTGCCTGTTCCTCGACCGGCTGCCGGGCCTGGCGGGCCACGTGCACGAGCACAGGCACCTGCTGCGGGCCATCATCGACGGCGACGCGGAGAAGGCTGCCGCCCTTGCCACAGGACACGTGGAAGGGTTCGAGGCGGCGATCCGCAGCGTCATCTGACGCACGCTCATCTGCAGAGGCCACGCCCGTAGGACGCAGAGGCCACGCCCGTAGGACAGCGAGGTCCGGTCGGTGACCTGCGCCGGTGCGGACGATGCCGCCGAGTTCGAGGCCTCTCCGGACGGTATCCGCTTCACGGACGGACGGAAGCGGCGCTGTCCCGCGGCCGGCGAAGGTCCGCCTCCCCCGACCGCGCCGCGTGTACGGCGGGCGGTCGCCGACCCAGTGAGCGGACGTACGGACGACGCTCGTCCTCCGCGTCAGTGCGTCGCGCCCCGCGAGTCCCCCGGGCGCATACGGGGCCTGCCCGCCAAGCTGGTCCACAGGTGCGGCGCGGCGTCGTCCTCCGGGAGCTGGGCGATCATGAAGCGGACACAGCGCTCGATCTTCACCCGCCACAGCCTGGCCGCCTCGTTCCCGTCGGCGTTGCACAACGCGTCGTGGACGGCCGCGTCCTCATGGGCGATGGTGTCGCAGGCCTGGCTGTAGTCCATGTCCAGAACCGTGACGAACATGCGCAGCCGGGCCGTGAGGCGTTCGAAGGTGGTTGCGGCCTGTGGCAGGTCCGCGATGCGGGCGAGGGCGTTCTGGTACCTCAAGTCGTCTTCACGGATGCGGAGATGGTCGTTGTCCCTGGCGGCGGCGCGGACCTCGGCCAGGGCCGCCGAGGCCGGGGCGAGGTTCTCGCGGCCGAGCACGGCGATGCGGCGCATGAGCAGCGCGCCGAGGCTGGCGCGCAGGGCGTAGAGGTCGAGCACGTCCTTCGCCGTAACGGCAGGCACCGCGGTAGCTCCGCCGGGCAACAGGTCGAGCATGCCCTCCTCCGCCAGAACATGCAGGCCCGCGCGTACCCCCCGGCGTGACAGGCCGAGGCGGAGGGCGAGCGGGGCCTCCCGGACGCGGTCACCTGGCCGGTAGCCGCCGGTGAGGAGGGCTTCGCGCAGCAGACCGACGACGGGGTCGGCGGTGACAAGGGCGCCGGGTGGGACGTCCGGGGAGGCGATCTGCGCCGCCCTGGGCAGGGCGTGATGGTCGCGGGCGCGCACATCCTGGGCGTTCGAGTCGTTGTCAGGGCCGCAGATGGCCGGGCTGTCGTACGACGGGCGGGGGGCGGCGATGCGAGTGAAGGCGGCTCCGGACGGGGTCCAGGTACTGGACCAGGTGAGGAGGGCGTCTCGGAGGCGGGGCAAGCCGGATGTGACCTCACGAGGGAACTGGGCATGGGTGGCGAGCAGACGCCGGGTCTCCATGGTCCACTCCTCGGGGCTGGGCGCGTGGTGCCAGCGCGGCCGCGGGGACACGGCCGTACCCGATCCGTCGAGGGCCGCGCGGGTCTGAGCCGGTACGCCGTACGCCAACAAGTGAACCCGTGCTCCAGCCGCCGCCACCGACCGCACCTGCTCCAGGAACACGCTGAGCGTGGAGTGGTCCGTCCCGGGCGCGTTCGCACCGTGCTGTTTGCCCCGCAGGGCAGCGAAGGCACAGGCCACGGCCAGCACATGGGACGCCTCCTGGTCGTGGCCGAACAGCCGGTCCGCCGGCGGCGTCGCAGAGGTGCGTGCGGCCCTGCGATGCCCCCGGCGGACCGCCCGAGCCGTCACCGCGAGGACGCACAGGGGCGGGGCGATGAACAGACCGACCGCCTCCTCCGCCTGGTCCGGCAGGGACCACGCCCGGCGCGGCCCGACCGTGGCGCGGTCCTCCCGCTGGATGCCGTAGGTGCGCCAGATGCGGTTCACCGTGCTCTGGCTCAGGCCGGTCTCGGCCGCCATGGAACGGGTCGACCAGGTCTGCCTGGCCCCAGGCGGGGGCGGGGTCAGGGTGCGGACGAGGACGTGGGCGACGGTGTCGTCGTCGGCCGTGGGAGGCCGGCCTGGACGCGGTTGCTCGTCCAGGCCGGCCAGTCGTTCGGCGAGGAAGCGGGCGCGCCACTTTCCGACCATGTCGCGGGAGACGCCCAGGCGCCTGGCCACGTCGCTGTTGGTGGGTTCCTCCGCGCACGCCAGCACGATCTGCGCGCGCCGGGCCCGGGCCTGTGAGCAGGTGCGACTGCGGGTCCACCGCAGCAGTGCGGCCCGTTCGTCCTCGGTGAGGACCACGGCGTTGCGGGGGCGGCCGACCATGTCTGCGACCGTAGTCGAATTTTTGACTCGGATGAACCCCTGCGTCGGGTGCCGCGGTGGGGCCATTGTTGGCCGCTGCTCGGCTTCACATACTTCGAGCCATCCGGCGGCCACGCTGCCGGCGTCCCCGAGCAACCGCGAGTTCGCTCACTGCGAGTCCGGGCAGGCCGACCACGCTCACCGGGCAGCACTCGCGGCATCGGAACCGCAGTGTTCCTGGCTCGGTCGGCCGACACCCAGGCAGCGACCGAGCATTCGGCACCGACAAGACATCAACCTGGACCTGGACCTACCCTTCACGGAGTACGTCCGGGAACCGCTCCCCGAGGCCGTGATGACCGTAAACGCAGGCAACAGAGGGGCAGGCGCACATCGCGGCGCTGCGACGGAGCGGAACGTACTCCTGGACGGGCATATGGTCACCACGCCCCACCTCGCGCCACGCCTCCGTCAGACGCCTGCGCGAGCGGGGATACGACGTCGAACGGGTCGAGTCCCTGGGCGCGATGCGATCGGCAAGGCGGACGTCGTCTGCGCCACCCTGGCCACCGAGCCACTCCGGGCGTAATGCGTGCGGCATCGCTGCCAGGAGGCGCCGGGCAGGACTGCTCCGATCGCGTTCACCAGGCCGGTGTGGGCGTCGGAGATGACCAGTTGGACGCCGGACAGGCCGCGGGCAGTCAGGGAGCGCAGGAAGGCGAGCCAGCCGGCGCCGTCCTCGGCGGTGGCGACGTCGAGGCCGAGGATCTCGCGGTGCCCGTCGGCGTTGACGCCGACCGCGATCAGCGCGTGGACGTTGATGATGCGGCCGCCCTCGCGGACCTTCTGGGTCAGCGCGTCGACCCAGACAAACGCATACGGCCCGGCGTCCAGGGGCCGGTTACGGAAGGCGGTGACCTGCTCGTCGAGGTGTTTGGCCATTGCGCTGACCTGGGACTTCGACAGCTGGGTGACGCCGGGGGACTCGGCGAGCTTCTCGACTCTGCGGGTGGAGACGCCGAGCAGATAGGCGGTGGCCACCACCGAGATCAGGGCCTGCTCGGCCCGCCGGCGTCGCTCCAGCAGCCAGTGCGGGAAGTAACTGCCCTGACACAGCTTGGGGATGGCCAGTTCGACAGTGCCGGCGCGGGTGTCCCACTCGCGCCGGCGGTAGCCGTTGCGGTGGTCGACTCGCTCGTCGCGACCTGCCCGTACTCTGCATTGCAGAGAGCGTCGGCCTCCGCGGACATGAGCGCGTCGGCGAACGTCTTGACCATCGCGCGCAGCAGATCGGGACTCGCCGCGGCGAGATTGTCCTCGGCGAGGGCGTGCAGAGGCAGACTGTCAGGTGCGGTCATCGTGCTGATCTCCTTCGAGCTTCGACACCTCGAAGATCAGCCGGTGGCCGTTCGTCTATGCGAGGGGGAGAAGCTGCTGGTGAGCAGGCCGAGCAGCTGGAGCCTCGGGCATGGCCTGGCAGTTCGCCCGGCTCTTGGCAGCCGGTGCCCGAGGCTGCTGCAGCCCTGAGAAAGCACGGAGGCCGCCCAGGGGTGGTGCCTCACTGGGCGGACACCGATGACGGCAAGGACCCTGACACGGCTCGGGGCATTGTTCGGGCAGCAGCTGTCTGGCCGGCCGGATGTGCCAGTGGTCCCGGGTACGCCGACGCCGTGGGGCCAGGCGGCCCAGGTCTGAGTGACACCGCGCAGCATGTTGGTGACGCCGGTGGCCGGGATGCCCGGCTCGTCCTCCAGTCCCTTGGGCCACGTCCGGTCTGCACCGTCGATCCGAGGACTCACGGCGGGCGCTCTCCGGCTCCGCTGGGCTTTCAGGGTGAGCCGATGACCATGATCGCCGACGGGAGGTTGTACCAGATGCCGCCCTCCTGGTAGGCCCCGAATATCGTGTAGGTGCCGGCGTTGAAACTCTTCGCCGCGGTGGTCAGCGTGTACCCGGCCTGAGTGATCACCACGTTGTGCGCGCCGTGGAAGTCCTGGTTGTTCCCGGCACTGTCGCGCACGGCCACCGTGAGCGTCTGCACGGTGAGCGCGGTGTCGGCGGAGACCTCCAACACCGCCGAGAACGCCTCGCCGGCCGTGGCGTAGGCAGGTCCCAGGTAGTCCTGTGTGACTGCCGGCATCGTCTCTCCTCCTCCGTTCGCGGGCTTCTCTCGCGGCGTGGTCTCCTGCTCTGCGTCAGTCTCAGCGCCAGACCTGGATGTAGTCGGCTCGGAAGACCAGCGGGCCGGGGGGTATCGGGGTGGGGTGGAACGCGCCGGCGCAGACCGACAGGTTGAGGATCAGGAACGCCGTCCAACTCGCCGGAACGCCGGTCCCGTCGGAGAAGACCCTCGTGCCGTTGATGTACCAGTCCACCGACGTCGCGCCGTAGAGCGTGCCGATGGTCACCCATACCAGGGGGGCCACGGCTTGGGCGTTGGTGTAGTAGTCCTGCCCGAAGCGAACGTGGTTGGTGAACTCCAGCAGATTGGGGTTGTCCGGGTGGTACTCGAAGTTGTCCACCTCGTTGTCCCCGTCCCGCCACGTCCACAGCGCGGGCCAGGCTCCGAGTTCGGCCGGCATCTGGACCAGGGTCTCGACGTAGTCGTTCGCCCGGACCTCGAACGCCTCGAGGGTTCCCTCGGTGGTGATCAGTCCGGTGTTCCACGCCTTCTTGCCGTTCTCCAGCGTTTCGTTCCCGGGAACGGCGGTGAACGTCACGATGTTGTTCGCGACCGTGACTTTGTCGGCGTGGATCCAATCGAGTTTGTCGTCGTTCGGATTATGGGTGTAGTACTGATAGGCACTGGTGCCGGCGCTGTTCCATCGGTCGCGGGAGAGCGGGTGTTCGAAGTGTTCGGCCCACACCACGCTCTTTCCCTCGGTGGGACCGCTCCCGCCGCCATGGGCCTCGCCGACGATCATCAGAACCGAGGGCAGGCTGTACCACACACCGCCCAGCTGGTAGGCCCCGAAGATCGTGTATTCCCCGGGGTAGAAGGTCTTCGACGGGGTCGTCAGTGTGTAGCCGGCCGGGGTGATGGTCACGTTGTGCACACCGATGAAGTCCAGGTTGTGCCCGAACGCGTCGCGTACTGCTACGGTCAGCGTCTGGGCGGTGAAGCTCACGGTGGAGCGGACCTTCAGAGTGGCCGCGACCTCGTTTCCGGCGATTGCGTAGGCGGGCGCGAGGTAGAGCTGCGTCACGGTCGGCATTGCCAGCCTCCATTGGTGTGCGTGTCCGTGCGGCTCTGACGCGTGGCACAAGCGGCAGGTCGTCACGCGCGGGGCCCGGCCGTGAGTCCTGCGTCGATGGGTTCCGTGGAGGGCTGTCTTCCCTGCGCATATTCGACGCGGGGAGGGGACACCGGACGCTCTTGTGTGCCCACCAAGGCGACGGTCGGTCAGCTCACCACCGGTGAAAAGGCTTCGTCTGGGCGTAACCCCGGCTTGCTACTTCTCTTTGATAGCGAACTGCCCATGGCAAGGGAAGAGGGCCTCAGATTTTTAGTAGTGAATAAGATAATCTGATTGCGCCGCTGTTCTCTGCCGCACCACCCAGGTCGCACCGCTCCGGCAGAGCACGTGACTGCTGATCGGTCAGTTGCGGGGCAGAGCAGATGCTATCGCTCCCTACCCGGCCGAACCTCTTTTCCACTCATTGAAGATGCGATTCTGCTCTTCCGCAGGGAGAGCAGCAAGCGTCGTTGACGCGCCATCTGGAATGAAGATCGACCACAGATCCGGCCACCATCGAGGCCCATCTTCTCGGTCCGGCACGGGCGCAAGGGTCCCCGCGCTACGCGTGTCGTCCGCGAACGTGTACGACTGGCCGCCCGCATCCACGTAGACGGCAGCACTGGCGAACCGGCACGAGCGCGTCTTCGTGAGCGCCGCGAGGTGCGTGAGACGTCAGGACCGAAGGCTTCGAGCGCGTGCTTGACCATCGGCCCGGGTTTTGTGCTGTGCGATCACCGCCATGGAAGTCGTCTGGATTTCATCGAGTTCCAGTACCGCCCGCCACTGCGATACGCCATGGTGCGAGATGTTCCTGAGCTGTGCGGAACTGCCGTGCAGCCAAGCCAAGCTGGCCTCGATCTGGCTGATGGTTCGGCGCTCGGCGGCACCGACATCGGCGATCACTCCCCGGCAACTCGGCACCCTTCTTGATCGTACGAGGTCGACGAGAAGCTGACCGTCGTCATCGTCTTGGCGCTGGGCGCCCTGATCGCACCTACTCCGGCAGGCCAGAGAATCCAGAACAATCTGGGGCAACTTGCCAGCGGCGTCACGTAGGTCGGCCGATGAGCCCCCGTACTCACGAGTCACCACCTGCCCATCTGGGGCGGTGTACGATCCGCGTTCGATCATTGCTGCTGGAGGGGGCTGGGGATGAGGGTGTCGTTGCGGCGGCTTGCGGCTGGTGTGGCTGCCGGGGCCGTGCTGGTGGCGCTTGGGGCAGGGTCGGCGAACGCGGCGGGGTATGCGGGGAAGTTGCACTTCGGGCGAGTGACCGGAGTGCCGAAGAGTGTGCACCGTGGGCAGACGATCACAGTGGAGCTGTGGTTTCGTCAAAGCTCCCCGTACTACGTCGAGGTCCACTCGTACGGGCTGCACTTCTGGAACCCAGCGGGTGTGAACGCTCGCGGGGAGTCGGCGCCAGGTGTGACGGTGACCTGGTACGACTCGGCGAAGAAGCGGTGGGTGCCCTCGGATGAACGGATGGACCGCAACTCGAATCAGATCTGGGACGTTCCCGGGCGCGGAGTGATGGTGCCGTCGGGGGTGTGGAACCACCAGCTGGCGCAGATCACCTTCGCGTCGTCGGCGAAGTCCGGTCTGTGGCACTTCGAGGGTGAGGCACCGGCGTCTTGGTCGGTAGTGACGAAGTCCGGTGATGGAACCTCTGCTGACCTGCAGCTGGACCAGCCGCCACTCCAGCAGATCCGGGTGACCAAGTAGTTCTGTTCCTCTGTGAGCCGAGGTGCCCGACCGGACGGACGGGCACCTCGGTGGGCTGGTGGGGCAGCAGTCGCATGCCGGTTCACCGGCACCCGCAACAGGTACTCGGCCGCAGACGGAACGATGCCTGCCCGAATTCGTGGCCGCCAGGATCATCCCGCCATAGCTGCCTGGACCTCATCGAGCCGCTCCGTCCACTACTGCAGCAGCGCCTCATCGTCCAGGAACAGATCGTCGAAGCCGTGGTTGCCGCGCTTGTGGTGAAAGCTCAGCTGCCAGAAGTCGGTCATCCGCTTCCGCCACGGTCGCTGCACCTCATCGGCGAGATCCTCCGGTGACAGTTCGACCGCCCACCGATAGCCGGCCACGAGTGGGGACTCGTGTGAAAGTGTCCAAGCAGTTCGTCCGCACTGCAACCGCCCTGGCCGTACGCATCCCACCCAGCGGCGGGGAGGCCACGGCACCCGAGGAGTCCATGAGAAGGACGTCGCCCCCGGCGCGGGTGCCCAGCCAGCGAAGCAGCACACCAGATCTACTGTGCGGTTCGACACCGGAACGCCCCCTTCGCAGTGCAATGTTACCCTTCGTGCCACCCTTCGACGCCGTAGCTTCCGTTGTGCCCGCCCGGCACCAGGCCGGGCAGCAGCTCCCGCCGAGCGGGAGAGGGAGGGGAACGGAATGAAACTCAGGAAGCGCCTCGCAAGCAGCGCCGCCGCGCTCGGTCTGGCCACCGCAGGCGTCGTCGGCGTAGGGGCCACGGCGGTGCCCGCCAGTGCCACCGCGCACTCGGACACCACGAGCGCCGCCCCCGTGTCATCGATGGTGGCGACGCAGGCGCCGGTGAAGCACGTCAACGGCTCTCCGAACCCGAAAGCCGCCTTCCGTGCGCTCTCCAACAAGGTTCAGACAACGTCGGCCCACCAGAAAGCGATCCTGGGCGGGCTCACGGTGCGCTACGAGAAGGTATCCCTGGTGTCCCTGCCCGCCGCTACCAGGGCGGCGCTAAGACGGCGCAGACGAACGTGACGCCGAACGCCGTGTACGTCGCGGAGCTCGTCAGCAGTTGTTGCAGCGGCAGGTGTTGGTGATGAGGTTGAACCAACTGTCGCAGGCGTTGCACCAGATCGATCCGGGCATCGGGGGAGTCTTGGAGCGCTGCATATTGCGGTCGTGCACACCGGTGGGGATTCCTTTCGGAAGTTGCGGGGCAGTTGGGCACGGGGCCCGTCGGAGGCGAGGACTGCGACGATGCGGTCGAAGTCCTTGGGCTGCCAGAGGGCGGTGTCGTAGCCGCAGGCGGCGAATGAGCCAGTCGCGCCGTGCAGCGATCGTGCGGACGTGGCGGCGGAACTGCTCCTCGGCCACGTGGCACTCCGACGCGGGCGCGGGTCAGTGGCTTCGAGGAAAGCGGCGCATTGCTCGGCGGCGTCCGGGTCTGGCTTGGGCTGCTGCGTGACGGGGACGGGCGGAATCCGGAGGCTGCGCCGCTGTTCCTTGGGGAGTTCGGGCAGGAGGCGCCGGGTCTGTTCCTGGAGGAGTCCATCGAGGGTGCGGCTGTACCGCTCCAGGATGAGGGCCTCGTATAGAGCGTTTTCGTCAGCCATGGCGAATGGTTGGCTTCGCCCGTTCCCTTTGTGGAGGATCGAACTGCTGCAGTCTCCATCACAACTGTGGGTCACGTCCGCTGGAGTGGTGTATCGACGGCCACTCGGTGATCTCTTCTTTGAGGCTATGCGGTGAGTTCGGTGGGCAGGGCGGTGTCGTCGGTTTGTGACTCGATCGGGTGGAGGCGGGCCTTCGCGAGCAGGTCGAGGCCCATGTAGCGGCGGGCTTCTGGCCACTCGTCGTTCTGCTCGGCCAGGACCGGCGCCGACGAGCCGGATGACGGCGGTGCGGTCGGGGAAGATGCCGACCACGTCGGTGCGGCGGCGGATCTCCTTGTTCAGCCGCTCCTGCGGGTTGTTCGACCAGATCTGCCGCCAGATCTCCCGCGGGAAGGCTGTGAAGGCCAGCACGTCGTGCTGGGCGGCGTCCAAGTGGGCTGCGGCCTTGGGGAACTTGGCCCCCAGCGCGTCCAGGACGTGCCGCATCTGTGCTTGGACCGCGTCGGTGTCGGGCTGTTCGAAGACCGTCCGCAGCAGCGTGGCCACCCAGGGCTGGGCCGACTTCGGGACCTGGCTCAGCAAGTTCCTCGCGTAGTGGGTGCGGCATCGCTGCCACGAGGCGCCGGGCAGCACCGCACCGATCGCGTCGACGAGGCCGGCGTGTGCGTCGGAGATGACGAGCTGGACGCCGGACAGGCCGCGGGCGATCAGGGAACGCAGGAAGGCCAGCCAGCCGGCGCCGTCCTCAGCGGTGGCCACGTCCAGGCCGAGGATCTCGCGGTGCCCGTCGGCGTTGACACCGACCGCGATCAGCGCATGAACATTGACGATGCGACCGCCCTCGCGGACCTTCTGGGTGAGCGCGTCGACCCAGACGAACGAGTACGGGCCGGCGTCCAGGGGACGGTTACGGAAGGCGGTGACCTGCTCTTCCAGGTGCTTGGCCATCGCACTGACCTGGGACTTCGACAGCTGCGTCACTCCGAGGGACTCGGCGAGCTTCTCCACTCGGCGGGTGGAGACACCGAGCAGGTAGGCGGTGGCGACCACCGAGATCAGAGCCTGTTCGGCCCGGCGGCGACGCTCGAGAAGCCAGTGCGGAAAGCAACTGCCCTGCCTCAGCTTGGGAACAGCAAGCTCGACGGTCCCGGCCCTCGTGTCCCACTCGCGCGGGCGGTAGCCGTTGCGGTGGTTGACTCTCGCGTCGCTGACCTGCCCGTATTCGGCGTTGCAGAGCGCGTCGGCCTCGGCGGACATGAGCGCGTCGGCGAATGTCTTGATCATCGCGCGCAGCAGATCGGGACTCGCCCCGGCGAGGTTCTCCCCGGCGAGGGCATGCAGGGGCAGACTGTCAGGTGCGGTCATCGTGCTGATCTCCTTCGTGACTCGACATCTCGAAGATCAGCCGGTGGCCGTTTCTTGTATCCGGACCCTCACTCCGACGCCGGGCCAAACACCCGGATCAGGTGGGAGTCCGTACACCACTTCTCAGGACGCAACCGGAGGGGTTGCCGGCAATACGTTGGCAGCCAACGGCCCAGCACATATAGCCTCCTGGCATGTCCGAGACACTTGGAGGTCACGCGGTGCGTTGGCGTATGCCGCCGCAGATGGTCGGCGGGCAAGCACTCGGCCCCGTCGTCATGGCCCGCTCCGGACGCGGAGTCGTGGTTGTCCGGCAGGTGCTCGCATTTCCCACCGGCGTCTTGATCGAGGTGGAGGCCCACGGGCGAGGCACATGGTCTGATTCAGACCTGGACGGTTCTCCGCTGCGGTTCTCGATCCGGTTCGGGGACGGCCGTGTGGCCGTCCTGGACGATGATGCTGGGCTCCGGAACGGCCAGGGGCCAATGCTGCACGCGTACCAGACGCAGAGCAGTGGCGGCGGCCCGGACGCCAGCGAAGAGATCCAGATGAGTTTGTGGCTGTGGCCGCTCCCTCCCGCTGGCCCGGTCGGTGTGACGTGCTCATGGGTGAGTGCTGGAATCGGCAGTGCCGAACTCGTCCTGGACGGCGACGCTCTCTGCTCAGCCGCTGAGCAAGCAGAACCGTTCTGGCCCGCGCAGTAGCCAGTAGGTGCTTCTGCCCCCAGCCCGGTCGGTGGGGCGGGCGGTGAGGTGCGTGCTCCAGTCGCGTTGGGCATGGGGGGGCCACTTCAATGCGGCGTGGGTGTGGACGTCGATGAGGTCGGCCCGTACCGGTGCGGGCAGCTCGGTGGCGAGAGCGATCAGGGCGGCGGTGCGGGCCGGTCTGGTGTGGATGCCGTGGCGTGCGGCCGGTCGTTGAACGCTTTGTGGCTGAGCGGGTTGCCGGGAACGACGCCGGGGAACAGCCATGGGGCCTGGTCACTGAGGCTTCGGGTCAGGGCAGAGCGCCGGCGGGGTGGGATCCACAGACTGGCCTTGCCGAGCTGGAGGAACGCCTTCTCCGGTGTGGATCCTTGTATCTGGTTGATGGTCAGGTGACGCAATTCGTTCGCCGAGGGTGCCGTAGAGGAGGACCCCGCGCCCGGCCCGGTACCGCGCCGCACGCTGCCGCGAGGTGCGGAAGACCGCCTCACCGTCGTCCGCTGCGGCGGCACGCGCGTCAGCAACAGGTCAGTGTCAGTCCTCAAACACCCGGCGACAGCTGACCACACATGCGAAACGTTGTAGCCTCCGAACATCGCCCTTGACCTGCAAAAAGCAGGCAGGGAGCAGACGAATCGGGAGTTTCTTCGTGTTTCGTACGATGTTCAAGTCCAAGATCCATCGAGCCACCGTCACCCAGGCCGACCTGCACTATGTGGGATCGGTGACCATCGACGCCGACCTGCTCGACGCCGCCGACCTGCTGCCGGGCGAGCTCGTGCACATCGTCGACATCACCAACGGTGCCCGGCTGGAGACGTACGTCATCGAGGGCGAGCGCGGGTCCGGGGTGATCGGGATCAACGGAGCGGCGGCCCATCTCGTCCACCCCGGGGACCTGGTGATCATCATCAGCTACGCCCAGGTCACCGACACCGAGGCGCGCGAGCTGAAGCCGCGGGTCGTGCATGTCGACGCCGACAACCGGATCGTGTCCCTCGGCGCCGACCCGTCCGAGCCGGTCCCCGGCTCCGACCAGCGGCGCAGCCCGCAGTCCGTCCCGGCCTGACCAGCGGCGCACCTTCTCAGCCCGTGCCGGCCCGATCAGGGACCGCGCCGGGAGCCGGCCGGAAGGCGTGCCGCGACCATGCGTGAGCGGGCGCATTCCGGACGGCGCCGAGCGGGCGGCTCGCCCTGTCGGGTGAGTGGCCGCTCGGGGGCCGGGTAGGTGGGGGAGTAGTCCAGAGGCGACGCCCCGCGAGTGCCCGGAGGACACCATGACACACCCGTTCCCCGACCCCGTCCCACCAGGCCCGGCCCCGGACCCCTACCCCACCCCGGTCCCACCCCCCGAGCCGGGCCCCCAGCCCACGCCACCCCCACCAGAACCCACCCCGCCCCCACCGGAGCCCACCCCACCCCCGGGCCCACCGGAACCCTCCCCGTCCCCGATCCCGCCGGGCCCCGAGCCCGTACCCAACCCAGAACCGGGCCCTCCGCTCACCTGAAAGCACCGGGCACCACGGAAAGGCGCGCGGAGCTGTACCGATGTGCGGCTCCACCGCGATGGGGGTCCCCCGGGTTCGAGCGAGGCCGATAACCTGAGAACCTGGGGGAGCGACCAACCCCCACGAGCGCACGCGCCGACCGCGAGTTCCCCCACCCCCTTACGCGGAAGCTTCCGACCGGTCCCCGCCCCACAACGTGTGGAACGCCCCCTCCCGGTCCACCCGCCGATACGTGTGCGCCCCGAAAAAGTCCCGCTGTCCCTGCGTCAGAGCCGCCGGCAGGCGCTCGGCGCGCAACCCGTCGTAGTACGCCAGCGCCGCCGCGAACCCCGGCGTCGGCACACCCTGCCGCACCGCCGCGATCACCACCTCACGCCAGTCGTCCTGCGCGTCCGCGATCTCGCGTGCGAACGTCTCGTCCGACAGCAGGCTGGGCAGATCGGCACGGGCGTCGTACGCGGCGCGGATGCGGTCCAGGAACGCCGCCCGGATGATGCAGCCGCCCCGCCAGATCGAGGACACCGCACCGAGGTCGATGTCCCAGCCGTACTCCTCGCTGCCCGCGGCGATCTCGTGGAAGCCCTGCGTGTACGACACGATCTTGGACGCGTACAGCGCCTGCTCCACCCGGTCGGCGAAGGCCGCCGCCTCCTCCTTGCCCAGCGGCACCGCCTGCGGCCCCGCCAGCTCCCGCGAGGCCTCACGGAGCCCCGCGTGCCCGGACAGCGAGCGCGCGAAGACCGCCTCG
Organism: Streptomyces roseochromogenus subsp. oscitans DS 12.976; assembly: GCF_000497445.1. Classification (NCBI taxonomy): domain Bacteria; kingdom Bacillati; phylum Actinomycetota; class Actinomycetes; order Kitasatosporales; family Streptomycetaceae; genus Streptomyces; species Streptomyces roseochromogenus. The sequence continues at coordinate 1,134,441 of NZ_CM002285.1, read as the reverse complement.
GCGATGCCGGACACCGGAACGCCCAGGTCGAGGGCGATCTGGACCGTCCAGCGGCCCGTGCCCTTCTGCTCCGCCTGGTCCACCACCACATCCACGAACGGCTTGCCCGTCGACGCGTCCACGTGGGAGAGCACCTCGGCCGTGATCTCGATCAGGTACGAGTCGAGCCGGCCCTGGTTCCAGATGCGGAAGATCTCCGCGATCTCGGCGGGGGAGTACCCGGCGACGTCACGCAGCAGCTGGTAGGCCTCGCCGATCAGCTGCATGTCGGCGTATTCGATGCCGTTGTGGACCATCTTCACGAAGTGCCCGGCGCCGTCGGGGCCCACATGCGTCACACAGGGCGCGCCGTCCTTCGCCTTCGCGGAGATCTTCTCCAGCATCGGCCCCAGCGAGTCGTACGACGCCGTCGGGCCGCCCGGCATGATGCTCGGCCCGTGCAGCGCGCCCTCCTCGCCGCCGGAGACGCCCATGCCGACAAAGTGGATGCCCTGCTCGCGCAGCGCCCTCTCCCGGCGCCGGGTGTCCGCGAAGTGCGCGTTGCCGCCGTCGATGATCATGTCACCGGGCTCCAGCAGCGGCGCGAACTCCTGGATCACGGCGTCCGTCGGCTCACCGGCCTTCACCATGATCACCAGGCGGCGCGGGCGCTCCAGCGCCGCCACGAACTCCTCGGCGGTCTCGGCCTTGATGAAGTCGCCCTCGCCGCCGAACTCCTCCACCAGCGCCTTGGTACGCGACGCCGTACGGTTGTGCACGGCGACCGTGTAGCCGTTGCGGGCGAAGTTCCGGGCGAGGTTGCGGCCCATGACCGCGAGGCCCGTGACACCGATCTGCGCTGAAGTGCTCATACCGCCTGCTCCTTGGCTGCCTCGTGACTACGGCTCCGTCAGTACGGGTCCTCGCCCATCCTGACGTGCCGCCCTGGCGGGCGCACATGGGACCCGCCGGGCTTGAGTACGCGACAACAGCGCCCGAAGCCTCAGTCTTCCGTGGATCAGGCCAAGCGGGGGACTTTCCAGGCCACTTGAGGGGTGCGTGCGGCCGGTTTTCCGTCTTGTCATGGCCTGTTCGCGGCGCTTACTTTTGCCCCTCCTGACGCATGCCGAGGGGAAGTCGGACATGGCCGTACGCGGCCGGCACCGCCGGTACCAGCCGAACAGGATCAACCGCGCCTCACTCACCGTCACGGCGGGCGGCGCCGGACTCGCGATCCCTCTGGTCGCCGCCGGCACGGCCGACGCGGCCGACGCCTCCACCTGGAACAAGGTCGCCGCCTGCGAGTCCAGCGGCGACTGGAGCATCAACACGGACAACGGCTACTACGGCGGGCTGCAGTTCACCCAGTCCACCTGGGAGGCGTACGGCGGCACCCGGTACGCGCCGCGTGCAGACCTCGCCACCCGGGACCAGCAGATCGCCGTCGCCGAGAAGGTCCTCGACGGGCAGGGGCCGGGCGCCTGGCCGGTGTGCTCGGTGCGGGCCGGGCTCACCCGGGGGGACGCCGGCCCCGGCCGGCACACCGAGAGCGTGCACACGGACAGCGCCGCGCCCCGGCCCATGACCGCCGAGAAGAAGAGTTCCGTACGCGACGTACGCCCGCAGACCACCCCGCAGTCCCGCGCGGGCCGGACCGAGATGTACACCGTGGTGCACGGCGACACGCTCTCCGGCATCGCCGAGGACCACCACGTCCGCGGCGGCTGGCACACGCTCTACGCCGGCAACCGCACGATCATCGGCGCCGATCCCGACCTGATCCTGCCGGGCCAGCGGCTCAGCCTGCGCGGCACGGCCGGCACCAAGTCCCCGGGCACCAAGTCCCATGAGAAGAAGGCCTCTTCGGGGCACAAGGCCTCGCCGCAGAAGACCAGGAGCAGCGGCCGCACACTCGCCGCGCCGGTCGACGCCCCCATCGGCACCGGTTACCGCGTCGCGGGATCGCACTGGTCGAAGGGCTACCACACCGGCGTCGACTTCCTCGTGCCCACCGGCACCTCCGTGCAGGCTGCAGAGACCGGGCAGGTGGTGGCCGCGGGCTGGGGCGGCGCGTACGGCTACCAGGTGGTCATCCGGCACGCCGACGGCCGCTACACCCAGTACGCCCACCTGTCGGCGATCTCGGTGCGGATCGGGCAGACCGTCGCCACGGGCCAGCGCATCGGCCGTTCCGGAGCCACCGGAAACGTCACCGGTCCGCACCTGCAC
>NZ_CM002285.1:1117737-1131112 GCF_000497445.1 Streptomyces roseochromogenus subsp. oscitans DS 12.976 | reverse complement strand
ATCCGGGATGTCCGGGACGGAAGGCGCCTCGGTGCGCTCGATCCGCTCGGTCGTCAGCATGATCAGGCCGCCCGCCGCCACCACCCCGCAGCACAGGGCGAGAACGGCGCCCGTACCGCCGTAGCGGAACGTCTCGCCGAACATCAGGATGCCGACCGCCGCCGCCAGCACCGGATTGACCACGGTGAGCGTGGCCAGCGGGGCGGCGAGTCCGCCGCCCCCGTAGGAGGCCTGGGACAGCACGACGCCGCCGACCGCGAACAGGGCGATCGCCGCGAGCGAGGGCAGGTCGTCCAGATCGATGCCGTGGGTCCAGTCCTCGGCGACGGTCTTGGTGAACACCGAGGACATGCCGAACGCGATGCCGGAGGCGGTGGCGAGCAGCACGCTGCGCACCGCCGGGTGCCGGTGCGCAGCCAGCCCCGCGCACATCAGCGCCGCGACCGCGCCGCCGGTGACCAGCGCGACCGCGACCCGCTCGGCCGCGTCGAGGGAGTGGGCGTCGGAGGAGCCGACCACGGACAGCAGACCGGCGAGACCCACGGTGGCCATGACCGCACCGCGCCAGGCGGTCGCCCCGGCCCTGCGGCCGACGAACAATGCCGCCATGGGCAGCGCGAAGACGATGGTGAGCGCCCCGAGCGGCTGGACCAGGCTCAGCGGTCCGTAGGCCAGCGCCACCACGTGCAGCACACCGCCGAGACCGTTGAGCGCCAGCGCGCCCCACCAGCCGGGGCGGCGCACCGGCACGTACGCGCTGTCCGGGGAGGACACCGCCACCTGCTCCTGCGCGATCGCGCCGGCCGCGTAGGCGAGGGCGGACACGAACGACAGAAGCACGGACAACGCGAGTGCGCTCATCCGCGTCTCCCCTGCGTAAGGCCGGTGCCCCCAGGCCCTGTCGTCAAACTCCCGCCTGCCCGGCGCGGCGTTCGGTCGGCTTCCATGGCCAACACTCTGCCCGTCCGCGCTCCTCCCGTCGTCGTCCCTGAGCACACAATGCGTCCTACTGCCGATGGAGTACACCAGCCGCGCGATCATCCTCGGGACGGGTGCTGCGCGTCTTGACACCCTGCGCGGCGGCCGCCGAACGCGCCTGGTACCAGTACATGTCGTGGACCTCGCCCCCGCTCTCGCCGCCCTCCGCCCGCTCGGCGGATTCTTCGTCCTGCGCACACGCCCGGGCCCGGCCGGATCCGCCGGCGGACCGGCCCCCGCCCGGCTGCCTACACTCGCGGAGACCTACGAACGGGTGACACCGGACCCACTGACGACACGAGTTGCCGTGGTCGCGGACCGGCTCCATACCCCCGAACGGCGCGTCGCCGCGTCCATCGCGCAGCAGGGGCTGGCCGCCCGGCTGTGGTCGGCGGCCCTCGGCTGCGCTGCCCTGTACGGCCAACTGCCCGACCTAGACCCGGGCCTGCTGCGCTGGGACCCCTTGGCCGCCGCCCCCGACGACCTGTTCCTGACCGAGCTGCGCCCGCTGCCCGGCGACGCCGCCACCCTCGCCGCCACCGTGCTGCACGGACACCTGCAGCCGTTGGGGGAGGCCGTGAGCGCCCGCTTCGGCTGCGCCCCCGGACTGCTGTGGGGCAACGCGGGCTCCGCGCTCGCCGGAGCGGCCCGGGAACTGGACCGCTGGGCCCGCGCGCACGGCCGTACCGACGCGGCGGCCCGGGCCGGCGCCCTGACGGACGAACTCCTCGCCCACCCCCTGCTGCGCACCACCGGCACCCGCACCGGCACCGCCTTCCGCCGCCGCAGCTGCTGCCTGTACTACCGCGTCCCCGGCGGCGGTCTGTGCGGCGACTGCTGCTTCGCCCGGCCTCCGCGCTCTTCCCCGGGCGCCGCATCTGGGTGACCATGGGGGAACCTGCCGCCGGGACAAGGGGGTTGTCGGGTGCGAGTGGGACTGCTGACCCGGGAGTACCCCCCGGACGTGTACGGCGGCGCCGGTGTCCATGTGGAGTTCCTCGCCCGGGAGCTGTCCTCCCTGGTGGACCTGGAGGTGCACTCCTGGGGCGAGGGCCGCGGCGTGGGTGTCGTGCGCCATCGCCCCTGGTCCGCGCTCGACGGCGCCAACGACGCACTGCGCACCTTCTCCGTGGACCTGTCCGTCGCCGCCGCCCTCGAAGGCCGCGAACTCGTCCACTCCCACACCTGGTACGCCAATCTCGCCGGGCACCTCGCCAAGCTGCAGTACGGCATCCCGCACGTGGTGACCGCCCACTCGCTGGAGCCGTTGCGCCCCTGGAAGGCCGAGCAACTGGGCGGCGGATACGCGCTGTCGAGCTGGGCCGAGCGCACCGCGATCGAGGCCGCCGACGCGGTGATCGCCGTGTCCGGTGCCATGCGCGAGGACATCCTCGCCTGCTACCCGGCGCTCGACCCGGCCGCCGTACACATCGTGCACAACGGCATCGACACCCGCCTCTACCGGCCCGACCACGGCACCGACGCCCTCACCCGGCACGGCATCGACCCCGATCGCCCGTACGTCCTGTTCGTCGGCCGGATCACCCGCCAGAAAGGCGTGCCGCATCTGCTGCGCGCGGTACGGGACATCGACCCCGGCGCCCAGGTCGTGCTGTGCGCGGGCGCGCCCGACACCCCCGGGATCGACCGCGAGTTCCGGGAGCTGTTCGAGGAGCTGAGCCGGGCCCGCGCGGACGTGTTCTGGATCCCGCAGATGCTGCCGCGCCCGGAGGTGATCCAACTCCTCACACACGCAGCCGTGTTCGTCTGCCCCTCGGTGTACGAGCCCCTCGGCATCGTCAACCTGGAGGCGATGGCCTGCGGCACGGCGGTCGTGGCCTCCCGGGTCGGCGGCATCCCGGAAGTCGTGGACGACGGCCGCACGGGCCTCCTGGTCGACGCGGACGACGAGTTCGAGGCAGGTCTCGCCCGGGCCCTGGACGCCGTCCTCGGCGATCCGGCGGCGGCCCGGCGGATGGGGGAGGCCGGGCGGGAGCGCGCGGCCCTGGAGTTCGGCTGGGACGCGGTGGCCCGGCGGACGGCCGCGCTGTACGAGGAGATCCGCAAACAGGCTTAGTCCCGTCCGCGCGGGGCAGCCATGGTTCATCCAGGGTGAGGGGAGCGGCCATGCGTCGTGGAGGACCTTCGGTGCTGGGGATCGTACTGGCGGGCGGCGAGGGCAAGCGCCTGATGCCGCTGACCGCCGACCGCGCCAAACCAGCCGTCACCTTCGGCGGCACCTACCGCCTCGTCGACTTCGTCCTGTCCAATCTCGTCAACGCCGACATCCTGCGGATCTGCGTACTGACCCAGTACAAGTCGCACTCCCTGGACCGGCACATCACCACCACCTGGCGGATGTCCAGCCTGCTCGGCAACTACGTCACACCGGTCCCGGCCCAGCAGCGCCTGGGCCCGCGCTGGTACCTGGGCAGCGCCGACGCGCTTCTGCAGTCCCTGAACCTGGTCCACGACGAACAGCCCGAGTACGTGGCCGTGTTCGGCGCCGACCACGTCTACCGCATGGACCCGCGGCAGATGCTCCGGCAGCACATCGAGGGCGGCGCGGGCGTCACGGTGGCCGGCATCCGGGTGCCGCGCGCGGAGTCCTCGTCCTTCGGGGTGATCACACCGGGCCCGGACGGCCGCGGGGTCGAACGCTTCCTGGAGAAGCCGCCGGACCCCCCAGGCCTGCCGGACGACCCGGAGACCGTGTTCGCCTCGATGGGCAACTACCTCTTCACCACCAAGGTCCTCGTCGAGGCGCTGCACCGGGACGCCGAGGACGAGCGGTCGGTGCACGACATGGGCGGCTCGATCCTGCCCCAGCTCACCGCGCGCGGCGAGGCCCAGCTGTACGACTTCGGCGACAACCATGTGCCCGGCGAGACCAGCCGTGACCAGGGCTACTGGCGGGACGTGGGCACCCTGGACGCCTACTACGAGGCGCACATGGACCTCATCGCCGAGCGCCCCGCGTTCAACCTCTACAACCGCCAGTGGCCCATCTACACCCATTCCAACCAACTGTCCCCGGCCCGCTTCAACGCGGGCGGCATCGCGGGCGAGTCCATCATCAGCGCGGGGTGTCTGATCCGCGGTCAGGTCACCCGGTCGGTCCTCTCCCCGGGCGTACGGGTCGACCCGGGCGCGGTCGTCCAGGGCTCGGTGCTGCACGACAACGTGCGCATCGGCCGGGGCGCGGTGGTCCGCGGCGCGGTCCTGGACAAGAACGTGGAGGTCCCGCCCGGCGCGACGATCGGTGTCAACCCGGAACGGGACGCCGACCTGTACACGGTCTCCAAGGGCGGGGTGATCGCCCTGGGGAAGGGCCAGCGGGTGCCCTAGGGGCTCAGGGGACAGGGTCCCGGGCATGCGACGTTGGATATGCGGCTCCGCCCGGCTGAGCCCGGGCGGTGAGCTGACCTCGGGGGTGCAGCCGTTGGACCGGCTGCGGCTGAGGTTCCGCCGTCCCGGCTTCTTCAAGCCCCGGCCGGAGTTCGAAGCCTCGCGGGCCCGTGCCTGCCGCGACTGCGGGGCCATGTTCTCCTTCCTCACGGAGTACCACCGGCGGGAACTGGACGCAGCGGCGGACGACCTGATCGAGAACGAGGACGCCGCACCCCGCCACTACGGCCCGTCCGGCAGCCCGGGTCAGGGTCTGAGCCATGTCCGCCGCCACCGCACTCGTGTTCCGTCCCGCGACCCGCGCCGACCTGCCGGCCGTCCTCGCCCTGCTGGCTGACGAGGAGAGGGTGGTGGACCCGGCGGGGGTCGAGGTGACGGAGGCGTACGAGCGGGCCTTCGCCGCCATCGAGGCGGACCCGCGCAACGAGATGCTGGTTCTCGTCGACGGCGACGGCGAGGGCGGCACCAGCACGGTCGTGGGCTGTCTGCAGTCGACGTACATCCCGGGGCTCGGCAAGGGCGGTGCCGAGCGGGCGCTGATCGAGGCGGTGCGGATCCGCGCGGACCGGCGCGGTGGCGGACTCGGCCGGGCCCTGATGGAGCACGCCGTCTCCCGGGCCCGTGCCCGCGGCTGCGCGCTGGTCCAGCTCACCAGTAACCGGAGCCGCGAGGACGCGCACCGCTTCTACACCGCGCTGGGCTTCGCCCGCAGCCACGGGGGCTTCAAAATGGCCCTCTGACGGGCCGTCACCGGCAGGGCACCGTCGCGCGCGACGCGTACGACGTGATGACCGTATCTTGCCCGGATTTGTGTCGTTCGACCTTCAGGATGCAGACAACGATGTCGAACCTGCGGGAGGTCATCCGACATGAGAGGGACCCGGCGCACGCGGCTGTGCCTGGCCGGGGTGATGGCAGCGTCCGTGCTGATCGCCACCCCCGCCGCTCCGGCCGCCGAGCGGACCGACGGCCACCTCACCGACCTGGTCAACCCGTTCATCGGGAGCCAGAACGAGGGCAACACCTTTCCCGGCGCGGCCGTGCCCTTCGGCATGGTGCAGCTCTCCCCGGACACCGGGCACATGACCGGCTACGACTACACACAGAACCGGATCCGCGGCTTCTCCCTGGTCCATCTCTCGGGCGTCGGCTGCCGCCTCGGCGGCGACCTGCCCGTGCTGCCCACCACCGGTGACGTCACACAGACGGACTACACCAAGTACGCGGCCGGCTTCTCGCACCGGGACGAGGCGGCGAGCCCCGGCTACTACCGGGTCGGCCTCTCCTCCGGCATCCGTGCCGAGCTGACCGCGACCCGGCGAACCGGCGTCCAGCGCTACACCTTCCCCGCCACCGACAAGGCCAACGTCCTGCTGAACGCGGCCCAGTCGCTGCACAAGGCGGTCTCCAGCTCGGTCGAGATCCTGGACGACCACACCGTGCGCACCGCGATCACCGGGCGCGGCTTCTGCCGGGACACCGGCCCCTACACGGTCTACACGATCACCCGCTTCAGCCGGCCCTTCACCGCGTACGGCACCTGGAACGGACAGGCCGTCACCCCGGGCTCCCGCCGCGGAACCGGCGGCGCCTACGTCCGCTTCGACACCACCAAACACCGTACGGTCGAGGCGACCACTGCGATGTCGTACGTGGATGCGCGCGGCGCGGCCGGAAACCTGGGCGCCGAGGGCGGCCGGTCCTTCGACGCCGTACGCGAGCGGGCCCGCGAGGAGTGGGAGAAGCGGCTCGCCGACGTCCAGGTGCGGGGCGGCACGAGCACCCTGCGCCGGACCTTCTACTCCTCGCTGTACCGGTCGTTCCTCGCGCCGAACATCGGCGGCGACACCGACGGCCGCTACCTCGGCTGGGACCGCCGGATCCATCACGCGAACGGGTTCACGTACTACCAGAACTGGTCGCTGTGGGACACCTACCGCACCCAGGCCCAGCTCCTCGCGCTGCTCGCGCCGCACGAGGCACGGGACATGGCCCGCTCGGTGGTGGCGATCGACGAGAACGGCGGCTGGCTGCCCAAGTGGGGCTACGGCCCGGTCGAGACGAACGTCATGAGCGGCGACCCGGTCACCCCGTTCCTGACGACGGCCTATCAGATGGGCCTGCTCAAGGGCTTCGAGGAGCGGGCCTACCGGGCGCTGAAGAAGAACGCCGACGGCGTCCCGCCCGCCGGCAATCCGGGCATCGGCCGGGAGGCCAACGCCGAGTACCTCGCGCACGGCTACGCCCCCTTCGTGCAGGACCGGCCGTACGTCAAGATGGGCGACTCCGACTACCACCACGGCGCCTCCGTCACGCTGGAGTACGCGCTCGCCGACGGCATGCTGGCCCAGATGGCCCGCGGTCTCGGCCACCGCGCCGACGCCGCCCGTTACGCGGCCCGGGCGCGGAACTACCGGAACATCTTCGACCCGAGCACCGGCTTCTTCCGTGCCCGCGACGCCTCCGGCGCCTTCACCGGCTCGGCCGACCCGGCCCAGGGCACCGGCTTCCACGAGGGCACGGCCTGGCAGTACCAGTGGCTCGTGCCGCAGGACGTGCAGGGCATGGTGCGGCTCATCGGCGGCGAACGCGCGGCCAACGACCGGCTGGACTCCTTCTTCGCCTACGACAAGCTGCTCGCCGACCCCGCGAAGACCGCCCGCGAGTCGTGGGTGCACGGCAACGCGTACGCGTACTACAACGCCGACAAGTACAACCCGATGAACGAGCCCGACCTCATCGCGCCGTACACCTACCTCGCCACCGGGCAGCCGTGGAAGACCACCGACGTGGTGCACGCCGCCCTGACCCTGTTCACCGACGGGCCCACCGGCATCACCGGCAACGACGACCTCGGCACGATGTCCGCCTGGAACGTGCTGTCGTCCATCGGCCTCTTCCCGATCCAGCCCGGCTACGACACCTGGGGCCTGTCCACGCCCGTCTTCGACCGCGTCGACCTCGCCCTGGACCGCCGGTACTGGAAGAGCGGCAACCTGACGATCGCCGCGCCCGGCACCTCCGCCACCGACCGCTACATCCAGTCCGTGCGCACCGACGGAACCCCGCACGGGCAGACGTATCTGACGACGGGTGTGCTGCGCTCCCTGCGCTCGCTCGACTTCACGGTCGGCCCGCGCCCGTCTGAGTGGGGTACGTCACCCAAGGCGGCGCAACCCGTTCTCAAGTGACCTCACGTATCCCTAGGTCCCGCCCCTTTTGCAGGGGCGGGACTTAATCTGTTGTTAACTGAGCGTAGCCTGATCGTACTTGACCGTAATCAGGTAGCAGAGATTGACTGCGAGTGATTGCACATCCACCCGTCGTCGACGCGTGAGGCAAGCCCTTGACTTCCGACCTGCTCGCTCCACTCGACCTGGCGTTCTGGAACATCGAGTCCGACCGGCACCCCATGCACCTCGGCGCGCTCGGCGTCTTCGGCGCCCACTCGCCCACCGCGGGCGCCCATGCCGCCGACCTGCTGGCCGCCCGGGCCGCCGCCGTACCCGGGCTGCGCCTGCGCATCCGCGACGTGTGGCAGCCGCTCGCCTTCGGCAGCGCCGCCCGGGAGACCGACCCGGACTTCGATCCGCTGAACCATGTACGGCTGCACGCGCCGACCGCCGACTTCCACGCGGTCGCCGGCCGACTCATGGAACGCCCGCTGGAGCGCGGCCGGCCGCCGTGGGAGGCCCATGTGATGCCCGGCGAGGACGGGGTGTCCTTCGCCGTGCTGTTCAAGTTCCACCACGCCCTCGCCGACGGGCTGCGCGCACTCAAACTCGCCGCCGGCGTCCTCGACCCGGTGGACCTTCCCGAGCGGGCACCCCGCGCCATCGAGCCGCCCCGAGGCCTCCTGCCCGATGTGCGCAAACTGCCGGGGCTCGTGCCCGGCCTGGTCAGGGGCGCGCTGTCCGACGTGGGCCGGGCCCTGGACATCGGTGCCTCGCTGGCCCGGTCCACCCTCGGCATGCGGACCGTCTCGGCGCTGACCGCGGCCCCGACCGGCACCCGCCGCACCGCCGGGGTCGTCGTCGACATCGACGATGTGCACCGGGTGCGCAAGACCGCCGGCGGCACCGTGAACGACGTGCTCATCGCCGTGGTCGCCGGTGCCCTGCGCCGCTGGCTGGAGGAGCGCGGCGACGGCAGCAAGGGGGTGGCGCCCCGTGCCCTCATCCCCGTCTCGCGGCGCCGGCCGCGTACCGCGCATCCGCAGGGCAACCGGCTCTCCGGCTATCTCATACGGCTGCCGGTGGACGACCCCGATCCGCTCGGCCGCCTCGACTCCGTACGCACCGCGATGGTCCGCAACAAGGACGCGGGGTCCGATCGGGGCGCAGGCGCCGTCGCGCTGCTCGCCGATCACGTCCCGGCCCTCGGCCACCGGCTCGGCGGGCCGCTGGTCGGCCAGGCGGCCCGGCTGTGGTTCGACATCCTCGTCACCAGCGTGCCGCTGCCGGGTCTGGGGCTGCGACTGGGTGGACACGAACTGAAAGAGGTCTATCCCCTCGCCCCGCTGGCGCCGGGGCAGGCGCTGGCGGTCGCGATCTCGACGTACCGCGGCCGCGTGCACTACGGGCTCGTCGCCGACGCGCAGGCCGTGCCCGACCTCGACCGGTTCGCGTACGCGGTGTCGGCGGAGATCGAGATGCTGCTGTCGCTCTGCGACGCCTGAAGGTTCCCACCCGCACCGTCCGTGCGGCCTTCGGGGCCGGGTGCGGGTGGCCGTGGGGCAGACCGGGGTTGTCCGTTGATCGTCCCGGGCGCGGTTTGGTCCCAGGCCCCATGCTTCGTAAAATGCCCTGTTCGAATGCGGGCGCGAGTCGGAGCGCTGCGCGGGTGATCAGGGAAGCGGCAGCGCGATGACGGTGACAGAGGACGGCTCCACGGCCACGGAAGAGGTGGTCTACGGCCCGGGTATCGATCCCGAGCGCCTGGCCGTCTGCCTCAGCGTGCTCGAGGAACTCGACAAGCTGGAGATCGACCACCCGGACGCCATCGCGGTGCGCCGGGCCACCGCCGGCGTCTACCGCACGGTCAAGCAGCGCCGCCGCCAGGAGCGCCGGGCCGCCAAGACCGCGCACGACCGCGCCGTCACCGAGGCCACGGCGACCGGCTCCGCCGAGCGCATCGACGACGAGACCGAGGGTCTGCTGCCCAGCTCCAAGGTCGAGGAGGGCAGGATCGCGGGCATACTCCAGCGCCCGCGCTCCTGCTACACCTGCAAGACCCGCTATGTCGAGGTCGACTACTTCTACCACCAGCTCTGTCCGGACTGCGCCCGCACGAACCGGGCCAAGCGTGACGCCCGCGCCGACCTCACCGGCAAGCGCGCCCTGCTCACCGGCGGCCGCGCCAAGATCGGCATGTACATCGCACTGCGGCTGCTCCGCGACGGCGCGCACACCACGATCACCACGCGCTTCCCCAAGGACGCCATCCGCCGGTTCAAGGCGATGGAGGACTCGGCGGACTGGATCCATCGGCTGGAAGTCGTCGGCATCGACCTGCGCGACCCCGCGCAGTCCGTCGCCCTGGCCGAGCAGGTCAGCGAGGCGGGACCGCTCGACGTCCTGATCAACAACGCGACGCAGACCGTACGCCGGCTGCCCTCGGCCTACGCGGCCCTGGTCGAGGGCGAGACCGCCCCGCTGCCCGCCGGTGAACTCCCCGCCCACCATGTCATCGGCGCCTTCAACTCCGGCGCCGTCGACGGCATCGCCGCGCTGCCCCTCGGCACCAGCGGCCTCGACGCGCAGAAGCTCGCCGACCTCGCCCTCGTCGCGGGCAACGCCAGCGTCGCCCGGCACATCGAGGGCACCGCCATCGACGCGGGCGGCCTCGTCCCCGACGTCGTCGACAGCAACACCTGGGTGCAGACCATCGACCAGATCTCGCCGGTCGAGCTGCTGGAGACCCAGCTGTGCAACTACACGTCGCCGTTCATCCTGATCAGCGCCCTGCGCCCGGCGATGGCGGACGCCGCGAAGAAGGCGCCCAGCGGACGTGCGTACGTCGTCAACGTCTCGGCGATGGAAGGGGTCTTCGGCCGCGGCTACAAGGGCGCCGGGCACCCGAACACCAACGCCGCGAAGGCCGCCATGAACATGGTCACGCGCACGAGTGCCCAGGAGATGTTCGACACCGACGGCATCCTCATGACCTCCGTCGACACCGGCTGGATCACCGACGAGCGCCCGCACTACGACAAGCTGCGCCTCGCCGAGGCCGGCTTCCACGCGCCCCTCGACCTGGTCGACGGCGCCGCCCGCGTCTACGACCCGATCGTCCGCGGCGAGGCGGGCGAGGACCTGTACGGCGTCTTCATGAAGGACTACGCGCCCGGCAAGTGGTGATCCCGCCGGCCACTCGCCACTGACCCCATCTCATCCGATGGCCGGCGCGACCGTCCCCGTCCCAGGGGGAAGCGGTCGTGCCGGAGCGGCCCGGTGTGCGGGCGACGCGTTCTTCATGGTGGTGATCCAGCAGACCCCGGCGGGACTGCGGGCCCCTCGGGGCCGACGCGTGGCCGCCCCGATCTCGGGCACTCCGCACCGACGGCCGACTGACGCACCATCAGCCACCCCGGGGTCGCGCGCCTTGGGCGTCACCCGGTGGTCAGTGGCCCGGGGTCGTGTGCCTTGGGTGTCGCCGGGTCATCGGTCATCCCGGTCGTGTGCCTGGGGCGTCACCCGGTCATCGGTCATCCCGGTCGTGTGTTTTGGGTGTCGCCCGGTGGTCAGTCATCCCGGTCGTGTGTTTTGGGTGTCGCCCGGTGGTCAGTCGCCCCTCGGTCGTGTGTTTTGGGCGTTGCCCGGTGGTCAGTTACCCCCGGTCGTGTGCCTTGGGCGTCGCCGGGTCATCGGTCGCCCCTCGGTCGCGTGCCCTGGCCGTCACCCGGACGTCAGTCACCCGGTGTCGCATGCCCCGGTGCCATCCCGTCGTCAGTCGACGGCGCCGAGTCGTGAGTGGCGGGCCGCCACCAGCTCCAGCACCGTGCGCCAGTCCTCCAGGACGCCCGCGTTGAAGCCCGCCGTCCGGCTCTCCTCAGCCGCCTGGCGCAGCCGCAGCAGATCGTCGTCGACGGGGTCGGTGAGGTCGCCGTACCCGCGCACCAGGTGGAACACCCGCTCCCCGAGCAGGGCGCGCACCGCCTCGGCCGCGCCGAGCGCCCGGCCCGGCTCGTCGGCCGGGCTCAGCACCGGACCTATGCCGTGCACCAGCCCCGCGACCTGGAGCTCCTTGTCGGCGGGGCGCCTGCGGCGCAGTAGCGCGGCGGTTCTCAGCGCGTGCTGGTGCCGGCCGGCGTACAGAAGTTCCATCAGCTCCTCGACGCTGCGCAGCTCCATGCGTCAGTCCTTCCGCGAGACAGCCGTTGCGGCACATCAGCAGATCATGGCGAGCTTGCGGTCGGGCCAACGGCACCTGAACTGAGCCACATGTAGGCCGAGTGGGTGAATCGATCAGACCGTCGGGTGAGCGGCTCATGGTAAATAGCCGCATATTGAGAGGTATTCGGCGTCAAACGACTTCTCATAGTTACACCTTGTTTGCACTCCCGATCGAGCGCGCATCCGCTCATTTGGGTAATCTGGTGGGGCGGGCAGCAGGACCGGGTCCCACCCAGACCCAACGTCCGTACCGGCGCAACCGCGTCCGAACTGGACTTGCAACCAGAACCCGAGCGGGCGTCGAGTGCCGAAACGCAGGCTGTCCGGCATGCCCTCGAGGGTGACCGACACATAAGGAGTGCGCGGTGACACCGGACAAGACGAATCGCGAAGAGCGCCCCAAGGAACGCACGGAGCGCATGGGCCGGCGGCCCGGAGAGCTCGGCAGCCTCGACGTGTGGGCCCGCTCCGCCCCGATCCGCCTCGCGGGCTACGAGGACGACCTCGCCGAACCCCACATCCTGCCCAGCGTGGACTGACCTCGGGGTCGGACCTTCGCGATCGCCGCACACATGGGCGTGACCTGACAGACTCACGCCCATGCTGATCAGAGAAGCCGTGGCCGACGACTGGCCGCGGATATGGCCTTTCTGGCACCGGATCGTCGCCGCCGCCGAAACCTACGCCTGGGACCCGGAGACCTCCGAGGAGAACGCCCGAGCGCTCTGGATGAACTCCGCCAAGCGGGTCTACGTCGCCGAAGACGCGGCCGGACGCGTGGTCGGCTCGGCCTATCTCACCCCCAATTACGACGGCCCCGCCGCCCGCGTGGCCAACGCCGGCTTCATGGTCGACCCCGAGCACGCCGGTCAGGGCATCGGCCGCGCCCTCGCCGAACACGTCCTGGCCGAGGCCAGGGCCCACGGCTACCGCGCGATGGTCTTCAACGCCGTGGTCGAGACCAATCCCGCGGTCGCCCTGTGGACCTCCCTCGGCTTCACCGTCCTCGCCACGATCCCGGAGGCCTACGACCATCCCCGCCACGGCAGGGTGGGACTCCACATCATGTACCGGGCGCTCACCTAGGCCGGCTCAGGAGCCCGCCCCCGGTGCCGTCCGCCGCCAGGGGCGCAGCCGCTCCAGTTCCTCCGCCAGCTCCAGCAGGACCGCCTCCGCACCAGGGCGTCCGGCGAGCTGTACGGCGCACGGGGCGCCCGAGGGAAGGGTGCCGAACGGGACCGACATAGCGGGCCAGCCGGTCAGGTTCCAGGGCGGGGTGAACGGGGAGTACGCCGTGTTGGCGAGGACATTGCGCAGCCAGCCGCGCTCGTGCCACGGCCCGGCCGCGGGGGAGCGCCGGGCCAGAGCCGGGGTGAGCAGGACGTCGTGCTCGGTGAAGAAGGGCGTCAGCCGGTCGCGCAGCCGCTCCCGGCTGTCTCCGGTGCGCACCGAGCGGACGAACCGCCGGCCCAGATCCGCGTGCACCCGGGTCCGCCGGGCCAGCCGCGCCCGGTCCAGGCCCGCGGCGTCCGCCGCCGTCCCGGCCGTCCAGTGCCGCAGCGCGGTCACGCCCAGCGACAGCGGATACGGCGGCT
>NZ_CM002285.1:1085691-1117003 GCF_000497445.1 Streptomyces roseochromogenus subsp. oscitans DS 12.976 | reverse complement strand
CAGGGCCACGGCGATCCGCCGGGGCGAGGCCTCCGGTGCGGGCGGTCCATCGGTACCGCCCGCGAGCACGCCCAGCGTCAGCCGCAGATCCTCGACCGTCGTGGCCAGCGGACCGTTCTCCGCCATGCCGAACCAGTCGCCGTGGCCGATCCCCGCCGGAACCACCCCCCGCCCCGGCTTGAGCGTGACCAGCCCGCAGTTCGCGGCCGGGATGCGCAGCGAGCCCATCCCGTCGTTGCCGAGCGCCACCGGCACCAGGCCCGCGGCCACCGCGGCCGCGCTGCCGCCGGAGGAGCCGCCCGCCGTGCGGGAGGTGTCCCAGGGATTGCGGGTGATGCCGAAGACGCCCTCCGTGGTGCCGAAGACGCACAGCTCGGGCACGTTCGTCAGGCCGACGACCACCGCGCCGGCCGCCCGCAGCCGGGCCACCGTTACATGATCCTCGGCGGCCGGGGTGTCGGGGGTGGCGGCGGAGCCGTCGCGATGGGACTCACCCCGCACCGCCAGATTGTCCTTGACGGCCACGGGCACGCCCGCGAGCGGCAGTTCGGCCAGATCGGCACGGGCGGCCACCGCGTCGGCCTCGGCGAGCGCCGCCTCGGCCCGCACCTTGCGGAAGGCCCCGATCCGTCCGTCGAGCCGCTCGATCCGCGCGAGGCACTCGGCCACCACCTCCCGTGGCGTGACCTCCTTGGCGCGTACGGCGGCGGCTGTCTCGGCGGCGGTCCGCCCGGCCCGGTCACCCACAGGCACTCCTCGCTCGGTCGTCGGCTACTCGCCGGTATCCATCACGGCGCAGGGAGAACTGTGCCCGGTCGGGCGCGGTACGTCGAGAGGCCCTTCTCGACAACTCACTGATCGTCCGATCAATGCATCAAGTACAGCCCGCTGCAGCCCCGTTGACAGTCTCGTGGCCGCCCCACAATCATCAGACGTCCGATGAATCGGAGTGCATGGGAGCCGCTCATGAGCACGTGCCCCAGACGTCTGATCCTGGGCGCGGCAGCGGGCGTGACCGCCGCAGCCGCCCTGCCGCTCACCACCCCGACCCCCGCGCGGGCCGCCGACCAGCAGGGTCCGTGGGCCGCCGTCCCCGATCCGGTGCCCGTCCCGCTCGACACCCTCTTCGACAACGACGGCATCGACACCGCCTCCTCGCGCGGCGGCGACTTCGACGGCTCCGGCTACACCTTCCCCGGCGAGGCGCTCCCCGCCGGCCCGGTCGAGGTGGCCGGCGTGCCCTTCCGGTTCCCGGCATCGACCGCGGGGACCCGCAACAACGTCGTCGCCCTCGGCCAGCGCCTCGGCCTGCCGAAGGGCCGCTATCTGTCGGCCTTCTTCCTGACCGCGGCGAGCTACGGCAACGCCTCCGGCACGGCCACCGTGCACTACGCCGACGGCACGACCAGCACCGCAGGCCTCGGCGGCGCGGACTGGTACTCGGCCGGCGGCCCGCTGTCGGCGCCGTACCGCTACCGCCCCGACGGCGGCAAGGACGAGCACAGCGTCGGCATCGGCGTCTCGGAGATCTGGCTCGACCCGCGCCGCGAAGCGGTCGCCCTCACCCTCCCCGTCACCAGCCCGGCCGAGGCGAACAAGGCCTCTCTGCACCTCTTCGCCCTCACCCTGCAACCCGTCGCCGAGGGCCGGGCGTTGACCCTGCGCGCCCCGCACCCCACCCCCTCGCTGCTCGAACCGTCCGGCGCGCAGAGCGTGGAGGCCACGGTCGTCAACGCGGGCACCGCCGCCGTACTGGCCGCGGACGGCGTCTCGGTGACCGTGGACGCCGAGGGCGCCCGCACGGTCCAGCCGGCCCGGATACGCCGCCTCGACCCCGGTGAACAGGTCCGTGTCCGCATCGGCATCCGCAACACCGCGGGCACCGCGCCGGGCACCCGCGGGGACGGCACGGTCACGGTCACCGGCCGAGGGGCCCGAGCGGCCGCGTCCAAGGCGACGCTGACCCTCGGCACCGCCGACTACCAGCCCACCGAGACCTCCCTCTCCGCCCACCAGGCGCCGTACTGGTTCCAGGGAGCCAAGTTCGGCATCTTCATCCACTGGGGCGTGTACTCGGTGCCCGCCTGGTCACCGGTGGGCAAGCAGTACGCCGAGTGGTACTGGGACCATATGCAGGACCCGGCGGGCGCCGTGTACGCCTACCACCGGGACACCTACGGCGAGGACTTCGCCTACGACGACTTCATCCCCCGCTTCACCGCCGAGCGGTTCGACCCGCGGGCCTGGGTGGAGCTGTTCCGCGACGCGGGCGCCCAGTACCACGTCCTGACCTCCAAGCACCACGAGGGCTTCGCCCTGTGGGACACCAAGGTCTCCGACCGCAACGCCGTCAAGATGGGCCCCAAGCGGGACCTGGTGAAGGAACTCTTCGAGGCGAGCCGCCGCTACACCCCCGAACTCCACCGGGGCCTGTACTTCTCCATGCCCGAATGGTTCAACCCGGACAACCCCTGGATGGGCCACGCCCCACGCAACCCGTACACCCTCCAGCCGGTGCCGTACACCGGTTACAGGGCCGGCAAGGACTACGTCCACGACTACCAGGCCGCGCAGATGCGCGAACTGATCCACGGCTACGACCCCGAGATCATCTGGTGCGACATCGGCGGCGTGAACGACAGCGTCCACGTCCTCGCCGAGTACTTCAACCACGCCAAGAACCGTGCCCGGCCGATCGACGTCACGGTCGACGACCGCTCGGGCATCGCCTTCCACGACTTCACGACACCCGAGTACACGACGTACGCCAACACGGTCGTCGCCAAGTGGGAGGCCAGCAGGGGCCTGGACCCGTTCTCCTACGGCTACAACCAGGCGACGCCCGACTCCGCCTACATGACCGCGGAGGAGGTCGTCCACAGCGTCGTCGACATCGTCTCCAAGAACGGCAACTTCCTCCTCGACATCGGCCCGCGCGCCGACGGCACCATCCCCGAGATCATGCAGACCCGGCTGCGGGAGACGGGCGCGTGGCTCAAGACCAACGGGGAGGCGATCTACGACACCACCTACTGGTCGCGGATGGCCCAGCTCGGCGACGACCTGCGCTTCACCGTCCGCCCGGACGAGGCCTTCTACATCCACTCCCTGGCCGCACCCGGCCCGAAGCTCACCGTCGAGGCCCCGGTGCCGGTGCGTCCCGGTGACAAGGTGACGATGCTCGGCCATGACCGGGCCCTGACCTGGACCGTCACGGGCGGCGCACTCGTGATCGACGTACCGGAGGCGGCCCGGAAGGCGGGCAGGTACGCCTGGGTGTTCAAGGTGGAGTGGCATGGCTGAGCGGGGCCGGAGAACACTCGGGCTGCTCGGCCTCGCCGCGGCACTGACCCTGTTCGCCGCACCGGTCCCCGCGCTCGCCCAGGAGGCGCCGCCGCCCCCGGTCACCGTGCCCGCGCTCAGCAACTGGAGCTCGTCGAGCGGCAGTTATGCCTACGGCCACTGGACCCGGCTGGTGGCCGCCAGTGGAGCCGCACGCCGGGTGGCCGGCACCCTCGCCGAGGATCTGCGCGCGGCGGGCCACGGCACGGTGCCCGTCGTGTCCGGCGGGGCCAGGTCCGGTGACATTGTCATCGACATCAAGCCGTCGGACCGCTCGCTCGGCGCCGAGGGCTACGAACTCCGCTCCGGCGCTCGGCTGTCGGTCACCGGCGCCACCGAGACCGGCGCCTTCTACGGCACCCGCACCCTCCTCCAGCTCCTCGCACAGGGCGACCGGATCCCCGCGGGCCGCACGATAGACGTCCCGCGCTACCGGGAACGCGGCGTCGGCGTCTGCGCCTGCTACATCCACGTCTCGATGCCCTGGCTGGAGAACCTCGTCCACGAGATGGCGTACCACAAGCTCAACCAGCTGCTGCTGGAGCTGAAGGTGAAGAGCGACACCCATCCGGAGGCCGACACCTGGGGCTACTACACCAAGGCCGAGATACGCCGTCTCGTCGCCCTCGGCGACCGGTACCACGTCGACATCGTCCCGGAGATCAACTCCCCGGGCCATATGGACCCGTGGATCGAGAACCGCCCGGATCTGCAGCTGACGGATTCCGACGGCACCGAGCAACCCGCGAGACTCGACATCACCCGCCCCGAGGCCTTCGCCTACTACACGAGCCTGATGGACGAGTACGCCCAGGTGTTCACCTCCCGTTCCTGGCACATGGGCGCCGACGAGTACATGCTCGGCTCGGACTTCGCCAAGTACCCGCAGATCCTGAAGTACGCCCGGGACAAGTACGGCCCGGACGCCACCCCGCAGGACGCGTTCGTCGAATTCGTCAACCGCGTACAGGCCTACGCCGCGGCCAAGGGCAAGCGGCTGCGCATCTGGAACGACGGCCTCACCGGCGCCAACACCGTTCCGGTCGCCGCCGGCACCACCGTCGAGCACTGGCTCGACGTGGCCGTGAAGCCGAGCCGACTCATCTCCCAGGGCCATGCGTTGATGAACGCTTCGTACGCGCTCTATCTCGTCCGGGGCGGCTTCCACAGCGACACCGAGGCCCTCTACGACGAGAGGTGGGATCCCCGCACCTTCGAGGGCGAGAAACTCACCTCCTCCGAGCGTGTCACCGGCGCGAAGATCAGCCTCTGGCCCGACAACGGCCGGGGCGAGACCGAGAACGAGGTCGCGGACGAACTCTGGCCCGCCCTCCGTCACATCGCCCAGGCCACCTGGGGCGAACCGCACCCCGACGGCACCTACGCGGAGTTCACGGCGCGCGGCACGGCCGTCGGACACGCCCCGGGATGGCACGACCTGACCCGGGTGCCGGTACCGGACGGGACGTACACGTTCCGGACCGACGGGGCGTCGTACAGGACCGAGCTGCTGCGCACCGCCGACGGTTACGCGACCCTGCGGACACCCGAGGGCTGCCTGGAGGTGCACGGTGGCAAGCTCACCCTCAACGTGCCGCTCCAGCCGGGCACCGAGGTCAGCCGCCGGCCCTGCGACAGCGCGAACACCCTGCAGCGCTGGCAGCTGGAACCCACCGCGGGCGGATACCACCTCGTCAACGCGATCACCCGGATGGCGGTGACCGTGGCGGACGGCGGACGACTCGTCCAGTACCCGCCCGACCGGCGCGTCCCTGCCGTCTGGCGCCTGACCTGACCCGAGGAGTCCGAGCATGGTTCTCTCCCGACGCGTCTTCGTCACCTCGGCCGCCGTGCTGGCGGCGACGGGGGTGGTCCCCGGGCCGCAGGCCCTGGCCACCACGCAGGACACCGACCGCTCCCGCATTCCGGTCGGCCCGGGCGACACCGAGGCCGAGCTGGTCCGCAAAGCCTCCCAAGTCCGGCCCACTGCACGGCAGATCGCCTGGCAACGGCTGGAACGCACCGCCTTCCTGCACTTCGGTGTGAACACCTTCACCGGCCTGGAATGGGGCACCGGGGACGAGGACCCGGACGTCTTCCAGCCGGCCGGGCTCGACACGGACCAGTGGGCGCGCGCCCTGCGCGACGGCGGCTTCCGGCTCGCCATCCTCACCGTCAAACACCACGACGGCTTCGTCCTCTACCCGTCCCGCTACACCAAGCACACGGTGGCGGGCAGCAGTTGGCGGGCCGGTCACGGCGATGTGCTGCGCTCGTTCGCCGACTCGATGCGACGGCACGGCCTCAGGGCCGGCGTCTACATCTCACCGGCCGACGAGAACCAGTACCTGCACGGCGTGTACGCCAACGGCAGCCCGCGCACCACCCGGACGATCCCGACGCCGACCGAGGGTGACGACCGCTCCCCGGACCGCGTCTTCACCCTCGACGCCACCGACTACGGCGCGCACATGCTCAACACGCTCTACGAGGTGCTCACCGAGTACGGTCCGATCGACGAGGTGTGGTTCGACGGCGCCCAGGGCCGCATTCCTCCGGACAAGGTGGAGCGGTACGACTGGGACAGCTGGTACACCCTGGTCCGCTCGCTCGCTCCGGACGCCGCCATCGCCGTCTCGGGCCCGGATGTGCGCTGGGTGGGCAACGAGGGCGGGCTGGCCCGGGAGGACGAGTGGAGCGTCGTACCGGTGGCGGAGAAGGGCAACGGCCGCACCGACTACGCGCTGGTGTACGACGCGCCCGACGAGGGCAGCCGGGACGCGCTGCTCGCGGCCCGCGACGTCGCCGACTATCTGCAGTGGTGGCCCGCCGAGTGCGATGTGTCCATCCGGGACGGCTGGTTCTATCACGCCGGCCAACAGCCCAAGACGGTGGAGCAGTTGACGGACATCTACTTCCGCTCCGTGGGCCGCAACTCGGTGCTGCTGCTCAACGTCCCGCCGGACACGGACGGCTTGCTGCCCGCGACGGATACGGCCCGGCTGCGGGAGTTCCGCGAGCGCATCGACCGGGAGCTGCCCGAGGACCTGGCCCGTGGCGCCCGGACCACCGCCGCCCCGGGGCGCCTCACCGTCGACCTCGGCACGGAGCGGGAGGTGGACCGGATCCGGCTGGCGGAGGACATCCGGCACGGGCAGCAGATCGAGGGCTTCGCCGTCGAGGCCGAGACCGACGGCGCGTGGTCGCAGGTGGCCGCCGCCGGGACGGTGGGAGCGAGCCGGATCCTGCTGCTGACGACGCCGGTACGGGCCCGACGGTGGCGGATCCGGGTCACGGCGGCCCGGGCGGCCGTACATATCGCCGAGTTCGGGCTGTACCGGTCGCGCAACTGACCGCGAGCGCTGCCGACTTCAAGCTGACGGCTCGTCGGGGCGCACCGCCGCCGTGCTGCCCCGTACCGTCAGACGGGGCACCGGTACGCGTACCGCCCGCGCCGAACCCCCGTCCAGCAGGGCCGTCAGCTCCCGGGCCGCCGTACGGCCGAACTCCGCGCTGTCGCGGGAGAGCGCGGAGAGCCAGGGCTTGACCATGCGGCACAGGGCCGAGTCCTCCCAGGAGACGACGGAGACGTCCGCCGGTACCGAGTAGCCGAGTTCGGACGCCGCCGAGACCCCGGCCACCGCCATCACGTCGTTGTCGTAGATCAAGGCCGTCGGGGGCGGGTCGGCGCGCAGCACGCGGCGGGTCACGGCCGCGCCCTCCGCGTCGGAGTAGTCGGTGGTGACCGAGCGGACCTCGGTCAGGCCGCGCCGCTCGGCCTCGGCCCGCAGGGTCCGGATCCGGCGCTGGGTGTGGGCGAGTCCCGGCAGCCCGGCGATGTGCACGATCCTGCGGTGGCCCAGCGCCGTCAACTCGTCGACCACGGAGGCCATCGCGCCCGCGTCGTCCGCCCAGACCGTCGACAGTTCCGGGTGGCGCTCGTCGGGTGCGCCGCCGATCACCACGGCGGGCAGGCCGAGTTCGTCCAGGAGGTCGGGGCGCGGGTCATCGGCGCGCGGGTCGACCACCAGGACGCCGTCCACCCGGTGCTCCGCCCACCAGCGGCGGTAGACCGCGCACTCGTCGGCCACGTCATCCACGACCTGGAACAGCAGCCCCAGATGCCGTTCGGCGAGCACCTCCTGGATTCCGGAGACGAGTTGGAGGAAGAACGAGTCGACGCCCAGGGTGTCAGCGGGGCGGGCCAGGACGAAGCCGACCGTCGCCGCGCCCTCGCCGGACAGGGCCCGGGCGGCCGTGCTGGGACGCCAGCCGAGCTGCTCGGCGACCCGGCGGACCCGCGCGCGGGTGGCCTCGGAGACACCGGGGCGGCCGTTGAGCGCGAAGGAGACCGCGCTCTCGGAGACTCCGGCCCGCCGGGCGATGTCCTTCATCGTGGGCCGGCGTGCGGGGGACCGCTTGGGCGGCACGTTCCCCCCTTCCTGACGGCGTTCGCTAATGCGCTTGAGTGTCAAGACCCTAAAGCGCATTAGCGAACGCTGGCAAGTTCCCGTACAGAGCTCTCTGACCTGCACTAATGAACTACCTGTTTCTTTAGTTCGGATGACTGCATTGACTTTCTCCGAACAGCGCGGGCAAGGTCTCTGGCACCCCGACAGCCCGACACAGCAAGGGAGCCGTGTCACCGTGCCCAAGCCCCGCAGAGCCCTCGCCGCCGCTGTCGTCGCCCTCGTCCTGCCGCTGAGCGCCTGCGGTTCGGGCGGGGACGGCGGCGGCTCGACCGACGCCTCCGGCAAGGTCGAGGGCGACATCACCTTCCAGACCTGGAACCTGCGCGCGAACTTCAAGCCGTACTTCGACGGGCTCATCGCCGACTTCGAGAAGAAGTACCCCGGCACGCGGGTGAAATGGGTCGACCAGCCCGCCGAGGGCTACCCCGACAAGCTCAGCGCCGACGCCGGCGGCGGCACCCTGCCCGATGTCGTCAACGTCTCCCCGGACCTGGTCGCCCCCCTCGCCAAGGCCGGACTGGTCCTGGACCTCGACAAGGCCGCCGGGAAGTACAGGTCCGAGTACCTGGACGGCGCCTGGGCCAGCCACCAGGTGCCGGGCATGAGCGGCACGTACGCCTTTCCCTGGTACCTGAACACCGGCCCGCTCTTCTACAACAAGGCCCTGTTCACCAAGGCCGGACTGAACCCCGGCCGGCCGCCGAAGACCTACGACGAACTCTTCGCCGACGCCCTGCAGATGGCCAAGAAGAGCGGCGGCCAGGTCGCCACCCTCGCCAACGTGCCCACCTTCGAGGACTTCGGGCGCTACGGCGTCACCCTGATGAATCGGCAGGGCACCGCGTTCGCCTTCAACGACACCAAGGGGGTCGAACTCCTCACCAGGTACAAGGAGTTGTACGACGCCAAGGCCCTCGACCCACAGGCGCTGACCGCTACCCCGGAGTCCTCCGGCAAGAAGTTCCTCACCGGCGCCGTCGCCATGAACCCCGGCAGCGCCCTGGACCTCGACAACTTCAAGAAGAACGCCCCGAGCCTGTACCGGAACATCGGCATAACCGACCAGATCACCAGTACCGGGCACGTCAACATGTACGTGATGGGGGTGATGGTCAACTCCCGCACCAAGCACACCCCGGCCGCCGTCGCCTTCGCGCACTTCGTCACCGACGCGCAGAACCAGATGTCGTTCGCGAAGAAGGTCGCCATCTTCCCGAGCACCGCCGGCTCCCTGAACGACCCGTACTTCACCAAGGAGGACGGCACTGACGAGACCCGGGTGCGCATCGCCGCCGCCAAGTCCCTGAAGAACGCCGTCAACTACACGCCGGTGCTGTTCAGCGACCAGATGAAGACCGCGCTGCGCAACGAGGTGGCCAAGGCGCTCCAGGGCAAGGAGAGCCCCAAGCAGGCCCTCGACAACGCTGTCAACGCCGCCGACCGCCTCCTCCAGCAGGGCTGACGGCCATGGCCACACCCGTCCGCATCAGGCGTCAACTCTCGGTCAGCCCGTGGTTGTTCGCCGCTCCCGGGCTGCTCGTCACCGGCGCCTTCGTGCTGTACCCGTTCGTCTCCACCCTGGTGAACTCCTTCACCGACCGCCGCACCCTGCTGCCGGGGCACTTCGTGGGCCTCGCCAACTTCCGCGAGCTGCTCCACGACGACATGTTCTGGACCGGGCTGCGCAACAGCACCCTGTACATCCTGGGGGTCGTACCCGCCCTCGTCGTCCTGCCGTTGCTGCTCGCACTGCTGGTGCAGAAGAACATCCCCGGCATCACCTTCTTCCGCTCCGCCTTCTACACCCCGGTCGTCGCCTCGATCGTGGTGGTCGGGCTGATCTGGGTGTGGCTGCTGGACGAACGCGGACTGGTCAACTCCCTGTTGGAGACGGCAGGGATCGGCCGGACCGGGTTCCTCAGCGACCAGTGGCTGCTTCTGCTGAGCGCGATGGCCGTCACGGTGTGGAAGGGCCTCGGCTACTACATGATCATTTATTTGGCGGCGCTGGCGAACGTGCCCCGCGAACTGCACGAGGCCGCCGCCGTGGACGGCGCGGGCCCGGTGCGCCGCTTCCTCTCGGTCACCGTACCCGCCGTGCGCTCCACGATGGTGCTGGTCGCCGCGCTGTCCTCGGTCGCCGCGTTCAAGGTGTTCTCCGAGGTGTATCTGATGGCGGGCCCGACCGGCGGACCGGCGGGCGAGGACACCACCCTCGTCATGCTCGTCCAGCGCACCGGCACCGGCCTCACCGGCCGGGTCGGCTACGCCTCCGCGCTCTCGGTCGTCGTGTTCGTCGTCACCGTCGCGCTGATGCTGCTCGTGCTGCGCGCCGACCGCAGGGACGAGTCGTGAGCGTCCTGGAGAGGGTACGGCCCGAGCCGCCCGGCACCATGCGGCGGGAGCCGCACGTCACCGATGAACACGGCCGCCGTATCCGCGTCGGCGAGCTGGTCTGGCGCTATCTGCTGCTCCTCGCCGTCCTCGCGCTGACCGTCGGCCCGTTCCTCTGGCAGCTGTCCACTTCCCTCAAGGGCCCCACCGAGGACATCTACAGCTCACCGCCGAGCTTCCTGCCCGCCCATCCCACGCTGCACAACTACACCCGGGTCGCCGACACCATCCCTGTCTGGGACTACGCCCTGAACTCCCTGAAGGTCGCCACCGCCAACGTCGTCACCAACTGCGTCGGCTCGGCGCTCGCCGGATACGCCCTGGCCCGGCTGCGCTTCCGTGGCCGGCGCGGGACCACGCTGGTGTTCGTGCTCGCGATGCTCGTACCCGTCGAGGGCATCGTCATCGCCCAGTTCACCACCATGCGTGAACTCGGCCTGAACAACACCCTCATCGGCGTCGTGCTGCCCGGCGCGATCGGTGCGATGAACGTGCTGCTGATGCGCAACGCGTTCCGCAACCTGCCGTACGAGATCGAGGAGGCGGCCTACGTCGACGGCGCCGACGTCTGGCAGCGGTTCCTGCGTATCGCGCTGCCCTCGGTGAAGGGGACGGTGGCCGTTGTCGCGATCTTCGCCTTCATGGGCGCCTGGGACGACTTCCTGTGGCCGCTGATCGTCCTCAGCGACCCGTCCAAGTTCACCCTCACCATCGGCCTCAACTACTTGCACGGCACCTTCGCCAACGACGAACGCCTCGTCGCCGCCGGCACCGTGATCGCCGTGGCCCCGCTCATCGCCCTCTTCGCCTGTCTGCAGCGGTACTTCTTCCGGGGCATCGGCGAGGGCGCCGTCAAGGGCTGAACACCCGTACGCCACAAGGACACTCCATGCCTCCTGCCGTGCGCTTCGGCGTCAACTACACACCGAGCGAAGGGTGGTTCCACCACTGGCTCGACTTCGACCTCGACTCCGTGCGCGCCGACCTCGACGCGATCGCCGGGCTCGGCCTCGACCACATCCGCGTCTTCCCGCTGTGGCCCTACTTCCAGCCCAACCGCACCCTGATCCGCCCACGCGCCGTCCAGCAGCTCGTCGCCCTGGCCGACGCGGCCGCCGAACGCGGTCTGGACGTCAACGTCGACGGCCTGCAAGGCCACTTGAGCAGCTTCGACTTCCTGCCCGCGTGGACCCGCACCTGGCACCGGCGCAACCTCTTCACCGACCCCGACGTGGTCGAGGGCCAGTCCGCCTATCTGCGCACCCTGGCCGCCGCCCTCGCCGACCGCCCCAACTTCATCGGCATGACCGTCGGCAACGAGGTCAACCAGTTCACCGCCGGCCCTCACCCCGATCCCGATCGCATCACCCCGGAGGAAGCCGAGCGCTGGCTCGTCCGGATGCTGGCCGCCTGCGCCGAGGGAGCCCCGGACCGGCTCCATCTGCACGCCTCCTACGACGCCGCCTGGTACCAGGACGACCAGCCCTTCACCCCCCGCCACTCCGCCCGGCTCGGCGATGTCACCGCCGTGCACTCCTGGGTCTTCAACGGCACCGCCCAGCGCCACGGCCGTACCTCCGTACCCGCCGAGCACCATGCCGCCTATCTCGTGGAGCTGAGCAAGGCCTGGGCGGAGGCACCCCACCGGCCGGTGTGGCTGCAGGAGGTCGGCGCGCCGGCACCGCTCGTACCCGCCGAACACGCCGCAGCCTTCGCCGAGGCCACCGTCGCCCATGCCCTCGACTGCCCCGCCCTGTGGGGCATCACCTGGTGGTGCTCCTACGACGTCTCGCGCGACCTCGCCGACTTCCCCGAACTCGAATACGGGCTCGGCCTGTTCACCCACGGCCGCGAGCCCAAGGACATCGCCCGGGTACTGGCCGACGCGGCTCACAGGAGCCATCAGGCTCCCCCCGCGCGCACCACCGCCCTCGTCGTACCCGACGATGCGGCCCGCCGCACCCGGTGCGCCCCCGGCGGACCCGTCTTCGACGCATTCTTCCGGCTCGTCGCCGACGGCGCCCGCCCCACCACCGTCCTCGACACCCGCGCCGACGACAAGCACCACCTCGCCGCGCGCGGCATCACCGAAGTCGTCACTCCCGACCAGGTACTCCCCACCCCACACGGAGGCACCCGCTCGTGAACCCCACCAGACGCACGGTCCTCATCGCCGCCGGCGCGGCCGCCCTGCTCCCGGCTGCTCCGGCCCTGGCCGCCACCCGCCCGAAAACCGGGGCGACCCCGCCGTACGCCTCCTACTGGTACCCGGACTCGCTCCCCGCCGGCAGCCCGGGCACCGGCATCACCTGGCGCAGCCTGAAGAGCTGGCGCGCGGCCGACGACGCCGACCTCGCGTTCAACGCCGCGTCCGTGCCGCTCGCCGCACGCTTCACGCCGTCCCCCGCGAACACCACGGCACGCTCCGGCCAGGCCCGTATCCAGGCCCTGGTGTCCTTCGCACCCACCTCAAGCAATCCGTCCCAGGGCGCGGCCACCGCCGACTACTACGCCCTGACCCACTGGGCCTACCTCGACGAGCTGGTCTTCTGGGGCGGCTCGGCCGGCGAAGGCCTGATCCTCGCGCCGAACGCGCCGATCGTGGACTCGGCCCACCGCCACGGCGTCCCTGTGCTCGGGAACATCTTCCTGCCGCCGACGGCGTACGGCGGTCAGCTGCGGTGGACCCGGGACCTGGTGCAGAAGGACGCCTCCGGGCACTATCCGCTCGCCGCGCAACTGGTCGCGGTCGCGGCGGCCTACGGCTTCGACGGCTGGTTCGTCAACGCCGAGACGGACGGCGGGAACACAGCCCTCGGCCAGGCCATGCTCGGTTTCGTCAAGGAGCTGAAGGCGCTCGCGGCGGCCAAGGGACAGCGGGTGACCTGGTACGACGCGATGACCGTGAACGGCACGGTCAGCTGGCAGGGCGCCCTGAACACCCAGAACCAGGCGTTCTTCCAGGCTGCCGACGCCATGTTCGTGGACTTCCGGTGGAGCGCGGGCACGCTCGCGTCCTCGGGCACGAAGGCGGACCGACTGGGGCGCAGTCGCTACCAGTTGTGGGCGGGTGTCGACGTCGAGTCGAACGGGTCCGGCACATCCGTGAACTGGGATGCGATCGTGCCGTCCGGGCAGTCGCACATCACCTCGATCGGCTTCTACCGGCCGGAGTGGACCCGCAACCACCTGCCCGCCGGCCAACGTGCCCCCGAGGACTTCCACGCCGCCGACGACCGGTTCTGGACCGGACGCTCACTGGACCCTTCCCGGCCGGACACGGGTGATCCCTGGCGGGCGCCGGCGGTGTCGGTCGCGGACCGCTCGACGGTGACCTCGCTGCCGTTCGCGACCGTGTTCAACACGGGCCATGGGCTGCGCTGGTACGACGACGGAGCCGTCACCTCGGACGCCGCCTGGAACCACCTGGCGCTGCAGGACCGGCTGCCGTCGCGGCGGTGGGTGGCGCGCACGACGGGGGAGCGGCCGGCGGTGACCTTCGACTTCGCCGGTGCCTGGCGGGGCGGGAGCAGCGTGCTGGTGGACGGTGCACTGGATCAACCCGTGGTGGTGGACTTGTACGCGACCCGGCTGCCGATCGGTGGGAACACGGTGGTGGAGCTGACCTACCGGACCGACGCCGGCGCGGTGAACGTCGAGCTTGCCGTGGCGACGGCCGAGCCGAGCAGTCCCGGGGCGACTCCGCCGTACACGTATCTGGCGGTGACTCCAGTCGGCAAGGGCGTCAACGGCTGGCAGGCGGTGACGCTTCCGCTCACCGGGCTGACCGGCACCGTCCACGCCCTCGGCGTGCGGCTCACGGCCACCGAGGGTCCGGTGCGCTGGCGCCTGGGCGGCCTCGCCGTCCGGGACGCCGTCACCGCCCCGGCGGCCCCCTCGGGCGCCCGTGTCACCGCCGCGACCGGCGGCGATCTGCGCCTCGCCTGGGACGCCGCCCCCGGCGCCATCCGGCACTACGAACTGCACCGCCTCCTGCCCGACGGCACCCGGCGCTTCCTCGGCGGCACCTGCCAGCGCGCCTACTACCTCGCCGGACTGCAACCCGAGCAAGGGGAGACCGCCGCACGATTCGAACTGCGCGCCGTGGGGGAGCTCTACACCACCTCGGCCCCCGTCACCGTCACCCACCCCTGGTAACGACCGCGATCACCCGGAACCCGCAGGGAGCACCCCGCATGCATGACGACCGCACTCTGGTGGAAGCCCGCCTCAGGCGTGTCCTCGACGAACGCATCCGCCCCGCCGTGTACCCCGAGTCCGTGCCGCTGCGGGTCGCGGTCTGGCACGCGCCCGGCGAGCCCGTACCGGTCGCGGAGGGACTCGCCGCCGAGCCGGAGCCCATCGAGGCCGGCGCCCGGTGGGGTGCTCCCTGGGGCACGAGCTGGTTCCGGGTGACCGGGACCGTGCCCGAGGCGTGGGCCGGAAAGTCCGTCGAGGCCCTGCTCGACCTGGGCTTCGACGAGAACATGCCCGGCTTCCAGTGCGAGGGCCTGGTCTACCGGCCCGACGGCACCCCGGTGAAGGGCCTCAACCCGCGCAACCAGTGGGTGCGGATCGGCGCGCCGGTCGAGGGCGGCGAGGAGGTGCGCCTGCACATCGAGGCCGCCTCCAACCCCGTCATCCTCGACTACCACCCCTTCCTGCCCACCCGGCTGGGCGACAAGGAGACGGCCGGCGTCGAGCCCCAGTACACGCTCACCCGCATGGATCTCGCCGTCTTCGACGAGACCGTGTGGCAGCTGGTCATGGACCTGGAGGTGCTCGGCGAACTGATGGCCGAGCTGCCCGTGGACTCGGCACGCCGCCACGACATCCTGCGCGCGGTCGAGCGGGCCCTGGACGCCGTCGACCTCCAGGACGTGAACGGCACGGCCGGCCGTGCCAGGGAACGGCTCACCGGTGTGCTGTCGGCGCCCGCCGTACCGTCCGCGCACCGGATCAGCGCCGTCGGGCACGCGCACATCGACTCGGCCTGGCTGTGGCCACTGCGTGAGACGGTCCGCAAGGTGGCCCGTACGACCTCCAACATGACCGCCCTCATCGAGGACGAGCCGGAGTTCGTCTTCGCCATGTCCCAGGCCCAGCAGTGGGCGTGGGTGAAGGAGCACCGTCCCGAGGTGTGGGCGCGGGTGAAGAAGGCCGTCGCGGAGGGGCGGTTCGTGCCGGCCGGCGGGATGTGGGTGGAATCGGACACCAACATGCCGGGCTCGGAGGCCATGGCCCGTCAGTTCGTACACGGAAAGCGCTTCTTCCTCGACGAGTTCGGCATCGAGAACGAGGAGGCCTGGCTGCCCGACACCTTCGGCTTCGCCGCCGGACTTCCGCAGATCATCAAGGCCGCGGGCAGCAAGTGGCTGCTGACGCAGAAGATCTCCTGGTCGCAGACCAACAAGTTCCCGCACCACACCTTTCAGTGGGAGGGCATCGACGGCACCCGGATCCTCACCCACTTCCCGCCCGTCGACACCTACAACTGCTCCATGAAGGGCAGCGAACTCGCCCATGCGGAGCGCAACTTCAAGGACAAGGGCCGGGCCCGGCACTCCCTCGCACCCACCGGCTGGGGCGACGGAGGCGGCGGCACGACCCGCGAGATGGTCGCCAAGGCGGCCCGGCTCCACGACCTCGAAGGCTCGCCGGCCGTCGTCTGGGAGACACCCCGCGCCTTCTTCCAGAAGGCCGAGGCCGAGTACCCACAGGCGCCCGTCTGGGTCGGAGAGCTGTACCTCGAACTGCACCGCGCCACGCTCACCAGTCAGGCCAAGACCAAGCAGGGCAACCGGCGCAGCGAACACCTGCTCCGCGAGGCGGAGTTGTGGACGGCCACCGCCGCCGTACGCACCGGATTCCCCTACCCCTACGCGGACTTGGACCGGATCTGGAAGACGGTCCTGCTGCACCAGTTCCACGACATCCTGCCCGGCTCGTCCATCGCCTGGGTGCACCGCGAGGCGAGGGCGACTTACGAGCGGATCGCCGCGGAACTGGACGAGATCACCGGTGCCGCGCAGCGGGCCCTGGCCGGAGCGGGGGACCGGGAGCTGGTCTTCAACGCGGCGCCGCACCGCCGCGCCGGGGTTCCCGCCGGTGGCGCCGGGCCGCACCTGCTGCCGCAGGGAACGAGCCTCGTGCCACCCGCCGACGGCGGATTCGTCCTGTCCAATGGCCTGCTCCGGGTCGAGATCGATACCCGGGGGCTGATCGTCTCCGCCTACGACATCCAGGCCGACCGCGAGACCGTCGCCCCCGGCAAGGCCGCCAACCTGCTCCAACTCCACCAGGACTTCCCGAACATGTGGGACGCCTGGGACGTGGACGAGTTCTACCGGAACACGGTCACGGACCTCACGGACGCGGAGTCGGTCCGGGCCGGTGAGGACGGCGCGTCGGTGCGGATCGCGCGCGCTTTCGGCGACTCCCGCGTCACCCAGGTGCTGTCCCTGCCGCCCGGCGAGCGGTGCCTGGTGATCGACACCGAGGTCGACTGGCACGAGACGGAGAAGTTCCTGAAGCTGTCCTTCCCGCTCGACCTGCACGCCGAACGGTACGCCTCCGATACCCAGTTCGGGCATGTCTTCCGCCCCACCCACACCAACACCTCCTGGGAGGCCGCCAGGTTCGAGGCGTGCAACCACCGGTTCGTCCACCTGGAGGAGCCCGGCTGGGGCGTCGCCGTCGTCAACGACTCGACGTACGGCCACGACGTGACCCGCACCGTGCGCACCGACGGCGACCGCGGTACGACGACCACGGTCCGCGTCTCTCTGCTCCGCGCCCCGCGCTTCCCCGACCCCGAGACCGACCAGGGCGTCCAGCGCTTCCGGCACGCCCTGATCCCGGGCGCCTCGATCGCCGACGCGGTCCGCGAGGGCTGGCGGATCAACGTGCCCGAACGCCGTCTGACCGGCGCCCACGCGGTCGCCCCGCTGGTCACCGTCGACAACGACGCCGTGGTCGTCACGGCGGTGAAGCTGGCCGATGACGGCAGCGGGGACGTGGTGGTCCGGTTCCACGAGGCGTACGGCGGCCGGGCCCGCGCCACCCTCACGGCCGGGTTCGAGGTCGCGGACGTCATCGTGACCGACCTGCTGGAACGGCCGTCCGACGACACCGAGCCGCCGGAGCGCGACGGCGACCGGATCACCGTACGACTGCGGCCGTTCGAACTGGTGACGCTCAGGCTGCGGCGCTGACCCGGGGCACCGCCCGCGTCAGTCCGCCGGGGGCGACGCGGGCGGCGGGGGATCTCCGGGCCCGGACGGGTGCACGTAGCGCAGCGGGGATCTCGGTGGCAGGCCCGTCCACGGTGAACTGCTCGGGCCGGGCCGAGCGCTGCCGTTCCGGCAGCAGCGCCGGATCGCACCCGTGGACGATGACCAACCAGCCGGCGGCGACGCCGAGCAGCCAGGCGAGCAAGCCGAGTTGATGGACCTGCAGGACATTGCTCCACCGCCCGTTGGCGCACTCCCGCATCAGGGCCGCGCGCGCCGCGGCGGTGCGTTCGCCCCGCAGCACCTCGGAACGCCGTTCGGCGCCGTCCGCACGGGCGAGCAGCAGCAGGCGAGCGAGCACGTCCCGTTCGGGGCAGGGGAGTTCCGGTCAGTAGGGCCCGTCGGCGGGCAGCCCGCCCGGCCCCTCTCGTAAGGATGTTCCCGTCACGCGTACATCATGGGGTAGGGGGCTGGCGCGAAGGGCCGTAACGGCCGACGAGCCGTGCCCCTCACACGCCGCGCGCGACGACCGGTTCCGCCAGCTGGCCGAGGACCTGGCGGGTCCCCGGGTGCCGGCCCGTCTCGCCAGGGTCACCGGCCGGGGTACGAAACCGGCCGCCCCGAACGCGCGTTGGGGCATCTCGTGGCAGCCGGTGTCGGAGCCCGGCAGCAGCCGGCGGCTGTCCGCGATGGGTGGGGCGTCCGGACCGGCAGGTCCAGCGACCGCCGACGGCAAGGTGGCAATGCCTCCGTCGGTCCGTCTTCTGCGGGGCGTCGACGCCGAGTGCCTCGCGGGCCGGTTCGGCCGGTGCCCTGCGGTCCTCGGTTGCCCAGGGTGCAATCGCGGTAATCCGCCCCGTCACGAAGCTGCATATCGCCGTCGTAGCGAATTATCCATTCATAGTGGGACTTAAGCGCACATCTAACCAACCCGAATCGACCTGGGCGCTCCGAGCGCAACGGGGAAGGGAGCGGAGCCGTGGCCGTCTCTCGTCGCGACGCCCTCAGGCTGGGTGGCGTGTCCGTGCTGGCCGCAGCGGGTGCCGGTGGCGTCGCCGGCTGTGAGTCGCGGGCGGCGATGAGCGAGGCCGTTCCCTCGGGCAGGGCGGACTACACGCTGCGGATCGCGACCGGGCAGGTCGAGCTCGCACCGGGTACGGTCGTGTCGACCACGACGTACAACGGCCGGTTCCCCGGTCCGCTGCTGCGGTTCACCGAAGGCCGTCCGGTCGTGGTCGACGTCCACAACGACACCGGCACTCCCGAACTGCTGCACTGGCACGGTCAGCGCGTCCCCGCCGGGGTGGACGGGGCTGCCGAGGAGGGCACCCCGTACATCCCCGCGCACGGGATGCGGCGCCTGTCGTTCACCCCAGGACCGGCCGGTTTCCGCTTCTACCACACCCATGTGGCCGCACTCGGCGACCTGACCCGCGGCACGTACTCCGGTCAGGCCGGACCGGTCTACATCGAGCCGAAGACCCACCCCGGCGCCTACGACCAGGAAGTCTTCCTGACGCTGAAGGAGTTCGAGCCGTCCCTCAGTCATGGCGGGGACATCCCGCAGACCTTCCTGGCCGGCTCCCCGGTGCCGGACCTGAAGCGCAAGGGCGAGAGGGCGATGGCCGACTCGCTGGCCCGGGGCATGCCGCGCGGCTACGAGGTCGGCTACCGCGCCTTCAGCGTCAACGGCCGCAAACTGGGCCACGGCCGGCCCATCAAGGTCAGGACCGGACAGCGCGTGCTGTTCCACGTCCTCAACGCCAGCGCCACCGAGATCCGCAGCCTCGCCCTGCCCGGCCACACCTTCAAAGTCGTCGCACTCGACGGCAACCCGGTACCCCGTCAGGCCGATGTGCCCGTGCTGTGGATCGGCACCGCCGAACGCGTCTCGGCCATCGTGGAGATGAACCGCCCCGGCG
Organism: Streptomyces roseochromogenus subsp. oscitans DS 12.976; assembly: GCF_000497445.1. Taxonomy (NCBI): domain Bacteria; kingdom Bacillati; phylum Actinomycetota; class Actinomycetes; order Kitasatosporales; family Streptomycetaceae; genus Streptomyces; species Streptomyces roseochromogenus. The sequence continues at coordinate 1,097,641 of NZ_CM002285.1, read as the reverse complement.
TGTGGGTGCTCGGAGACACGTCGGACGACGACCGGAACGCCGGCATGGGCACCGTGGTGGAGTACGCCGGCCGCAGCGGCACCCCCCAATGGACCGCGCCGCCCGCATTCACCTGGGACTACCGCACCTTCACCCGTCCCGGCTCCACCGCCCAACGGCCCGACGGCACGATCGACCTGCTGGTGGAGAAGCGCAACGCCGCCGAGAAGGGATTCAACCTCTGGCCCCTCAACGGCGTCCCCTTCTCCCTGGACACCAACAAGCCGGTACTGGAGACCGAGCGCGGCAAGCGGTACCGGATGCGGCTGCGCAACGCCTCCGACGACATCCACCCCCTGCACCTGCACCGCCACACCTTCGAGGTCACCCACATCTCCGGCACCCCCACCCGGGGCCTGCGCAAGGACGTCGTCATGCTCGGCGGCTACCAGACCCTCGACCTCGACTTCACCGCCGACCAGCCAGGACTGTCCCTGTTCCATTGCCACCAGCAGCTCCACATGGACTACGGGTTCATGATCCTGCTGCGCTGCACCTGACATTCTCTTCGGTACCGGGTGGGGCCAGTGCCGTTGTCCACCCGTACGAGACTGATCCACATCCCGGGCTACTCCCCGGGTCCCTCCCCGCTCGGCCCCGCGACCTGCGCCCGCAGCCACTCCTCCACCTCGCCCACATGAGCCGCGGCAGCAGCCCTCGCCGCCTCCGGATCGCGCGCGGCGAGGGCGCGGTGGATGGCGGCGTGTTCGCGGCGGGTGCGGGCGAACGCGCCCTCCTCCTGATAGCCGCGCCAGACGCGGGCGCGGAAGGTGCGGGAGGACAGACCGTCCAGGATGGCGGCCATGGTCTCGTTGCCCGCGGCGGCCGCGATCTCGCGGTGGAAGGCGAGGTCGTGGGCGAGGATCTCCTCGGGGTCGTCGGTGGCGTTCATCGCCGCCAAGTGCTTCCCGACCGCGGACAGTTGGCCCTCGGTGATGCGCGCCGCGGCGAGCGCGGTCGCCGTCGACTCCAGGATCCGGCGCACCTCCAGCAGTTCCACCAGCCGTGGGCCCCTGGACAGATCCGCGACCACCCCGAAGGTCTCCAGCAGATCGCCGGCCTCCAGCGCGGTGACATAGATCCCGGAGCCGTGCCGGGCCTCAAGGACGCCCATCACGGTCAGGGCGCGGATCGCCTCCCGCATCGAGCTGCGGGAGATGCCCAGCCGGGCGGCGAGATCCCGCTCGGTGGGCAGTCGCTGGCCGGGCTCCAGCCGGCCCTCGGCGATCATCGCCTTGATCTCCTCGATGGCGCGCTGGGTCACCGTGCCCTTCTGCGGGGCTTCCTCGTCCACGGCGCTCCTCCCTCCCCCGGTGCGCCGCAGTCTAGCCAGCAGAGTGGTCGGACCACTACGGCTTCCAGCGCTGAATTTTCCGTGCACGAGGGTGTTGATCCGGCTTATTGGTCTGATAAGTATGCGGCGTCTGCTTGAACACCCTCGACAAACCCTCAACGAGGAGCGCGAGATGCCCGCGAGCACTGTCAGGAAGCGCAGCAGGTCCCGGATCATCGGCGCGGCGGCCCTGGCCGCCGGTGCCTCGCTCATGCTCGCCGCCTGCGGCAGCACCAAGGACACCGCGAGCGCGGGCGGCGGAGGCACCGGCAAGGTCGGCGTCATCCTGCCGCTGCTGACCTCGCCGTTCTGGCAGTCGTACAACGACTACGTGCCCAAGATGGCCAAGGCCGAGGGCGTTGAGGTGCTGAAGACGGTCAACTCCAACAGCGACCCCTCGCAGCAGATCACCGACATCGACAACGAACTCACCCAGGGAGTCAAGGGGTTGGTGGTCGCCCCGCTGGACAGCGCCGCCATCCAGGCCGGACTCGACCAGGCCGAACGCAAGGGCGTGCCCGTGGTCGCCGTGGACGTCGCGCCCGACAAGGGCAAGGTCGCCATGGTGGTGCGCGCCGACAACGTGGCCTACGGCGAGAAGGCCTGCGACTACCTCGGACAGCATGTGAGCAGCGGCAAGGTCGTACAGATCATGGGCGACCTGGCATCGGTCAACGGCCGTGACCGCTCCGAGGCCTTCCGCTCCTGTGTGAAGAAGAAGTACCCGAAGCTCAAGGTGCTGGAGATCCCCGCCAAGTGGGAGTCCGACACGGCCGCCGCCAAGCTGGACACGCTGCTCAACGCCAACCCCGACATCAAGGGCATCTACCTGCAGGCCGGCGGTGTCTACCTCGCACCGACCCTGCAGACCCTGAAGTCCAAGAACATGCTGAAACCGGCCGGGCAGCAGGGCCACATCGCCATCGTCTCGAACGACGGCATCCCTCAGGAGTTCGACGCCATCCGCAAGGGCCAGATCGACGCAACGGTCTCTCAGCCCGCCGACGCCTACGCCCAGTACGGCCTCTACTACATCAAGGCGGCCATGGCCGGGAAGACCTTCAAGCCGGGTCCGACCGACCACGGGTCCACGATCGTGAAGCTGCCGGGCGGCGTCCTGGAGGACCAGCTGCCCGCGCCGCTGGTCACCAAGGCCAACGTCGACGACCCCAAGCTGTGGGGCAACACAGTCCGATGAGTACACCGCTGGTTGAAGCCGAGGGCATCGTCAAACGGTACGGCCCCACCCTCGCCCTCGCCGACGGACGGCTCACCGTCCTGCCCGGCGAGTCCCACGCCCTGGTCGGCCGCAACGGCGCCGGCAAGTCCACCCTGGTCAACGTCCTGACCGGCCTGCAGGCGCCGGACGCGGGCACCGTCCACTTCGACGGCGAGCCCGCGCCCCCGTTCGCCGACCGGGACGCCTGGCGCCGCAAGGTCGCCTGCGTCTACCAGAAGCCGACGGTCGTCCCGGAGCTGACGGTCGCCGAGAACCTGTTCCTGAACCGGCAGCCGACCGGCCGCGGCCTCATCAGCTGGCGCCGGCTGCGCCGCGAGGCCGCCGGACTCCTCGGCACCTGGGACGTGCGCGTCGACCCCGAGGCGCGCACCGCCGACCTCCGGGTCGAGGACCGTCAAATGGTGGAGATCGCACGGGCGTTGAGCTTCGGCGCCCGGTTCATCGTGCTGGACGAACCCACCGCCCAGCTCGACAACCGGGAGATCGAGCGGCTGTTCACCCGTATGCGCTCCCTGCAGGACTGCGGCGTCACCTTCCTGTTCATCTCGCACCACCTCCAGGAGGTGTACGAGGTCTGCCAGACGGTCACCGTGCTGCGCGACGCCCGCTGGATCACCACCGCACCCGTCGCCGACCTGCCGAAGGCCGCCCTGGTGGAGGCCATGGCGGGGGAGTCCATCGCCGAACAGGTCCTTCAGGAAAGGTCAGTTGACACCGGAGCTCCCGTCCTCCTGGAAGCACACGGGCTCACCTCGCCGGCGTACGAGGGCGTCGACCTCACTGTGCGCCGCGGCGAGGTCGTCGGACTCGCCGGGTCCAGCGGCAGCGGCAAGACCGAGCTCGCCGAGTCCTTCGCCGGACTGCACACCGCGACGGGCGGCACCGCTCAACTGGACGGCAGGAGGCTTCCGTTCGGGGACGTGCGGGCCGCGCTGCGAGCCGGGATCGGCTGTGTCCCGCGCGACCGGCACGAGCAGGGACTGGTGCCGGGCATGAGCATCGGCGACAACGCCACGCTGAGCGTGCTGGACCGGCTCGGCAGGGCCGGTTTCGTCGGCACCGACGCGCGACGCCGCTTCGCCGCCGAGCTGATCAAGCTCCTCGACATCCACGCCGAAGGCCCCGACCAGCCCGTGTCCGACCTGTCCGGCGGCAACGCGCAGAAGGTCGTCATGGCCCGTGCCCTGGCCTCCGACCCGCGCCTGCTGGTGCTGATCAACCCCACCGCCGGGGTCGACGTGAAGTCCAAGGAGTCGCTGCTCGCCCGCATGGACAGCGCCCGCGAAGACGGCACCGCCGTCCTCGTCGTCTCCGACGAACTGGACGACCTGCGCCGCTGTGACCGCGTCCTGGTCCTCTTCCACGGCCGTGTCGTCGCCGAGCACCCGGCCGGCTGGCGCGACCACGAGCTGATCGCCTCCATCGAAGGAGTAGACCATGGCTGACACCAGGGCCGCCCCGCCGTTCGCACCCCCGAAGACCCCCGACGCCCGCTCGGCCCGCACCGTCCTGCTCCGGCGCGCCCGTGAACTCGCCCTGGTCCCGGCCCTGTTGCTGCTCATGGTGCTCGGCTCGGTGGTCAACGACTCGTTCCTGACCGAGCGGAACCTGATCTCGATCCTCGGCGCCTCCGCCGCGCTCGCGATGGTCGTCCTCGCCGAGTCCCTCGTCCTGATCACCGGCAAGTTCGACCTGTCGCTGGAGTCCGTGGTCGGCATGGCACCGGCCGTCGGCGCCCTGCTGGTGCTGCCCGCGGGCCAGTCCGGCTGGGGCACCGGCTTCCCTGCCGCGCTCGCCCTGCTTGCGATCCCCGTGGTCGGCGCGGTCATCGGCGCCTTCAACGGCGTCCTCGTCGTCAAGTTCCGGCTCAACGCGTTCATCGTCACGCTCGCCATGCTCATCGTGCTGCGCGGCCTGCTGGTCGGCGCCACCAAGGGCAAGACCCTGTTCGGCATGCCCGACAGCTTCTACTCCCTGGCCACCACCACCTTCCTCAACGTGCCCATGTCGGTGTGGCTCGCCGCGGTCGCCTTCGCGGTCACCGGGTTCGTCCTGAAGTACCACCGCACCGGTCGCGCCCTCTACGCGATCGGCGGCAACGCGGACGCGGCCCGCGCGGCCGGAGTCCGGGTGGACCGGATCATGCTCGGCGTGTACGTCGTCGCGGGCGTGCTCGCCTCGGTCGGCGGCCTGCTGCAGACCGGCTACGTCGGCGCGATCAGCGCCAACCAGGGCCAGAACATGATCTTCACCGTGTTCGCGGCCGCGGTGATCGGCGGTATCAGCCTGGACGGCGGCAAGGGCACCATGTTCGGCGCCCTGACCGGCGTCCTCCTGCTGGGTGTCGTACAGAACCTGCTCACCCTCGCCCAGGTCCCGTCGTTCTGGATCCAGGCCATCTACGGCGGGATCATCCTCGTCGCCCTCGTGATCGCCCGAGTGACCACGGGCCGCGCCCAGGACTGACGAGCAGCCAGGCATCCCTCGACCGAAAGGACTTCAGTGTCCCAGGCTCCCGCCCGCGTCACCGCGGTCGACACCCACGACATCCGTTTCCCCACCTCGCGCGAGCTGGACGGCTCCGACGCGATGAACCCGGACCCCGACTACTCGGCGGCGTACGTCGTGCTGCGCACCGACGCCGCCGACGGGCACGAGGGACACGGGTTCGTGTTCACCATCGGGCGGGGCAACGACGTCCAGGTCGCCGCGATCGACGCGCTGCGGGACCATGTGCTCGGCCGGGACGTCGAAGAGCTGTGCGCCGACCCGGGTTCGCTCCTCCGGGACCTGATCGGCGACAGCCAGCTGCGCTGGCTCGGACCCGAGAAGGGCGTGATGCACATGGCGATCGGGGCCGTCGTCAACGCCGTCTGGGATCTCGCCGCCCGGCGGGCCGGCAAGCCGCTGTGGCAGCTGCTCGCCGACGCCGAACCCGAGTGGCTGGTCGGGCAGATCGACTTCCGCTACATCGCGGACGTGCTCACCCCGCAGCAGGCTCTGGATCTGCTGAGACGGGGCAGGCGAGGCGCCGCGGAGCGCCGGGCCCGGCTGCTGCAGCGCGGCTACCCCGCCTACACCACCTCACCCGGCTGGCTCGGCTACGACGACGACAAGCTCGGCCGGCTCGCCGCGCAGGCTGTCGCCGACGGCTTCAGGCAGATCAAGCTGAAGGTCGGCGCCGACCTCGACGACGACATCCGGCGCTGCCGGGTCGCCCGCGCGGTCGTCGGACCTGGTATCCGCCTCGCCGTCGACGCCAACCAGCGCTGGAACGTCGACGAGGCGATCCACTGGACCCGGGCCCTCGCCGAGTTCGGCCCGTACTGGATCGAGGAGCCCACCAGCCCCGACGACGTCCTCGGCCACGCCGCGATCCGCCGCGCGGTGGCCCCGGTGAAGGTCGCCACCGGCGAACACGTACACAACCGGATCATGTTCAAGCAACTCCTCCAGGCCGACGCCCTCGACATCGTCCAGATCGATGCCGCCCGCGTCGCCGGCGTCAACGAGAACCTCGCCATCCTGCTGCTCGCCGCCAGGTTCGGCGTCCCGGTCTGCCCGCACGCGGGCGGCGTCGGCCTGTGCGAACTCGTCCAGCACCTGTCGATGTTCGACTACCTGGCCGTCTCGGGCACTACTGAGGACAGGGTCATCGAATACGTCGACCACCTCCATGAGCACTTCGTCACCCCGGTCGTCATCCGCGGCGGCCACTACACCGCCCCCACCACGCCCGGCTTCTCCGCCGCCCTGCGCCCGGAGTCCCTCGCGCGGTACACCTTCCCCGGCGGCACGTACTGGGCCGCCGACCCCGACACGCAGAAGGGACAGGCCGCATGAGCGACTTCGAGGGCCTCAGGGCCCTGGTCACCGGCGGGGCGTCCGGTATCGGCCGGGCCACCGCCGACCTCCTCGCCGCCCGCGGCGCCCGGGTCGCCGTCCTCGACCGGGACCCGGCGGACGTCGGCAAGCCGCTCCTCGCCTACCGTGCCGACGTCACCGACGACACCTCGGTACGGGCCGCCGTACAGCGGGCGGCCGAGGACCTCGGCGGCCTGGACGTGCTGGTCAACAACGCCGGGATCGGCGCCCAGGGCACGGTCGAGGACAACGACGACACCGAGTGGCAACGCGTCTTCGACGTCAACGTGCTCGGCATGGTCCGCACCGCCCGCGCCGCCCTCCCGCACCTGCGCCGCTCCGCACACGCGGCGATCGTCAACACCTGTTCCATCGCGGCCACCGCCGGACTCCCGCAACGCGCCCTGTACAGCGCCACCAAGGGCGCCGTGTACTCCCTGACCCTCGCCATGGCCGCCGACCACGTCCGCGACGGCATCCGCGTGAACTGCGTCAACCCCGGCACCGTGGACACCCCGTGGATCGGCCGGCTGCTGGCCGCGGCCCCCGACCCGGCCGCCGAACGCGCCGCCCTGGAGGCCCGTCAGCCCACCGGCCGACTGGTCTCGGCCGCGGAAGTGGCAGGCGCCATCGCCTACTTGGCAGGCCCCCTCTCCGGCGCCACCACCGGCATCGCCCTCGCCGTCGACGGCGGCATGCAGGGCCTGAGGCTCCGGCCGGTGGGCCGGTGAGGAGGCCGAGCAGCATGAGCGAAGTCCGCACCGGTTCGGCAGCGCCCCGCAAGGCCGCACCTGCGGCCGACCGAGGACCCGGCACGGCGCTTCCCGCGGAGCGCTTGGGTCGCAGCGGCGTCGAGGTCACCCCGCTCGGCTTCGGCGCCGCACCGCTCGGCAACCTCTTCACCGCGCTGGACGACGAGCAGGCCGGGGAGGCGGTACGGGCCGCCTGGCAGCGGGGTATCCGGTACTTCGACACGGCCCCGCACTACGGCCTCGGCCTCTCGGAACGCAGGCTCGGCGCGGCCCTGCGCGCGTACGACCGTGCCCACTACACCGTCTCCACCAAGGCCGGCCGCCGCCTGGACCTCGCCGACGGCACGGGCGACGACCTGGCCAACGGCTTCGCCGTACCCGCCACCCACCGGCGCGTGTGGGACTTCAGCGCCGACGGAGTCCGCCGCACCCTGGAGGCGAGCCTTACCCGCCTCGGCCTGGACCGCGTCGACGTCGTCTATCTGCACGACCCCGACGACCACGCCGAGCAGGCCTTCCGCGAGGGCTACCCGGCTCTGGAGAAGCTGCGCGCCGAAGGCGTCGTCGGCGCGATCGGCGCGGGCATGAACCAGGGCGGGATGCTCACCCGGTTCGTCCGCGACACCGACGTGGACGTGGTCCTGTGCGCGGGCCGGTACACCCTGCTCGACCAGAGCGCCGCCGCCGAACTGCTGCCCGCGGCCGCCGAGCGCGGGGTGTCCGTGGTCCTCGGCGGCGTCTTCAACTCGGGCCTGCTGGCAGATCCGAAGCCCGGATCGACGTACAACTACACCCAAGCGCCGGTCGGGTTGCTTGACCGGGCTCTGCGCATGAAGGCGGTCGCCGAACGGTACGGCACCACCCTGCGCGCCGCCGCACTGGCCTTCTCCGCCGCCCATCCGGCCGTCGCCTCCGTGCTGGTCGGCGCCCGTTCGGAGGCCGAAGTGCGGGACTGTGCCGACCAGTTCGCGGCGGACGTGCCCGCCGCACTCTGGTCGGAGCTGCGGGAGGCCGGCCTGCTGCCCCGCGAAGAGGAGCCGTCATGAGAGTCGCCCTGCACACCAAGGTCCGCCCCGACCGCATCGCCGCCTACGAGGCCGCCCACCGGGACGTCCCTGAGGAACTCACCGCCGCCATCCGCGCCGCCGGCGCCACCTCCTGGACCATCTGGCGCAGCGGCACCGACCTGTTCCATCTGCTGGAGTGCGAGGACTACACCCGGCTGCTCGCCGAACTGGAGCAGCTGCCGGTCAACGTGGCCTGGCAGGCCCGCATGGCCGAGCTGCTCGACGTCGCGCACGACTACTCGCGCGACGGCGCGGAAGCCGGCCTGCCCGTCGTCTGGGAGCTGCCGTGACCGTCGACGCGCACCACCACGTCTGGGACCTGTCCGTCCGCGACCAGGACTGGATCCCCGAACACAGCCCGCTCAGGCGAGACTTCACCCTCACCGGCCTCGAACCCCAGGCACGGGCGGCCGGAGTCACCCGTACCGTCCTCGTCCAGACGGTCACCGTGCCCGAGGAGACCCCCGAGTTCCTGGCCCTGGCGGCCGCACATGACCTGGTCGCGGGCGTCGTCGGCTGGACGGACCTCACCCGCCCCGACATCGCCGACGAACTGGCCCGGCTGCGTGAACTCCCCGGCGGTGCCCACCTGAAGGGCATCCGGCACCAGGTGCAGGGCGAGCCGGACCCGGAGTGGCTGCTGCGTCCGGATGTACGCCGGGGCCTGACCGCGCTCGCGGACGCGGGCCTCGTCTACGACCTCGTCGTCCTGCCCCACCAGCTCCCGGCCTGCGCCAAGGCAGCCGAGACCCTTCCCCGACTGACCTTCGTCCTCGACCACTTGGGCAAACCACCGATCGCCTCCGCGGCGCGCGAACCCTGGGCATCCGCCCTGCGCGCACTCGCCGCCCGTCCGAACACGGCCGCCAAGCTCTCCGGCCTGCTCACCGAGGCCGACCCCGCCTCCTGGACGACCGCCGACCTGCGGCCGTACACGGACACGGCCCTGGAGGCCTTCGGTCCCGACCGCCTGATGTTCGGCTCGGACTGGCCGGTGTGCACCTTGGCGGCCACCTATGCCGAAGTGCTGCACACCACGGCCGAGTTGACCGCGGGCCTCAGCGCGACGGAGCGCACCGCCGTCTACGAGGGCACAGCCACCCGCGTCTACGACCTCTGAACCGCCCCCGCCAGCCTGGTCGGCGGCAGATACTCGCGCACATACGTCCGCTCCCAGCACGCGCCCGTCTCGCGCAGTTCCCGCCAGGTCGTGTAGCGGTAGCGGAAGAGGCGGGCCCGGATGTAGCGGGGCGGGGTGTCCGCCGGGAAGGGGGAGCGGCGCAGCAGGCGCAGGGTGGCGCGGTCGTTCTCCAGCAGGCGTTCCACCAGTCCGCCGAACCAGTCGCCGGCATAGGCGGGGGACAGCGCCGCGAACCACATCAGCCAGTCCAGGCGCAGATGGTAGGGGGCGAACTGGCGCGGCCAGTGCCGGGTGTCACCCGGCTTCCCCCGGAACTCGTACTCCCGCCAGTCCGAGTCCTCGCGCGGCAGGGCGTCCAGGGTGCCCTCGACCACCACCTCGTAGCGGACCCGGCTGACGCTGCCGAACGCGCCGTAGGTGTTCACCAGGTGCAGCGGGTCGAAGGAGCGGTTCATGACCTGGCGGCGGGAGATCATGTTCAGCACCGGGTGGTAGCTCAGGAAGACCAGCAGGGCCGCGACCGCGAGCACCAGGACCTCGTACCACAGCGGCGCCGCCGGCACGGACGGCGCGGATCCGGGAAACCGGAGCGCGGACAGGGCCAGCACGATGGTGATCCAGTTCAGCCAGGAGAAGTTGCCGGACAGCACCAGCCACAACTGGGTGACGATCATCAGTGCGGCGGCCGCCGAGGCGATCGGCCGCGGGGTGAACAGCAGCACCGGCACGACGAGTTGGGTGAAGTGGTTCGCGGCGACCTCGATCCGGTGCAGAGGCTTCGGCAGATGGTGGAAGAACCAGCTCAGCGGGCCCGGCATGGGCTGCGTCTCATGGTGGTAGTAGAGGCAGGTCAGCTTCCGCCAGCACGCGTCGCCCCGCATCTTGATCAGCCCGGCGCCGAACTCGACCCGGAACAGGATCCAGCGCAGCAGGAACAGGACGACGACCGGCGGCGCCACCTCGTCATTGCCGAGGAACGCGGCCAGGAAACCCGTCTCCAGCAGCAGCGACTCCCAGCCGAACGCGTACCAGGTCTGGCCGACGTTGACGATCGACAGATACAGCGCCCACGGCACCAGCCACAGCGGAATCGCCGCCCACAGTGGCACCAGGGAGTCCGCGCCGGCGAGCAGCGCCGCCGACACCGCGCCACCGGCCCAGGCACAGCCCGCGAAGAAGCGGTCGGAGTAGTACAGATGGAACAGGCTCGGGGCCCGCCCGAAGGGGATCCGCGCCACGAAGCGGGGGATCGGCAGCATGCCGCGCTCGCCCAGCAGAGCCCGGAACTGCAGGGCCGCCGTCAGGAACGCGACCAGGTACACGGCGGCCAGAGCCCGCTGGCAGACCAGCCGGCTCAGCCAGTAGTCGGGAGCGGTGAACCAGTCCACGGCTGTGCGCGCCCTTCGTCACGGCCAAACCGCCGGTGTCCTCTTCATCATGGACTCCCCCCGAGTTGCCAGCCAAACGGGCGTAATGCACACAATAGGGGGAAGTCACCCACAGTGATGCGGAGTGTACGGTGCGGATACCCACCGGATCCATCGCCCTCGCCTATGCCCTCTCGGTGGCGCTCTTCGTCGCCGGCTGCGTCCGCCCCGGCGTCAAGGAGGCCCGGATGGGCGAGGACGTCCGTCTGCTGCCCGCCGCGGCGCAGGGGCCCGACCCCTTCACCGGCTCCACGGTCAACGCGACCGTCGCGCCGCTGACACCCGGCACGGGCAGCGCTGATCCCACGGCCCATGCGGCGCGGGGCGTCAGCGTCACGGGACCGCCCGTCGCCGCATCCTCCGGGCCGGCGATGCCCGCCGTGCTGGTCGCACCACCCCTGCGGGCGATACGCGTCCTGTCCGGCGCGACTCCCGGCCTCTACAGCGGCACCGCCCGCGTCGCCGGCTGTGACGTCCAGCGCCAGATCGGGTATCTGACGGCGGACCGGGCCAGGGCCGACGCCTTCGCCCGCACGGCCGGGGTCTCCGGCGGCGGCCTGACCGGCTATCTGCGCGGCCTCACTCCGGTCGCGCTGCGCGCCGACACCCGGGTCACCGACCACGGCTACCGCGACGGGGAGGCGGTCGCGTACCAGGCCGTGCTCCAGGCCGGCACCGCCGTCCTGGTCGACAACCGGGGTGTGCCCCGCGTGCGCTGTGCCTGCGGCAACCCGCTGGGATCACCCGCGCGAGCCCACGGCGGCTTCGGCGCCCGGGGCAGCGCCTGGGCCGGCTACCGCCCGGACCAGGTGATCGCGGTGACCCCTGCGCCGCGCGCCGTCACCAGCATCACCCTCGTCAACGTCGAGACCCGCACCTGGATCGAACGCCGGATCGGTCACGACGTACGCGACGACCATGTCGTACCGGCGCCCACCTGGGCCACCGCCGCCCCCGACGACGCCCCCGTCCCGGCGGACACGGCCACAGCGGGCACCGCACCGCCGTCCGGCACCCCGCCGACGCCCGCGGCAGACCTGGCCGGGAGCCTCGCCGGGCACGACCGGCACACCATCCGGCACCGCCA
>NZ_CM002285.1:1069815-1084866 GCF_000497445.1 Streptomyces roseochromogenus subsp. oscitans DS 12.976 | reverse complement strand
ACCACCACGCTCCCCGGTACGGCCGACCCGTGGAGCCCGCCCTCCCTCGGCCTCACCCCGGATCCGCCCGACGCCCCGGACTCGCCGTACGGGATCGGCTCGCTCGACGGGGTCGGCCCGCCCGGCACCGACCTGCCTGGCGGCGGACTGATCCCGTACGGCACCCCGGACACCCTCACGGCCCTCCCCGGCGGCTGACCCCCGGCACCGGCCGCCGCACGCCCGCGATCCCATCGGACGACCAGGTCGAAGAATCCGGTGAATCCTGGCAAGGTGGGCCCATGGCAGATCGGGGAGCGAGTGCCATGTCACTCCCGGAGGACTGGCCCGCCCACCCGGACCCGATCCTGGCGCTCAACCGCATGGGCACCTTCGACTGGGACCTGGACACGGGCCTGTTCCACATGGACGCCCAGGCGTACCGGGTGTTCGACCTGCTGCCCGAGGAATACGACGGACGCCCCGAGTCCCTGATCGTCCGGGTGCCGCAGCCCGAGGCGGCCCGGCTGGACGCGCTCGTGGCCCGGGCCATCAAGGACGGCAGCGAGAACTACGGCACCTACTTCCGCATCCGCCGCCGCGACGGCACCCCGCGCTGGACCCACACCCAGGGCTACATCCGCCGGGACGGCACCGGCCGCCCGCGCCGGGTCGTCGGCATCGTCCGCGACGCCACCGAGGAACTCGCCGACAGTGGGACACGCAGCCTGCGGGCCGCCCAGGACGAGGCGTTCCGCCAGCAGACCAACATCGTCCAGGTCGTCTCGGCGGCCCTCGCCCACGCCCGTACCGTCCGGGACGTCATCGACATCCTCAAGGACACCCACGGCATCCGCCGCCTCGGCGCGACCAGCCTGGTGATGGGCCTGGTGGAGGCGGGCCGGATCCGCGTCGTCGCCGAGGCCCCCGTGGGCAGCTTCGTGCCCGCGGGCAGCCAGGTGAACCGCATCGACGAGCCGTACCCGATGAGCGAGGTCGTCCGCACGCTCGTGCCGCGCTTCATCGAGTCCCCCGAGGAGTTCGCCGACGGCTACCCGATCCTGTGGCCGCACCTGACCGACCTGCACATCACCTCGGCCGCCTATCTGCCGCTGATCGCCCAGGCCCGTCCGATCGGCGCGATGGGGCTGCTCTACAGCGACCGGCGCGGCTTCTCCGCCGAGGAACGCGCCGTGCTGGTCGCGCTGGGCAGCAGCATCGCGCAGAGCCTGCAGCGGGCCATGCTCTACGAGCAGGAGAAGGACCTCGCCGAGGGCCTGCAGCAGGCCATGCTGCCCCGCACCATCCCGAGTGTCCGCGGCGCCGACATCGCCGTCCGCTACCGCGCGGCCACCGTCGGGGGCACCCGGGGCCGGGACATCGGCGGCGACTGGTACGATCTGATCCCGCTGCCCGGCGGCCGGGTCGGCGCGGTCATCGGCGACGTCCAGGGTCACGACACCCACGCCGCCGCCGTCATGGGCCAGCTGCGGATCGTGCTGCGCGCCTACGCCGCCGAGGGCCACACCCCGGCCACCGTGATGGCCCGTGCCTCCGTCTTCCTGCACGAACTCGACACCGACCGCTTCGCCACCTGCCTGTACGCCGAGGCCGACCTGTCCACCGGAGTCGTGCAGGCGGTCCGTGCCGGGCACATCGATCCGCTGATCCGGCACAGCGACGGCACCTGCTGCCGGATCCCGGTCGAGGGCGGGCTGCCGCTCGGTCTGTCCGCCGAGTTCAGCCGGCTGGAGTACCCGGTCTCCACCCTCGAACTCGACCCCGGACAGACCTTGCTGCTGTGCACCGACGGGCTGGTCGAACAGCCCGGCACCGACCTCGACGACGGCATGCGGCGTCTGACGGCACTCGTCGCCGACGGCCCCGAGGACGTGCGCGAGCTTGCCGACCGGCTGATCCAGCTGGCCGAGGAGCGGGGCGGCGACGACGACGTGGCGCTGCTCCTGCTGCGCCGCCGCGCCCCGGAGACCGCGCGGACCGGCGGCCGCCTGCAGCAGCACGTCGTCCCCGGTGACCCCGAGGCCCTCACCCACGCCCGGCACATGATCCGCGCCGCCGTCCGCTCCTGGGGCGCCGCCGACCGCGCCGACGAGATCGAGCTGGTCGCCGACGAGCTGATCACCAACGCGCTGTTGCACACCGAGGGCTCCGCGATCGTGACCCTGCGGGCGCTGGACGACGGCGAGCGAAGGCTGCGGATCGAGGTCGAGGACTCCTCCACCGCCCTGCCCCGGCGCCGTGAGGCGGGCGAGGACGGCGTCTCCGGCCGGGGCCTGCTCCTGGTGGACCGGCTCGCCGACGTATGGGGCGTGGAGGCGCGCGGCGGCGGCAAGGCCGTGTGGTGCGAGTTCCGTCGCGACGGCTGATCGGGCTCACCGTGGGGGAGGTGTCAGTACCGGGTGGCACTCTGGACCTATGCCGGAACTGCCCGAGGTAGAAGCGCTGAAGGACTTCCTCACCGAGCACCTGGTCGGCCGCCGGGTGGCACGGGTGCTGCCGGTCGCCATCAGCGTCCTGAAGACGTACGACCCTCCGGTCACCGCCTTCGAGGGCGGCGAGGTGACGGCCGTGCTGCGGCACGGCAAGTTCCTGGACCTGGCGGCGGACAGCGGGCTGCACCTGGTGACCCACCTGGCCCGCGCCGGCTGGCTGCAGTGGAAGGACCGGCTGCCGGACGGCCCGCCCAAGCCGGGCAAGGGCCCGCTCGCACTGCGCGTGGCGCTGGAGACAGGCGAAGGCTTCGACCTCACCGAGGCCGGCACCCAGAAACGCCTCGCGGTGTACGTCGTCCGCGACCCCCAGCAGATCGAGGGCATCGCCCGGCTCGGCCCGGACCCGCTCGCCGCCGACTTCGACGAGGACCGCTTCGCGGCCCTGCTCAAGGACGAGAGACGTCAGCTGAAGGGCGCGCTGCGCGACCAGTCCCTGATCGCGGGCGTCGGCAACGCCTACAGCGACGAGATCCTGCACGCCGCGAAGATGTCCCCGTTCAAGCTCGCCGCCTCCCTGACCCCGGACGAGACCCACCGGCTCTACGCGGCGTTGCGCACCACGCTCACCGAGGCGGTCGACCGCTCCCGCGGTGTGGCCGCCGGCCGGCTGAAGGCCGAGAAGAAGAGCGGTCTGCGTGTCCACGGCCGCACCGGCGAGCCCTGCCCGGTGTGCGGCGACACCATCCGCGAGGTCTCCTTCAGCGACTCCTCGCTGCAGTACTGCCCGACCTGCCAGACGGGCGGCAAGCCCCTGGCGGACCGCAGACTGTCCCGCCTGCTGAAGTGAGACCGGCCGACGACGTGAGACCGCCGACGTGAGACCTACGACGCCTCGTGAGACCTACGACGCCTCGACGGACACCAGGCGCTGCCCCTCCTCGGTGCGCACCTCGTAGCGGTCGATCTGGTCGGGTCGCATCGTGGAGGACCCGAGCGCGGTGAAGGTGCCGGTGTCGTGGCCGCGTTCGGTCCAGGTGCCGACAACCTGTTCGGAGCCGTCACGGCCCACGACCAAGAGCCGGCACCGGTGCGGGCCGGTGCCGTCCTTCACCCGCAGCAGCAGCCGGCTGCCCGTGTCCCCGCCGTCGGCCGTGACCTCGGCCCACACCCCGGTCTGCGGATCCGTCGCCGCGGTGACGTGCGCGGCCGCCGGCTCCTGGTGGCCGGCGAAGGCCACGATCCCCGGACCGGCGACGGCCAGCACCACCGAGGCGGCCAGCCCGTACAGGAAGCGGCGGCGGCGCACCCGCTGCCGGCGCGCGACCTCGCCGAGCAGCCGGTCCAGCAGCCGGGGACCGGGCTGTGCCAGGGGATGCACAAAGCGCGGCGTGGCCCGGCGGTACAGCATCAACTGCCGTGTGGCCGACCCGAATTCGGTCACCTGTGCCGCGCACTGCGGGCACTCCATGAGGTGGTCCTCGAAGCGGAAGGCCTCCGCCTCGTCCAGCACGCCGAGCGCGTACGCGCCGACGTCGCGATGCCTTTCCAGGGACCTCATGCCGAATCCTCGTGCCGATGGGTGCGGGTGGGGTTACTCCGTGCACCCATCCGTACGCAGCCGACAGCCGAATCACTCAAGCCACCACAGAATCCCGGAGAGGAGATTCGGAGCGGCGCGGCCCGCGGATTGGTCGGATTTCGAGAAACCTCGGGAAAGACCTCAGAAGAGGTGGATCGCGAGGTGCCCGAGGGGCAGTCCCAGCCGCCAGGCCGGTGTCCACACCTTCGGCCCGTCGTCCTCTCCGGCCGGCGCACCGCCGCCCGGCACCGCGTCCAGGTCCGGCGCGAGCAGCTCGGTCTCCTCCAGCCAGCGCCAGGCGTCCGCCGCCAGGGCCAGATCGGGGCAGCGGGTGCCGGACCGCTCGGCCGCGTCGGCCAGCTCGGCCATGCGCTCGCGCACCCAGTCCCGCCACGGCTGGTCGTAGGCGGTCAGCGACAGCCAGTGCTCCAGCTGGGAGATCACCCGGATCCCGGACAGCTCCCCGTCGGTGTCGGACAGGAAGACGGTGAGCGCCAGGGCGTCCCGGCCGGCCCGGAACTCGAAAGACGTCGGCGGCATCAGATCGCCCGTGCGCAGCAGCTCGTCGGCGATGTACTCGGCGTACAACCAGGCCATGGGGACGGCCAGTTCACCGCCGCCGGTGCCGTCCGTGCTCTCGTGCCCTCTGTGCAGCATCCCTTCCTGCCCTTCCTCCGGTACGTACCCGTCGCCCCGACCCCGTCGGAGCGCAGCCCTGGCCCTCGCCCGGAACGCGGATGAGGACAGCCCATTGCCCGAACGGGGGCCACAGCAAGGCGCTTTGCGAGAGCTTTGCTCTGCGGCCGGTTTCAGTGCAGGTCGGCCGCATAACCCGGAAGGACCCGGCGCAGCGCGCGCAGCGCGTAAAACGCGCGGGACTTCACGGTACCGGGTGGAACGCCCAGGGTCTGCGCCGCTTCCGCCACACTGGCCCCGAGGAAATACACGAGTACCAGGACGTCACGGTGTTCCGGCGTGAGTGTCTTCACAGCCTCCCGGACATCGAGCATCGCGGCGGCCCGTTCGGCGTGATCCGCGGTCACCCGCGCGGTCTCGGGAATCTCGTCGCCGGTCTCCGGCGGCCGTGCCTGCCGGGCCCGCCGGGCGTCGATCGCGAGCCGCCGGGCGACCGTCAGCAGCCAGGGCCGTACGGAGTCGAAGTCGTCGGCGTGCAGCGCCTCGGGATGCTGCCAGGCGCGCACCAGGGTCTCCTGGACGAGGTCCTCGGCACGCTGCCGGTCTCCGTCGCAGAGTCTGAGCAACAGGGTGAAGAGGGGGCCGCCGTGCTCGCGCTGGAGCGCGGCGAGTTCGTGTTCGGCGGTCGTCGTCCGGTGGGTCGGTGTCACGGTCCCGTGGATGAGTGAGGTTCCGGCCGTCATGGCCGTATGGCAGCACAGGGCGCGGCCGGGGAACAGAGCGCGCGCACGGGTCCGCACAGGACGCTCGATCGCGTCGGTGAACCGTCGCGCAGACGTCCGGGCGAACGGCTTGGCACGGCACCGGATGGGCTAAGGACAACGGCCAGGCTGTTTATCTGATGAGCCAGGTTCGTACTCATATGCCCGTGACGGCTTTGTCGGGTAATACGACATTCCTGGGGTGAGCTGATGATCGGACGCAGACAACAGGTGGCCCTGGCCCTCACCGTCGTCCTCGCGGCCGCGGCCGCCTGCCAGAACCATGAGCGGGGGGACTCCGGGCACGCGGCCCCGTCCGGTCCCCCCGCCCGCGGCTTCACCCTCGTCGCCTCCGGTGACGTCCTGCCGCACACCTCCGTCATCGACCGGGCGGCCTACGACTCCGGCGAGGGCGGCTACGACTTCCGGCCCATGCTCTCCGGCGTCCAACCGGTCGTCGCCCGCGCCGATCTGGCGCTGTGTCACATGGAGACCGTCTACGGCGCCGACGGCGAGTACTCCGGCTACCCCGCCTTCAAGTCACCGCCACAGATCGCCCAGGGCCTCGTCGCGACCGGCTACGACGGCTGCTCCACCGCCTCCAACCACTCCCTGGACGACGGCGCCGACGGTATCCGCCGCACCCTGGACGCCATGGACCAGGCCGGCCTCCGCCACGCCGGCACCGCCCGCAGCGAGGCCGAGGCCCGCTCGGTCACCATCCTGCAGGCCGGCCCCGCCAAGGTCGCGCACCTGGCGTACACCTTCGGCACCAACAGCACCGCGGTGCCCTCCGGCCGGCCCTGGGCCGTGAACCTGATCGACGAGCGGCGGATGATCGCCGACGCCCGCGCCGCCCGGAAGGCCGGCGCCGACGTGGTCGTGGTCTCGGTGCAGTGGGGCACCGAATGGCAGGACGCGCCGGACAAGCTGCAGCTCGGCCTCGCCCAGCGCCTCACCGCCGCCGCCACCGACGGCCGCCCGGACATCGACCTGATCCTCGGCACCCACGCCCATGTCCCGCAGGCGTACGAGAAGGTCAACGGCACCTGGGTGATCTACGGCATGGGCGACCAGATCGCCGGCGCGATGTACAACGCCCAGGGCGTCCGGGACGGGCGCGGCAACGAGTCCACGATCGGCCGCTTCACCTTCGCCCCGCCCGCGCGGCAGGGCGCACGCTGGCGGGTCACCAAGGCCGAGTTCATCCCGCAGCTGTACGACCTCGACGCCGGCCGGGTCGTGGACGTCAACCGGGCCATCGCCGACGGCGCCGCCGCCCTTGACGGGGTGCGCGACCGCATCCGGGACGTGGTGCTCAGCCGCGGCGCCGCCAAGGACGGCCTGGTCATGGGGGAGTGATCAGCCCGAGCTATTCCGCGGGCTGCCGTCCGGCCAGCGCCGAGCGCTTGTAGGAGTAGCCGAAGTAGACCGCGCAGCCGATCACGAACCACACCGCGAACCGGACCCAGGTCTCCCACATCAGGAACGTGATCAGCCAGATCGAGAAGACGACACCCAGCGCCGGCACGACGGGCATCCACGGTGTACGGAAGGTGCGCGGCAGCTCCGGACGCCGGTAGCGCAGCACGATCACCGCGGTGCACACCACCACGAACGCCAGCAGGATGCCGATGTTGGTCAGTTCGGCCGCCGAGCCGATCGGGACGAACCCGGCGATGGCGGCCGACGCCACCCCGACGATCCACGTCACGCGGGTCGGCACATGGCGGGTCGGGTGCGTCTTCGCGAACCAGCTGGGCAGCAGTCCGTCACGGGACATGGAGAACCAGACACGGGTCACGCCGAGCATGAACGTGAACATCACCGTGAGGATGCCGATGATCGCGCCCACCGCGATGACGTCCGCGAGCCGGTCCAGGCCCACCGACTTGAAGGCGGTGGAGAAGCCGCTCTTGGGGTCGATGTGCCGGTAGTTCTGCATGCCCGTCAGCACCAGACAGGCCGCCACGTACAGCACCATGGAGATCACCAGCGAGTAGATGATCGCCTTCGGCATGTGCCGCTGGGCGTCCCTGGACTCCTCGGCCGCCGTCGACATGGCGTCGTAGCCGAACACCGCGAAGAACACGGTGGCCGCGCCGGTGAAGGCGCCGCCGACGCCGTACGGGAAGAACGGATGGTAGTTCGCCGTGTCGATGTGGAACACGCCGACCCCGATCACCATCAGCACCACCAGGACCTTCAGCGCCACCACGAGGGTCTCGAAGCGGGCCGCGCTGCGGATGCCCAGGTTCAGCAGCCAGGCGATCAGCAGACACAGGATCACCGCGAACAGATCGACCCGGTGCCCGTCCCCGGTGCCCGGCGCCCCCAGCATCCAGTGCGGCAGTTTCGCGCCCATCTCCTGGACCAGGAAGCCGAAATAGCCGGAGATGCCGATCGCGACGACCGCCACGATCGCGGTGTACTCCAGCAGCAGGTCCCAGCCGATGAACCAGCCCGCGAACTCGCCGAGCACCGCGTAGCCGTAGGTGTACGCCGACCCCGCCTTCGGGATCAGCCCGGCGAACTCGGCGTACGACAGCGCCGCACAGGCGCTCGCCACACCGGCGATCAGGAACGACACCAGCACCGCGGGTCCGGCCGTGCCGTTGGCCACCGTGCCGGCCAGCGTGAAGATGCCCGCGCCGATGATGCCGCCCACCCCGATCGCGGTGAGCTGCCACAGGCCCAGCGACCGGTCCAGCCGGACGCCCTCGTGGACCTCCGTGTCCTCGATGTGCTCGATGGGTTTGCGGCGGAGAATGCCTTCACCCGCGCGGAGCCTTTCCATGAGCCTCACCTCTTCGCCGACGGCAAACGGCTGACGGCGGATCATGATGGCTCAGCCGGGAACTTGACGCTAGACGCCACGCACGGCCCAGGCCGGTGTCCAGGTCCGGGCGGCGGGGCGGGCCGGGCGGCGGGCGGCGAGATGGGTGCGCAGCGCGGCGAGCCCCGGGTGGGTGTTGGCTGCGGCCCAGACCAGGGAGTGCGGATACACCGGCGTCGGATCGGTGAGCGGGATGCGCCGCAGGTCGTGTCCGGCGGGCCAGACCAGCCGGGTCTGCTCGCCGACGAAGGTGGCGAGCTCGGCGGAGTCAGCGACCGCGTCGAGCAGCGGCTCGGTGCCGAAATTGGGGCCGACCGAGTCGATGGTCAGCCCGAACTCGGCGGCCAGAGAACCGTAGTAGTCGGCCCACTCGGTGCCGTCCACGAGGCCCGGCATCCAGATCCGGTACCCGGCCAGCTGCACCGGCGTCACCGACCGGGCCCCGGCGAGCGGATGCCCCGGACCGGTCAGCAGTTGGACCGGCTCGTCCAGCACCCGGGCAGCTCGCAGGCCCTCGGGCGGTTTGGTGGTGACCGCGCGGACGGTCGCGTCGATCGTGCCGGAGCGTACGGCGGCCACGGCCGTGGCGGCGTCGAAGAGCGTCACGATGTCCAGGTCCGTGCCGGGCTCGGCCTCGTGGAACGCGCGCAGCAGCCCGGCGGGGGCCAGCCGGGCCCCGAGCACGTCGACCCTGAGCGCCCGCCGGCCCGGCCGTACCGAGGCCGCGGCCCGCTCCTCGGCCAGCAGCAGCTCCCGGGCGTGCGGGAGGAACGCCTGCCCGTCGATGGTCGGCACCGTGCCGCGCGGGGTCCGGGTGAACAGCCGCACCCCCAGCTCCTTCTCCAGGGCCGCGATCCGCTTCGAGACGGCCTGCTGGGTGACGCCGAGGACGTCCGCGGCGTCCTGGAACTGCCCGGCGTCCACCACGGTGACGAAGGTGCGCACGGCCTTGAGGTCCACGCCGTCAGCCTACCGGCACAACCAATGGTTGTGGCTGCCTTCCCTCCGGTTGTTTGATCCGGGCGCGGCCTGCCGGTTTTCATGTCGCGGGTCAACGGGAGGTTGTGGATGAAGCTGGGCCGGCAGTTCGGATGGCTGTGGGGGGCGTATGCGGTCAGCACCTTCGGCACCTGGCTCGCCTTCGACGCCTTCGCGATGATCGCGGTCCTTGTGCTGCACGCCGGCTCCGCCGAGGTGTCCCTGCTCGCCTCCGCCGGCGTGGCGGTCGGCGCGGTGGCCGCCGTACCGCTCGGGCCGTGGGTGGAGTTCCGGCGCAAGCGGCCGGTGATGATCACCGCCGACCTCGTGCGCTGCGCCGCTCTGCTCACCCTGCCCGTCGCCTACGCGCTCGGCGTGCTCGGGTTCGCGCAGCTGCTGGCGGTCTCCGTGACCGTCGCGGCGGCCGACATCACCTTCACCGCCGCCTCCGGCGCCCATCTCAAGGCCCTCGTGCCGCCCGCGGACCGGCTCACCGCCACCAGCCGGTTCGAGTCGACCACCTGGACCGCCGCCGTGCTCGGCCCGCCGCTCGGCGGCGCCGCGATCGCCCTGGTCGGACCCGTGACGACCGTGATCGCGGACGCCGTCAGCTATGTGCTCTCCGCCCTGGGCATCCGCGCCATCGGACCCGGCGAGCCCCAGCCGGAGCGCACCGCCGCACCCCGCGCCGGTGACCTCCTCGACGGCTGGCGGCACCTGCTCACCAGCCCGGCCCTGCGCCCCTTGTTCTTCAACGCGCTCGCCAACAACGCCCTGATCATGGCCGTCTCGCCGGTGCTCTCGGTACTCATGCTCGGGCACCTCGGCTTCGCGCCCTGGCAGTACGGCCTCGCCTTCGCCGTGCCCTGCCTCGGCGGACTGCTCGGCTCCCGGCTGGCCCGCCCGCTCGCCACCCGCTACGGCCGACGCCGGGTCCTGCTCACTACCGGCGTGCTGCGCGCCCTCTGGTCCATCGGGCTCGCCTTCGTCCGCCCCGGCGTGCCCGGACTGCTGGTGGTGATGGTGACCGAGGCAGGGCTGATCACCTGCAACGGCGTGTTCAGCCCCGTACTCGCCGCCGAGCGCCTCGATCTCACGCCCTCCGACCGCGTGGCCCGTACCCTCGCCGCCTGGTCGGTCACCGGCAAGGCCACGACCGCCGCCGTGACCGCCCTGTGGGGCCTGCTGGCCGCCCTCACGAGCCCGCGCACCGCGATCGCCACGGCCGGGATCCTGCTGCTCGCGACCCCGCTGCTGCTGCGGCGCCCTACGGAACGACCGTCACCGGCCAGCGTCCCGCCTTCACCAGTCGGACCGCCACCGAGCCGATGATCCGGTGCCCGGCCTGCTCCGAGGCGCCCACGACCACCGCGTCCGCCTTCAGCTCGTCGGCCGCCTTGACCAGGCCGTTGTAGGGGTCGCCGCGGAAGGTGTGGAACTCCCAGCGCACCTCGAATATCCCCTTGACCCGCTCGGCCGCCTCCCGGATGTAGGTCACCAGGTCCTCGGCGATCTCGTCGGTCGTCTCCGCCACCGGCGCCCCGAGCGCTGCCCCGGCCGCCAGTACCGGCTGCACGTAGACCACGGCCAGCAGCGCGTGCTGTCGCCGGGCGAGCCCGCCCGCGTACGCCGCGGCACGCAGCGAGGAGTCGGAGCCGTCCACCCCGACGACGATGACCTTCGGCCCGTCCGTACCCCGCTCGAACCGTGCATGCGAGGGGGTGTGCTGCTCGTGCTGTTCCGTCACGGCCCGAGGCTATCGGAATCGACGGTTCCTTCGGAGGTGCGGGGCCGTTCCGCACCGCGGGACCAGGCCTCCACCGCAGCCGGGGACCGGCCCGGGGGCCGTCTCGACGGGCGAGCCGGGCGCCCCCTTCCTACAGTCGACAACATGACCGCCAGCGCGGAGCCCGTCGCCCGGAGGGAC
Organism: Streptomyces roseochromogenus subsp. oscitans DS 12.976; assembly: GCF_000497445.1. NCBI lineage: Bacteria > Bacillati > Actinomycetota > Actinomycetes > Kitasatosporales > Streptomycetaceae > Streptomyces > Streptomyces roseochromogenus. Next base: position 1,073,717 of record NZ_CM002285.1, on the reverse strand, counting down.
CCCACGGCCCCGGCCGGCCCGCCCACGAGCGGGCGGCTCGGCTGGGTGCCCGAGGCCTTCGCGACACTCTTCGGCGCGCTCGGCCTGCTGTGCGCCCTGCTCGCGCTCATCGAACCGCTGCGCCGGGTGTTCCGCCCGGTCGCCCGCACCCTCGACCAGCTGCTGGTGCCCATCAGCGCCAACCTGGCCTACGCCGTCTTCCTGTTCCTGCTGGCCGGCGCCATCGCCGCCCGCAAGAAGGTCGCCTGGTGGCTGGTCGTCGTCTATCTCGGCCTGCTCGTCCTCACCGACGCGCTCGGCCTGACCCTGGGCCTGTACGCCCAGTCGGTGCCGTCCTTCGTGCTGTGCGGCCTGCTGCTGCTCCTGCTCGTCGCGGCCCGCAAGGAGTTCTACGCCGCCTCCCGCCGCGGCGCTCTGTGGCGGGCCATCGGCGTCCTGCTGGCCGGGCTCGCCGTTGCCATCCTGCTCGGCTGGGGCCTGGTACTGCTGTTCCCGGGCACGCTGCCGGCGAACGAGCATCTGGTCTGGGCGGCCGACCGGGTGCTCGGCGGACTGTTCCCGCCCAGCTCCTTCACCGGCCGCCCGCCCCGCAAGGTGACCTTCCTGCTCGGTCTGCTCGGCGCTCTCGCCCTGCTCAACGCGGCCGCCGCGCTGTTCCGTTCCCAGCGCCTGGAAGCCGCCCTGCACGGCGACGAGGAGGCCCGCATCCGCGCCCTCCTCGCGGCCTACGGCGCACGGGACTCCCTCGGCTACTTCGCCACCCGCCGCGACAAGGCCGTCGTCTTCTCGCCCAGCGGCAAGGCCGCCGTCACCTACCGCGTCGAGGCCGGCGTCTGCCTCGCCAGCGGCGACCCCGTCGGCGACCCCGAGGCCTGGCCGCACGCCATCGCCGCCTGGCTGGACCACGCCCGCCGCTACGCCTGGGTGCCCGCCGTGATGGGCGCCTCCGAGGACGGCGCCCGCGCCTACGCCCGCGCCGGGCTCGGCGCCCTGGAGCTCGGCGACGAGGCGATCGTGTACGTGGCCGCCTTCGACCTGGACGGCCGCGACATGCGGGTGACCCGGCAGGCCGTGCACCGCGTCCGGCGCACCGGCGCCACCTGCCGCATCCGCCGCCACGCCCATCTCACCGAACACGAGATGGAGGAGATCGTCGACAAGGCGGACGCCTGGCGCGACACCGAGACCGAGCGCGGCTTCTCGATGGCCCTGGACCGGCTCGGCGACCCCGCCGACGGCGACTGTCTGCTCGTGGAGGCGCTCGGCGAGGACGGGAGCCTGCTCGCCCTGCTCTCCTTCGTGCCCTGGGGCCGCGACGGCATCTCGCTGGACCTGATGCGCCGTGACCGGGCCGCGCCCAACGGGGTCATGGAGTTCATGGTCGCCGACCTGTGCGCCGCCGCCCCCAAGCTGGGCGTCCGCCGCATCTCGCTGAACTTCGCCGTCTTCCGCTCCGTCTTCGAGGAGGGCGCCCGCATCGGCGCCGGACCCGTCCTCAGGCTCTGGCGCCGCCTGCTGCTGTTCTTCTCCCGCTGGTGGCAACTGGAGGCCCTGTACCGCTCCAACGCCAAATACCACCCGGAGTGGTACCCGCGGTTCATCTGCTACGGCGAGACCGCCTCCCTCGCCCGCATCAGCCTGGCCTCCGGCATCGCCGAAGGCTTCGTCTCCGTACCGTCGTTGCGCAAACTCTGGGGAAAGGGGCACCCGAAGACGGGGCAGCAGCCCGCCACCGCCCACGGGCTGCCGCCCCTGACGGCGCTCGGCCTCGACGGAGGGGACCAGGCCGGGCCCGTCGCCCCGGACGCGGGCCTGCCCGAACAGGTCCGCGTCCGGCACCACAAGCTCGACACACTCCGCGCCACCGGCACCGACCCCTACCCGGTCGGAGTCCCCGCCCCCACCCACGCCCTCGCCGACGTGCCCCCCGGCACGGACGTCACCGTGGCCGGACGGCTCATGCTGGTCCGTGACTTCGGCGGCATCGTCTTCGCCGTGCTGCGCGACTGGTCCGGCGATCACCAGATCGCCCTCACCCGCAGCGGCGCCGGGGCCGCCCTCGACCGCTTCACGACCGGCTGCGACATCGGCGACCACATCACCGCCACCGGCCACGCCGGCCGCAGCGACAAGGGCGAGCCCACCGTCTTCGTCACCTCCTGGCAGCTCACCGGCAAATGCCTGCACCCGCTGCCCGACAAACGCCGCGGCCTCACCGACCCCGAGACGCGGGTCCGCCGCCGCTACCTCGACCTCGTCACCAGCCCCGCCGCGCGCACCGTGATCCGGGCCCGCTCCACCGCCGTACAGGCCCTGCGCCAGGGCCTGCTGGACCGCGGCTTCGTCGAGGTCGAGACCCCGATGCTGCAGCAGATCCACGGCGGCGCCAACGCCCGCCCCTTCACCACTCACATCAACGCCTACGACCTCGACCTGTATCTGCGCATCGCCCCCGAGCTGTATCTGAAGCGGCTGTGCGTCGGCGGCCTGGAGAAGGTCTTCGAACTGGGCCGCACCTTCCGCAACGAGGGCGTCTCCTACAAGCACAACCCCGAGTTCACGATGCTGGAGGCCTACCAGGCGTACGCCGACTACGACGTCATGCTCGACCTCACCCGCGAGCTGATCCAGGGGGCAGCGACCGCCGCCTTCGGCTCCCCCGTGGCCCGCAAGGAGGGGCAGGAGTACGACATCTCCGGGCCGTGGCCGGTCAAGACGGTCTACGGGGCGCTGTCCGAGGTGCTGGGGGAGGAGATCGGCCCAGGCTCCGAACTGCTGCGCCTGCACCGGCTGTGCGACCGGGCCGGGGTGCCGTACACCGCCGACGACGGGCCCGGGGACATCGTCCTGGAGATGTACGAGCGGCTGGTCGAGGAACGCACCCAACTCCCCACCTTCTACAAGGACTTCCCGACCGACGTCGCCCCCCTGACCCGGCAGCACCGCACCGACCCGCGGCTCGCCGAACGCTGGGACCTCGTCGCCTTCGGTACGGAACTCGGCACCGCCTACTCCGAGTTGACCGACCCCCTGGAACAACGGCGGCGGCTCACCGAGCAGTCGCTGCGAGCCGCCGGCGGCGACCCGGAGGCCATGGAGCTGGACGAGGAGTTCCTGGAAGCGCTGGAGTACGCGATGCCCCCGACCGGCGGCCTCGGCATCGGCGTCGACCGGCTCGTGATGTTCCTCACCGGCCTGACGATCCGGGAGACCCTCCCGTTCCCGCTGGTGCGCCGCCGCTGAGGCCCGGCTCTCCGGCACCCGCCGGGGCAGGGTCAGCAGGGCGATCACCGCGGCGGTCGGACACCGCGCCGTATCGGGTTCGAAGCAGTCGCGGAACGCGCCCGGAGGAAGGCCCGGAACTCCGTCCCGCCGGCGAGTACGGGGGCGTCCGCCCGCTGCTGGGCCACTGAGACGATCCCGGCGAACAGCGACGCGCCCAGACCGGCGCCGAGCTGCCGGGAGGAGTTCAGGCCCCGGGGCAGCGCATCGCTCCCGGACCGTGCGAAACCCACGGGCAGCGCGAGCACACCGCAGCCGAACGCGATCAGCAACAGCGGCGGCAACGCGTCCGTGAACCGGTAGCCCGCGCCCGGACGGCTCAGCAGGACGAACCCGACGGCCGACACGACACAGGCCCCGGCGGCCGCGACACCGAGACCGACGCGCGCGGCGAGGCCGGGCAGAACCAGGCAGCCCAGCACCACCCCGGCGACGGCGGGCAGCAGCGCCCAGCCGACCTCCATCGGAGAGAGGGCACCGAGGAGCTGCAAGGCGATCATGAGGACAAGCACGCCACCGGACAGACCCGCCGCCGGCAGCGCCACCACCGTGGAGGCGCCGAACGCGGCCCGCTCCCGGTGCAGCCGGGCCAGCAGCTCCGGCACGGCCTCGCCCGGCCG
>NZ_CM002285.1:1064527-1069358 GCF_000497445.1 Streptomyces roseochromogenus subsp. oscitans DS 12.976 | reverse complement strand
CACGGCGATGGCGATGACCGTCGTCGCCGACACGCTCCGGCCCCCGAGGCAGTCGGCGAACCAGGCCGGGAGGCCCAGCGGAACCACCCCCGCGCGGCACCGTCAACCCGGCGCCGGGCCCCCGGCCCGGGCAGGCACGGACTCGGCCGGCGCCACCGGCACCAGAGGCATCAGCAGCACCCCGGCGACGGCCTGCACCCAGAAGATCGTCTTCTCCGACTCCGCGGCATTCAGCAGCAGGGTGCACGGCAACGGTGCCGCCGGAGTGGCACAGGCGACGACTGCGAAGTGCACGTTCAGTGCCCGGTCCCGGTCCGGGCCCGCCGGATGCGTCGCGTCGATCAGAGCCAGCGCACCGGCCGTCATCGCCGCGGCCGCGATCCCCTGCACCGCTCGCAAGGCCATCAACACCCAGGCGTCGCCGGAGAAGACCACCGGCGCGGCGGCGGCGAGGCGCGACAGCGCGAGCCCGCACATCAGCGCCCGCCGCTTCCCGAAGGCCCCCCGAGGGGTCCCGCGAGCACCGGCAGCGCGGCGAAACACACGCTGTACGCGGACAGCAGCCAGGTCGGTCCGGCGATGGCCGGCCCCCGGTCACGAGCGACCAACGGCAGCGCCACCGCGAAGCCCGTCGTGTCGAAGACGAACAGAAACTGGGCCACGGCCAGCAGCGCCACCGCGAGCGCACTGCGCGGTATGCCGCCCCTCCTCGTGTTCGTTTACCCGTGCGCGACCAGCTCGGCTCGACCCCTCATATCGCTCAAGCCACTGGCTGCGGAGTGACTGCTTATCAGAACCCCGTGTGGCGGACCACCCCGCCCCCGCACTCGGCCGTCCGGGTGTATTCCCGCCGCCGCACCAGTGTCGCTGCGGTGTGCCGGAGTCCCTTGGGGCGACTGATGAGTCATGCAGAAGGATCATTTCTTCACCCGGCGCCGGATGCTCCTCGCCGGCGCCGCCGCTCTGGGCGCCGCGGGTACCGCCGGAGGCGTCCTGGCGGGTCGCTCCCAGGAGACCACCGGGACCGCAGCCCCGGCTCCCGTCCCCGGCCCCCAGGCCCGCCAGGCGCTCAAGGGTTCCACCTTCCGGCTGCAGCCGCTCACCGGTGACGGACCGCCCCGTGCCGCGCCGCGCAAGCTGAAGGTCCGCAGGGAGCCCATCCTGCGGATCTCGGGGCGCGGCCGGCAGATGATGCTGACCTTCGACGACGGCCCCAACCCTGACTACACCCCGCACATCCTGGACACCCTCGCCAAGTACGACGTGCGGGCGATGTTCTTCGTGTGCGGCGAGTGCGTGGCCGACTACAAGGAACTGGTGGCCCGGATGGCCGACGAGGGCCATGTCGTCGGCAACCACACCTGGACGCATCCGCTGCTGACGACCCTCCACCGCAAGGAGATCCGCTCCGAGATGGAGCGCACGAGCGACATCATCGAGGACGCCTGCGGCGAGCGCCCGCAGTGGTTCCGCGCACCCTACGGCGCCTGGAACCGGGCCGCGTTCCAGCTGGGCGCCAAGATGGGCATGGAGCCGATGGCGTGGACGCTCGACACCACCGACTGGATGGAGCCCGGCGCCGACACCATCATCGACCGGGTGGAGAGCGGCGCCGCCCCCGGGGTCGTGGTGCTGTCCCATGACGCGGGGGGCGACCGCTCGGAGACCGTTCACGCGATCCGGGAATGGCTGCCCTATCTCCTCGACTCCGGATATCACCTGACGGTTCCGCGCCGACGCGTATGACCGTTCTCCGGGCCTTTCCCCGGGCTTTCGCCCACCCGGCCGCGGTGGTTCAGTTCACCGCGACCAGGCGGGCGAAGACGACGACGTTCCCGTCGTAACCGTTCTTCTTGGAGAATCCGCCGCCGCAGGTGATGACCCGCAGTTCAGGCGTTCCCTTCGAGCCGTACACGCGGTCAGCCGGGAAACCGCTCTTCGAGAAGACCTCGACGCCATACGTCTCGAACACCGCGGTCTTCCCGTCCTTGCGCAGGACCTCGATCCGGTTTCCCTTTTTCAGCGCCCCGAGTCCGTAGAACACGGCGGGGCCCCGCTGGTTGTCGACGTGCCCCACGATGACGGCCGTGCCCGTCTCGCCGGGGGAGACCGCACCGGTGAACCAGCCGGCCAGGTTGGCGTTGTCCGCCGGTGGCGCGGTGACCCAGCCGTCCGCGTTCAGGCCGACGGGCATGACCGGCGCGTTCACCTGGATCGCGGGGATCCGGACCCGGTCGACGACGGAGAAGGCGAGCGGCGCCAGGGACGGGCTGAAGGTGCCCATGCCGGTACGGGTGTCCGGGGCCGCCGCCGAAGCGGGCTGCGGCGGACCGACGTCGAACTCCCCCGAACCATTGCGCATGAGCGCCAGGCCGGTCAGCAGAAAAAGCGCTATCACACCCCATGGGGCGCGCTTCCTGCGCCGCTCCTCTTGTTCGGCCAGCTCGGCAAGCTCGGAGAGCTGGGACAGGTCGGACGCGAACATCTGCCAGTCCCTCTCGACGCGGCCGTTACCACCTCCATCGCGCATGAGAAAACGCTAAGTCCCGCGCGCGCGGCGGGCGACGGGTCGAGCGGCGAACGGGTGGCCCGCGGCCTTCGAGGTGGGCCATCCGAGTAGCCGTTTCCAGTAACTTTCTGACGGTCCGTGACCTGCATCAATATCCGATTGTGTGCTTTTCGCCCGGCGTGTTGCCTCACCAGGACGGACGATTCTCGACATGCGGGCGTGTTCCGCGCGCCCCACGGTCGTCCAGGGAGGTGTTTTCTCGCCGATCGACCGGGGACAGGTCCCGGGCCGCCTCCCGCGGAGGATCACATGCGAAACCAACGTGCCCTGGCGGCCGCGTGCGCCGCGGCCGCCACGCTCGGGCTCGCCGCCCCTGTGGCCATCGCGGACGGCATGGGCAACACCAACGGCGACGGCCCGTTCTACGGCAACGCGGGCAACGGCAACGGCAACGGCGACGGCCCGTTCTACGGCAACGCGGGCATCGGCGGTGGCCCCTCGAACGGCAACGGGGGCGGATACCCGGGCTACGGCAACCTCAGCGGAACCTTCAGCGACCACGGCCATTTCACCGACAACGGCAACCGCGGCTTCGGCGACGGCGGCCGCGGGGGCAGCGGCCGTGACCCGGCCCGCGGGGACGACTCCGGCCGGGGCGACGACACCGGGAACGGCGGCCGAGGTGACGGCATCGGCGGCAGGCGGAACATCGAGGCCGCCCCCGGCGCGATCGAGAGCGGTGACCGGCTCACCGTCACCGTCGACGACTGCCGCGGCGGCACGGTCTCCTCCCGTGCCTTCCCGACCGCCCAGCTCCACCCGTTCCGCGACGACACCTCGCGCGCCGGTCCGAGGATCGACCAGGACGCCCGTCCCGGCCGGTACGACATCACGGCCCACTGCGACGGCCGCCGTGTGACCCACCCGTCCGCGTTCACCGTGCTCGGTGGTGTCGAGGGCGGCGCAGGCGGCGGTACCCGCTCGGGTGCCACACGGACCGACACGGCGATCGGCGCCGGACTCGTGGCCTGGGCCGTCGTCGGGGGCGGCGTGTACTGGCTGCGGCGCAGGAACGAGAAGCGGTTCTGACGCCCCGTCGGCCGCTCCCGCGGTCTTCCGGCCCGTCCCCTGCTCAGGGCGCACGGCGACACGGCGATCGCCCCGGTCCCTGGCGGGAACCGGGGCGAAGCCTTTCAGCGAGAGGGGACTATCCGGTGATGCCCGGGAACAGGTTCGTGAACGGTTCCGCGGTCACCGCGATGCCCCGGCTGAAGGGGGCGTCGAAGTCCCAGATGAGGAACAGCATGAACGCGATGGTCGCGGAGAACAGCCCGGCCAGGACCAGTTCCCGTTTCGTGCGCCGGATCTGCAGCGCGAACACCATGCCGATGGTGACCGCCGCCCCGGTGAGCAGGCCCCACCACACCACCGGCGGCATGGTGGTCCCGGTGGAGTCGGCGCGGGCGTTGCGCGCCTGGTCCGCGGCGGTCATCTGGTCCAGCAGCGGCTGGTAGGCCTGCGCCTCGAAGTCGTTCTTCGGCTGGTAGTCGGTGACGTCCTGGCGGACCTTCTGCAGCAGTCGCGCCCCGCGGTCGGTGACGCGCTCGTTGTGGGACATCGTCTTCCACTCGTGGTCGACCACGTAACCGACATAGGTGTTGACATCGCCCCGGATCCGGTCACGGACGTCCGGCGGATAGACCCGGACCCGCTCCGAGATCTCGTGCAGGGCCTGGGCCTCGCTCTGCACATGGTCCTGGGCGGAGCTGCGGGCCTCCCACACACCGGCGATGGCCAGACCCAGGACGATGGCGTACACGACGCCGATCCACATCGTCATGTACTCGATGACGTCCGGGGTCTCGCTGGGATCCTCGTCCACGGGGGCCCGTTTGTTCCGTACGAGGGTGACGACCACCACCACGGCACAGGCCGCCAGCATCGCGAGGACGAGAACAAGCCAATCCGGCAACGGATACCTCCAGAAGGTGAGCTGGCCGGCGCTTCAGCGCGGGCGCAGGGCCGCGACGGCGACGATCGCCGGAACGGTGATGAGCAGGACGTAGGTGACCGGAGTGGTGTGGTCGGGCGCGGTGTGCGCGACGGGATGCGGGTGGTACGCCGGATAACTCACCTTCGTCGCCAAGGGATGCACGGTGGGCGCGGGACTCGGCGTCGGCTTGGGCTTCGGCGCCGGCGTCGGTGTGGGCTTCGGGGCCGGCCGCGGCGCCGGTGGATCCGGGGCGGGCCGGGCCGGCGGCCTCGGCTTCGGGGCGGGCTTCGGCACCGGACGCGGCGTCGGCTTCGGCGGCGGCGGTGGTG
>NZ_CM002285.1:987801-1063352 GCF_000497445.1 Streptomyces roseochromogenus subsp. oscitans DS 12.976 | reverse complement strand
GGCCAGGGCGGCGGAGCCGGCCAGTGGTGGCCACCGGCGTAGGCCAGCGCCACCGTGCCGTCCGGTCCCGTCGAGGCGTACGCACAGGCGTCGGCGGACGCGCTGCCGACCGGGCAGCCCACCAGGGTCCAGGTCAGCGCCACCAGGGCCAACACCCGTGCTGCGGGCGCGCATCGGGTCACTTCGGGTCCATGCACGACGAAGATCATGGGGTGCGCATCCCGGTCGTACGCCGTAGTGCGCCGGGATTGCTCCGAAAGGGGGACATAGGGCGATCAATCGTTTGACGAGGTCTGGGGTGTCATGGGCGTGATGCGCACGCCCGTACGGCCCTCGCGCGGGAAATTCCCGGAGAACTTCCCCTCCCGGTTGAACACTCCGGCCCCCTCCGTGCGTACCCATGGCCGTGCGGCGGCGCGGCAGAGCGCTGCAACATTCAGGCGAATATGGGGAGTTGGACATGAAGACCTCCTGGCGGACCGCCTCACTGGTGGCCACAGCCGCTTCGGTGCTGGCGCTGACGACGGCGTGCGGTCAGGACAACAGCACCACTCCGGCCTCGGCGGCCCAGAACGTCGGAGCCACCGCCCCCGCGGGCAGCCCGACCACCGGCGCCGGAGTCGGCACCGGCACCGCGGCGGGCAACGGGTACGGTGCCGACGGCAACCAGAGCTCCGGCTCGCCGGCCCAGGCCGCCCCCGCGGGCAAGCTGACCGTGGCTGCCAACCCCGATCTCGGCAACGTGCTGACCGACGGCTCCGGACTCACCCTCTACCGGTTCGACAAGGACACCGCCAATCCGCCCAAGTCGAACTGTGACGGCGACTGCGCCAAGACGTGGCCGCCGGTGCCCGCCGGCGACGCCTCCGCCGGCGCCGGCGTGGACAAGGCGCTGCTCGGCGAGGTCACCCGCGCCGACGGCACCAAGCAGCTCACCATCGCAGGCTGGCCCGCCTACCGCTACGTCAAGGACGTCAACGGCGGTGACGTCAACGGCCAGGGCGTGGGCGGCAAGTGGTTCGCGCTCGCCCCCGACGGCAAGAAGGCCTCGCTGGCCTCCCTGCCCGGCCTGTCCGTCCGCAAGGACCCCAAGCTCGGCGACATCATCGTCGACAAGAACGGCAGGACCGTCTACCGCTTCCTGAAGGACAAGGCCTGGCCCAAGGTCATCTCGAACTGCACCGGAGCCTGCCTGGAGAAGTGGCCGGCCGTCGGCATCGTCAAGCCCGGGGACACCCAGGGTGTCAAGAAGAAGGGCCTGATGGGCTTCACCCGCCCCGACGGTGTCCAGCAGATGACCGTGAACTGCTGGCCGATCTACACCTTCTCCGGGGACAAGGCCCCCGGTGACACCAACGGACAGGGCGTGGGCGGCACCTGGTACGCCGTCGCGCCCGACGGCAAGCCGGTCGGCGCTCCGGGCAAGTAGATCACCTCCCCAGGGTCGATCGCCCCGCCCGGCCCGGAGCGCCGCCGAAGGTCCGCCCCCTCCGCACCGCACGGAGGGGGCGGACCGTTTTATGTACCGGAATCCGTTACACAGCGGTGTCATACGGGCACTTGCCGCAGGCAGTGGCGGGGAACGGACGGTCAATTTCCGGTTTGGGTCGCTCCTTCGGCGGGCGATCAGTAGCCTCAGCTCGAACACCGGATCGCCTGCCCTGTCGTCTACGCGTTGGAGTGATACATGGAGCGCCCCGCCTGGGCCCCACGGAGCATCGACATCTCGGTGCCGAGCGTCTCGCGGATCTACGACTACTACCTGGGCGGTTCGCACAACTTCGAGGTGGACCGGGACGCGGCCCGCAGGGCGATGGAGTTCATGCCGGGGCTGCCGAAGATCATGCAGGCCAACCGCGCGTTCATGCGCCGCGCCGTGCGCTTCGCGGCTCAGCAGGGCATCACGCAGTACCTGGACATCGGCTCCGGCATCCCGACGTTCGGCAATGTCCACGAGGTGGCCCAGGCGGCCGTACCGGGCGCCCGCGTGGTCTACGTCGACCACGACCCGGTCGCCGTCGCGCACAGCCAGGCGGTGCTGGCGGGTAACGACGATGCGGATGTGGTCGCTGCGGATCTGCGCAAGCCGCGGGAGATCCTCTCCAGCCCTCAGGTCGAGAGGCTGATCGACCTGAACCGCCCAGTCGCCCTCCTCCTCGTTGCCATACTGCACTTCGTGGAAGACGCGGACGACCCCTACGGTGCGGTGGCCGAGCTGCGCGAGGCGCTCGCGCCCGGCAGCCTGCTGATCCTCACCCATGCCTCGTACGAGGGAATCCCGGTGCCTGCCGAGCGGGCCGAGGGCGCGGTGGACGTATACAAGGACATTCGCAATCCGCTCATCATGCGCTCGCGCGACGAGATCGCGCGGTTCTTCGAGGGGTACGACATGGTGGAACCGGGACTGGTGCCGATGCCGCACTGGCGGCCGGAGTCGGCGCCGGAGGACGAGGATCCGTTCGCCTTCTCCGGGTTCGGCGGCGTGGGGCGTACGGCGTGAGGGCCGGGCCGGACGGGCCGGAGGGCAGACTGCGCCGGTTCACGACGATCTGGAGCCGGGCCGTCTACCCCGTGACCTCCACGTCGCTGACCCGCGCCGAGTTCGAGGCGGAACTCCTCCCGCTCGCACGCCGGTTGAGCGAGCTTCTGCGGGCCCGCGACTTCGACGCGGACGGCGCGAAGGCCGTCGGCGCCGCGCTGGTCGGCGCGCACTGCACCGACCCCGAGGCCCTTGCCCGGACCCTGGACTGCGTCGACGCCTATCTGGTGCTGTACTGCGCCGAGGACGGCCCCCAGGACCAACCGCGCATGCGCTCCTCGCGGTTGCAGCACGCGATGGCCGCCGGGTACGCCGGGGCGCTGCGCGAGCGCACCCTCACCGAGCAGGAGTCCATCGCCCAGGCCGCGTTGCAGGCCCAGGGCCTGGTCGCCCAGGCCCTGCACGCCAGCGAGGCCCGCTTCCGCGCGGTGTTCGAAGGCGCCGCCATAGGGATCGGCATCGCCGACCTGGAGGGGAACGTCCTCCAGGTCAACGAGGCGCTGCTGCGCATGTTCGGGCAGTCCGACCACGCCCTGCGCGGCCGCCGCGTCCAGGACTGGGTGCATCCCGAGGACGCGCCCCAGACCTGGAAGCTCTACGACGAACTCGTCCGCGGCGAGCGCGAGCACTATCACCTCGAAAAGGCCTTCAACCGCTCCGACGGCACGGTGCTGTGGACCAATCTGACGGTCTCCCTGCTGCGTGACGCCGATGGCGCACCCCAGTACCAGCTCGCCCTCATGGAGGACACCACCGAGCGCCGGCTGCTCAACCTCCGGCTGCGCTACGAGGCGACGCACGACGCCCTCACCGGCCTGCCCAACCGCACGCTGTTCTTCGAGCGCCTGGAGAAGGTGCTGGCCGCGGGTGAGGGGCAGCGCTTCGGCCTCTGCTATCTCGACCTGGACGGCTTCAAGACCGTCAACGACAGTCTCGGGCACGCGGCCGGCGACCGGCTGCTGGTGGAGGTCGCCGACCGGCTGCAGTCCTGCGCGACCGCGCCCGGCGAGATGGTCGCCCGGCTCGGCGGCGACGAGTTCGTGGCCCTGACCACAGGGCCGGGCACCGCGCGCGCGGTGGACGAACTCGCCGACCGCATCATGAGCGCCCTGATCACCCCGATCAGCATCGACGGCCGGGACCTGATGGTGCGCGGCAGCCTCGGCATCGTCGAGGGCCCGGCCGGCGAACGCACCGCGGCCGAGGTGCTGCGCAGCGCCGACATCACCATGTACCGGGCGAAGTCGGCGGGCGGCAACCGCTCCGAACTCGCCGACCCCGAGGCCGACGCCCGCGCCATCACCCGCCACGGCCTCACCACCGCCCTCCCCACCGCCCTGGAACGGGGCGAGTTCTTCATCGAGTACCAGCCGCTCGTCCACCTCGGCGACGGCAGTGTGCGCGGCGCCGAGGCCCTGGTCCGCTGGCTGCACCCGCAGCACGGGGTGCTCGGCCCCGACCGCTTCATCCCGCTCGCCGAGCACACCGGACTGATCGTGCCGCTCGGCCGCTGGGTCCTGGAGGAGTCCATCCGGCAGGCCCGCGCCTGGCGAGAACGCCACGGCGAGGAGACGGCCCCCGGCCCCCTGCGCATCAACGTCAACCTGTCGCCGTGCCAGCTCAGCCATCCCGGCCTGGTGCAGGACACCGTCGACATCCTGGAGCGCGCGGGCGTCGCCCCGGACGCCCTGTGCCTGGAGGTCACCGAGTCCGCGCTCATCGGCGCCGACGACGATCTGCTCAAACCCCTGCACCGGCTGGCCGAGATGGGCGTCGACATCGCCCTGGACGACTTCGGCACCGGGTACTCCAACCTCGCCAACCTGCGCCGCCTGCCGGTGAGCATCCTCAAGCTGGACCGCTCCTTCACCATGGGCATGCAGCAGTTCCCCGCCGACCCCGTCGACCTGAAGATCGTCGAGGGAATTGTCACCCTCGCCCACAGTCTCGACCTCGCGGTCACTGTCGAGGGCGTCGAAACCGGTGCCCAGGCCGAGCAGTTGCGCATACTGGGCTGCGACACGGCCCAGGGCTGGTACTACGCCAGGCCGGGCCCACCGGAGCGGCTGCACGACTTGGCCCTGGTGGACGCAACGGGCTGATCGGGGGTGTGGGGGCTGTATCGATGTGCGGCTCCGCCGCGTGGACATGGGTGAGCGGCCTGCCGCGCTCCGGAGGGGGCGCCCCTCAGACGTACGCCCTCGCCGGTGGCCGGCCCCGCTCCCTCGCGGCCGACGGCAACCGCGTCTTCGTCCTCAACCATGCGGCACTGCTGGCGCTGCCGGTGTACTAGTGCCCCGACAGACGACGTTCGCCCCGTCGAGACGCCCGGCAACCGGACGCCGCTCCGTTCCCTGACGGGCAGACGTTGCCTTCCGGGGCACCAGGCCGCGTCGGCTGCCCAGGACTGGCGGAACACCGTCACCGCTCAAGCAGCATCCGCTGAAGCTCACGCGCGGCCCGAGGTGGAGCGACGTCACTGCGATGAGCCAGTGCGATGGTCCGATGCAACCCGGGCCGAGCCAACGGGGTAACCCGCAGCCCCAGCCCCACCCGGGTGGCGACCATGCGCGGCACCACGGCAACCCCAAGTCCGGCCCGCACGAACCCCAGCACCGCGTCCATCTCGCCCCCCTCCACCGCGAACTCCGGCTCGAACCCGGCGGAGCGACACGCGGAGACGGTCAGTTCCCTGAGGTCGTAGCCGTGCCGGAACATCACCAGCCGCTCGCCCTCCAGATCGGCGACGCGCACCACCCGGCCACCTCGGCCAGGGGCCGGAACCTCGGGTGAGGACACCACCACCAGCTCCTCCCGCAACAGCTCCACCGTCGACAGCGCCGGCGCAGGCGTCGGCAGCGGAAGGACGATCAACGCGAGATCAAGTGCGCCGCGTGCCAGCCCGCGCACCAGGTCGTGCGAGCCGCCCTCCTCGATCAGCAGCTGGATGCCGGGATAGCGGTCGTGGAAGGCGCGCAGCACATCCGGCAGCAGACCCGTGCACAGACTCGGCGTCGCCCCCAGCCGCACCCGGCCCCGCCGCAGCTGCACCAGCTCCTGCACCTCGTACCGGGCGGTGTCCGCGTCGGCCAGGATCCGCCGGGCCAGCGGCAGCAGCGCCTCGCCCGCGTCGGTGAGCGTGATGTTGCCCCGGGCACGCAGAAACAGATCCGCGCCCAGCTCCCGCTCCAGCGCCTTGATCTGCTGGGACAGCGACGGCTGGGCGACATGCACCAGCTCGGCGGCGCGGGTGAAGTGCCGGGTCTCGGCGACGGCGACGAAATACTGAAGCTGCTGGAACTGCATGTTTTCACCATAGCTTCTACCTATTGAATCCAGCCGGACCATGTCTTGGACTGATCGGGCCCATCGGCCCTAGCGTGCGTGGCATGGCTCTGGCAACGCGGACGGACCGACGGCCGTCCATGGCGCGCACGATGTGGGACTCCTCCGTCGGCAAGAAGACGGTGATGGCCGTCAGCGGCGTGATCATGCTGCTCTACCTGGTCGCGCACATGATCGGCAATCTGAAGATCTACTTCGGAGCGGGCGAGTTCAACCACTACGCCCACTGGCTGCGCACCGTCGGCGAACCCTTCATGCACTACGAGTGGACGCTCTGGCTCATCCGGATCGTCCTCGTCGTCGCCGTGGTCGCCCACGCCACGTCCGCCTACCAGCTCAGCCGCCGGGACATCAAGGCGCGGCCCAGCAAGTACGTGCACTCAAGGCCCCGGGCGAGCTACGCCACCCGCACCATGCGCTGGGGCGGGATCATCCTCGGCCTGTTCATCGTCTGGCACGTCCTGGACCTGACCACGGGCACTGTGCACCCCGGACACTTCCAGAACGGGCACCCGTACCAGAACGTCGTCGGCGACTTCTCCCACTGGTACAGCAACATCATCTACATCGTCGCGATGCTCGCGCTCGGCCTGCACATCCGGCACGGCTTCTGGAGCGCCGCGCAGACCCTCGGCGTCGGCAGCCGCGCCCGCGACCGCGCCCTGAAGGCCGTCGCCAACGTCCTCGCGCTGCTGCTCACGGCCGGCTTCATCGCCGTACCCGTGGGCGTCATGACCGGAGTGGTGAGCTGACATGACCGAATACGTGAACTACGCGACGGGCGAGCCGGTCACCGACGCCAAGGCCCCGTCCGGCCCGGTCAACGAGCGCTGGGACAAGCGCCGCTTCGAGGCCAGGCTGGTCAACCCCGCCAACCGGCGCAAGCACACCGTCATCGTCGTCGGTACCGGCCTCGCGGGCGGGTCCGCGGGTGCGACCCTCGCCGAACAGGGCTACCACGTCGTCCAGTTCTGCTACCAGGACTCCCCGCGCCGCGCCCACTCCATCGCCGCGCAGGGCGGCATCAACGCGGCGAAGAACTACCGCAACGACGGCGACTCGATCCACCGGCTGTTCTACGACACCGTCAAGGGCGGCGACTTCCGCGCCCGGGAGTCCAACGTCCACCGGCTCGCGCAGATCTCGGTGGAGATCATCGACCAGTGCGTGGCCCAGGGCGTGCCCTTCGCCCGCGAGTACGGCGGCCTGCTCGACACCCGCTCCTTCGGCGGCGTACAGGTCTCGCGTACGTTCTACGCCCGTGGCCAGACGGGGCAGCAGCTGCTCCTCGGCGCCTACCAGGCTCTCAGCAGGCAGATCGCCGCGGGCAACGTGGAGATGCACCCGCGCACCGAGATGCTCGACCTGATCGTCGTGGACGGGCGGGCCCGGGGGATCGTGGCCCGCGACCTGATCACGGGTCGTGTCGACACATACTTCGCGGACGCCGTCGTCCTCGCCAGCGGCGGTTACGGAAACGTCTTCTACCTGTCGACCAACGCCATGAACTCCAATGCGACCGCCGTCTGGCGGGCGCACCGGCGCGGCGCCCATTTCGCCAACCCCTGCTTCACGCAGATCCATCCGACCTGCATCCCGCGCACCGGCGACCACCAGTCCAAGCTGACGCTGATGAGCGAGTCGCTGCGCAACGACGGCCGTATCTGGGTGCCGAAGGCCAAGGGCGACACCCGGCCCGCGCACCAGATACCCGAGGACGAGCGCGACTACTACCTGGAGCGCATCTACCCGTCCTTCGGCAACCTGGTCCCGCGCGACATCGCCTCCCGCGCCGCGAAGAACGTCTGCGACGAGGGGAGGGGTGTCGGTCCCGGCGGGCAGGGCGTCTACCTCGACTTCGCGGACGCCATCGAGCGGATGGGGCGGAGGGCCGTCGAGGCCAAGTACGGCAACCTCTTCGACATGTACCAGCGGATCACCGACGAGGATCCGTACGAGGTGCCGATGCGGATCTACCCGGCCGTGCACTACACGATGGGCGGCCTGTGGGTCGACTACGACCTGCAGACCACCGTTCCGGGACTGTTCGCGATCGGCGAGGCCAACTTCTCCGACCACGGCGCCAACCGGCTCGGCGCCTCCGCGCTGATGCAGGGCCTGGCCGACGGCTACTTCGTGCTGCCGGCCACCATCAACGACTACCTGGCCCGCAACCCGCACCAGGAGCCGGTGACGGCCCGGCACCACGCCGTCCAGGAGGTGCTGGCCGAGACGGAGGACCGGCTGAACCTGCTGCTGTCCGTGGACGGTGACCGTACGCCCGACTCCTTCCACCGTGAACTCGGCGAGCTGATGTGGGAGTTCTGCGGCATGGCTCGCAGCGACTCCGGGCTGCGCAAGGCCCTGGAGCGCATCCCGCAGATCCGCGAGGAGTTCTGGCGGCGCATCAAGGTTCCGGGAACCGGCGAGGAGTTCAACCAGTCGCTGGAGAAGGCCAACCGGATCGTCGACTACCTGGAGCTGGCCGAGCTGATGTGCCTGGACGCGCTGCACCGGTCCGAATCCTGCGGCGGCCACTTCCGCGAGGAGTCCCAGACCCCGGACGGCGAGGCCGCCCGCAAGGACGAGGAGTTCTCCTACGCGGCCGCCTGGGAGTTCAACGGCACCGGCCAGGCGCCCACCCTGCACAAGGAAGACCTGGTCTTCGAGTACGTCCACCCCACTCAGCGGAGCTACGCATGAAGCTCACCCTGCGCGTCTGGCGGCAGAAGAACGCCTTCGCCGACGGCGCCATGTCCACGTACGAGGTGGACGGCATCTCGTCCGACATGTCCTTCCTGGAGATGCTGGACGTCCTCAACGAGCAGCTCATCCTCGCGGGCGAGGATCCGGTCGCCTTCGACCACGACTGCCGCGAGGGCATCTGCGGCGCGTGCTCGCTCGTCATCAACGGCGACGCGCACGGTCCCGAGCGCACCACCACCTGCCAGCTGCACATGCGGTCCTTCCAGGACGGCGACACGATCGACATCGAGCCGTGGCGGGCCGCCGCCTTCCCGGTGATCAAGGACCTGGTCGTGGACCGGTCCGCCTTCGACCGGATCATCCAGGCAGGCGGCTACGTCACCGTGCCGACCGGGTCCGCGCCGGAGGCGCATGCCACGCCGGTGCCGAAGGCCGACGCGGACTTCGCGTTCGAGCACGCGGAGTGCATCGGGTGCGGGGCGTGTGTGGCCGCGTGCCCGAACGGCGCGGCGATGCTGTTCACCTCCGCCAAGGTCAACCACCTGAACGTGCTGCCGCAGGGGGCGCCCGAGCGGGAGACACGGGTGCTGGACATGGTGGCGCAGATGGACGCGGAGGGCTTCGGCGGGTGCACGCTGACCGGTGAGTGCGCCACCGCGTGCCCGAAGGGGATTCCCCTGGTGTCCATCACCAGCATGAACAGGGAGTGGCTGCGGGCCACCCGGAAGGTCGGGAAGCGATAGCGCCCCACGGAGAGTGAGACGTTCGTCGCACAGGCGAACGGGCGGGGCCGGGAGCGGTGCTCTTCCCGGCCCCGTCTGGCTCTCCGGTGATCGCCGGGACCCCGGCGTTCAACATTCCCACATCCTCTCTCCGGGCACAGGTCACGCGCTCGCCAACCGGCATCGGAAGAACAGGAGCAGCAGGCCGTACGCGCGGCCCGCCGCCGTCGCCGTCGCCGAACCGGCCCGTGACCAGGAGAGAGCCATGACCGGCGTTTCCACCCTAGACCGCCCCCCGCAGCCAGCGGCACCGACCCGCTACACGGTCACCCTCGCCCGTGACGAGGACGACGTGCGCGCCGCGCAGCGGCTGCGGCACGACGTCTTCGCCGGGGAGATGGGGGCCCGGCTGGCCACCCCGCAGCCGGGCCTCGACGCCGACGCCTTCGACGCCTACTGCGACCACCTGCTGGTGCGCGACACCGTGACCGGCCAGGTCGTCGGCACCTACCGGCTGCTGCCCCCGGAACGGGCCTCGGTCGCCGGGCGGCTCTACTCCGAGGGCGAGTTCGAGCTGGCCGCCCTCGACGGGATCCGGCCCTCCCTGGTCGAGGTCGGCCGCTCCTGCGTGCACCCCGACCACCGTGACGGCGCCGTGATCAGCCTCATCTGGGCCGGCATCGCCCGCTACATGGTCGACCGCGGCCACGAGTGGCTGGCGGGATGCTGCTCGGTGCCGCTCGCCGACGGCGGCACCCTCGCGACGGCCACCTGGGAGCGGGTGCGCGCCAAGCACCTGGCACCCGGGGAGTTCCGGGTACGGCCGCTGCTGCCGTGGATCCCGAACGGCGAGGCCCCCGCCGGGCACACCGACCTTCCGGCCCTGCTCCGCGGCTACCTCCGCCTCGGCGCCTGGGTGTGCGGCGAGCCCGCGCACGACCCGGACTTCGGGGTCGCCGACCTGTACGTGCTGCTGTCGATGCGCCGGGTCAACGCGCGCTATCTGCGGCACTTTCTCTCCCTCGTGCTGGCCTGATGAGCGTCTGGCTGCCCACCGCGCCCTGTACCCCGGGCGCCTGTGTGGAGCCGGCTCCGGCCGCCGCGGCCGTACCCCGGGCCGTCCTGCGGCTGACCGCGGTCGTGGTCCTGGTGCTGGCCGGGGTCACGCTGATTCCGCTCGGCGGGAGGATCCCCGCCGAGTGGGTCAGGCGGTGGTGCCGGGCCATCGTGCGGGCCATCGGGGTCCAGGTCCGGATCACCGGCGCCGCCGCACCGTCCGGCGGACTGCTGCTGGTCGCCAACCATGTCTCGTGGCTGGACATCCCGTTGCTGACCGCCGTACGCCCGGCCCGGATGCTCGCCAAGACCGAGATCCGGCAGTGGCCGGTCGCGGGCGCGCTGGCCGCGCGCGGCGGTGCCCTGTTCATCGAACGGGACCGGTTGCGCGCCCTGCCCGAGACGGTCGCCCGGATCGCCGAGGCGCTGCGCCAGGGCGCGGCCGTGGCCGCCTTCCCTGAGGGCAGCACCTGGTGCGGGCGGGCCCACGGCCGCTTCCACCGGGCCGTCTTCCAGGCCGCGCTCGACGCGGGTGTGCCCGTGCAGCCGGTGCGGCTCCGCTACACACAGGAGGGCGGCACGGCCAGCACGGCCGCCGCGTTCGTCGGCGAGGACACCCTGCTCGCCTCCCTGTGGCGGGTGGCCCGCACCCGGGGCCTGATCGCGGAGGTGGAGATAAGGCCGGTGATCACGCCGAGCACTCATCCCGACCGCCGCAGCCTCGCTGCCGCGGCCCAGCCGGTCGTTTCCGAGCCTGACTGGACGCACACGGCCCTGGTCACCGGCGCTCAGGACCGCCTCCGAAGGGGCGCGGGGCTGTGTCCGACATGCGGCTACCGCTGCGCGGGCGCGACCAGCCACGACGTCGCCGCAGACGACCGACGGCGCATCGTGGCACTCTCTCCTCAGGGCATCACCCGCGCCAGATAGGGACCCGTCGCACTGCCCGCCGCCGAGGCGACCCGCTCCGGCGGACCCGACGCCACGATCCGCCCGCCCCGGTCACCCCCGCCGGGGCCCAGGTCGACCACCCAGTCCGCGCCCGCGACCACCGTCATGTCGTGCTCGACCACCACGACCGTGTGCCCGGCGTCGACCAGCCCGTGCAGCCGGTCCATCAGCACCTCCACATCGGCCGGGTGCAGCCCGGTCGTCGGCTCGTCCAGCAGATAGAGGGTCTGGCCGCGCCGGCCGCGCTGCAGCTCGCTCGCCAGCTTGATCCGCTGGGCCTCGCCGCCGGACAGCTCGGTCGCCGGCTGACCGAGCCGCAGATAGCCGAGGCCCACGTCGAGCAGCGTGCGCAGGCTCCGGGTGGCGGCCGGGACGTCGTCGAAGAACTCCGCCGCGGCCTCCACCGTCAGATCCAGCACCTCGGCGATGTTCCGCTCCCGGTACGACACCTGGAGCGTCTCCGGGTTGTAGCGGGCGCCGCCGCAGTCCGGGCAGGGTGCGTAGGTGCTCGGCAGGAACAGCAGCTCGACGCTGACGAACCCCTCGCCCTGACAGGTCTCGCAGCGCCCTCCGGCCACGTTGAAGGAGAACCGGCCGACCCCGTACCCGCGCGTCCGCGCCTCCTCGGTGCCGGCGAACACCTTGCGGACGACGTCGAACAGGCCGGTGTAGGTGGCCAGATTGGAGCGCGGGGTCCGCCCGATCGGCCGCTGGTCGACCCGGACCAGCCGGTCCACGCCGGCCAGCTCCTCCGTCAACGCGCCGATCAGCGTGGACTTTCCGGAGCCGGACACCCCGGTGACGGCGGTGAACGCGCCCAGCGGGAACCCGGCCGTCACCTCGCGCAGGTTGTGCCGGGTCACCGGACCCACCGTCAACCAGCCGCGCGGCTCCCTGACTTCACGCGCCGGGCCGGGTGACTCGTCGAACAGGAAGGCCGCCGTAGCCGACTCCTCCACCGATGCCAGCTCGGCCGGCGGCCCGCTGTACAGGACGCGCCCGCCGTGCTCGCCCGCGCCGGGGCCGACGTCCACCAGCCAGTCGGCGCCGCGCACCACCTCCAGGTGATGCTCCACCACGAACACCGAGTTGCCCGCGGCCTTCAGCCGCGCCAGCACGGTCAGCAGCGCCTCGGTGTCCGCCGGGTGCAGTCCGGCGGACGGCTCGTCCAGCACGTACACCACGCCGAACAGCCCGGAACGCAACTGCGTGGCGAGCCGCAGCCGTTGCAGCTCACCCGCGGACAGCGTGGGCGTGGACCGGTCCAGGCTCAGATAACCGAGGCCCAGTTCGACCACCGGCGCGATCCGGGACTTCAGGTCCTCGGTGAGGACCCGGGCGGTGTCGTCGCGCCCGTCGAGCAGTACGGCGAGATCGGTCAGCGGCAGCGCGGCCAGTTCGGCGATGGTCCGGCCGCCGAAGGTCACCGCGAGCGCCTCGGGCCGCAGCCGGCTGCCCCCGCACACCGGGCAGGGCGTGCTGGTCAGGAAACGCTCCGCCTTCGCCCGCAGCGAGGCCGACTTGGTGTCCGAGAACGTCTTCAGCACATACCGGCGGGCGCTCATGTACGTGCCCTGGTACGGCCGTTGGATACGGTCCGCGTCCCGGACGGGGTGGACGGTGACCACCGGCTGCTCGTCCGTGAACAGGATCCACTCCCGCGCCCCGGCGGGCAGCTCGCGCCAGGGCCGGTCCACGTCGTGGCCGAGCGCGTCGAGGATGTCCCGCAGGTTCTTGCCCTGCCAGGCGCCCGGCCAGGCGGCGATGGCCCCCTCGCGGATGGACAGCCCGGGGTCCGGGACCAGCAACTCCTCGGTGGTGTCGTGCACTTGGCCCAGCCCGTGGCACTCCGGGCAGGCCCCGGCCGCCGTGTTCGGCGAGAACGCGTCCGACTCCAGCCGCTCCGCGCCCGCCGGATACTCCCCGGCGCGAGAGAACAGCATGCGCAGGGAGTTGGAGAGCTGGGTGACCGTGCCCACCGAGGAGCGGGAGGTGGGGGCCGAGCGGCGCTGCTGCAGCGAGACCGCCGGCGGCAGCCCGCTGATCTCGCCGACCTTCGGCGCCCCGACCTGGTGGATCAGCCTGCGCGCATACGGTGCGACCGACTCGAAGTACCGCCGCTGCGCCTCGGCGTAGATCGTCCCGAACGCCAGGGACGACTTCCCCGAACCGGAGACGCCGGTGAACACGGCCAGGACGTCGCGGGGGATGTCGACGTCGACGCCTTTGAGATTGTGTTCGCGGGCGCCGCGGACGCGGACGTACGGGTCAGGAGGGCTGGGCATAGACGCACAACTCTATCCGCGCCCGTGCGCCGCTACTGCGGAGGGTTGTCCTGGCGGTTCTCGTCGATGAACTCGTCCGCTTTCTGCTGCGCGGTGTCCACCTGGGAGCGGTACTTGCCCTGGGTCCGCTCGTCGATCATGTCGCCCGCCTTGTCGACGCCCGTTTTGGCCTGGTCCTCGTGACCCTTGAGCATCTGCTTGAGCTTGTCCATCACGGACATGGCAGCCCTCCTCATCACTCGAGGCTTCCCTCCCAGGGTCACCGTCACCGGCCGCGTTCGCATCTCGGGGCCCACGCGTCGTGGTGGCGCGAGGCCCAGGCCGGTACGGCATGGGCTTTCGCGGTGTCGTCGAGCCGGCCGTGCGTGCCGAGGTCACGCCCGCCGGTGCCGGCGCATCCTGGTCAGCGACCGAGCGCGGATCCGGCCTGTACGACGGCGCCGTGGTCGCGCGGCAGCTTCCGGCGCAGTGCGGCCCGTGGGCCGTACCCGTAACCGGGGTAGCAGACCTCGATCGGGCCCGGTTCACGTTCGGTCCGGGCCGCGGCGGCCTCCAGGGCACGGGCGTCGGCCACGTCCGCCGGCCGCGCGAGAGCGGTGCCACCGGTCGTGCGTACCCCGGCCGCCACCGCGTCGAGCCCGGTCTCTCCACGAGTCACGACGACACGCGGCCGGTGAGAGGTACGACGGGACGCCCGGAACCTGGCTGATGCGCTGCTCATGGCCTCCTCCTCCGAGTGCCGGGCGCCAGCTCGGCGGAGGCCTCAGGGGAGGGCGGTGCGTGCTCGGCGGGCACGGTTCGGCTTCGCGCCGGCGGAGGACGAGGCGAGCAGGCGTTCCGCCAGCGCCGCGGCCTCGGTGGCGTCGCGTTTGCCCATGAGTACGCAGAGTGTGTAGGCGGTGTCGTCGTACTGACGGCGGCGGAGTGGATTCGCCGGACTCCGCAGAAGGCGGGCCTGCGCGATCCGGTAGGCGCGCAGCGCCGTGGCGGCGGTTCTGAGGTCGGGCATCAGCATCTGCGTCTCCGTTCTCCCGCGCCGGGCCGGATCCATCCGGATCGGTGATGTCTGTGGGCCGCGAGGGGGCGGTTCATGCGCCTTTCCATGGTGCGCGCCGAAGCCCGGCCCGGCGACTCATCCGTTCAGGTGAGGTCGTCCAGACGCTGTTGTGCCGTGCGCAGGGAGCGGCGGCAGCGGCTCAGCCCCTTCCACGGGTCGCCGTACTCGTCGAGACGCTCGGGAAGGGTGCGCAGTGTCCAGCGGCGCGGGCCCAGGTCCGGGTCGTCGAGCTCGTCCCAGTCCAGCGGGGTGGCGACCGGAGCGTGCGGGCGGGCGCGTACGGCGTAGGGGGCGACCGAGGTCTGCGCGTAGGCGTTGCGCTGGGTGTCCAGGTAGAGGCGGCCCCGGCGCTTGTTCTTGCGCGGCTCGGTCGTCAGCCGGTCGCTGTGCCGCGCGGCGAGCAGGTCGGCGACGCGCCGCGCGAAGTGCCGTGCCGTGTCGAAGTCCGTGCGCCGGTCGAGCAGGACCAGCAGATGCATGCCCCGCGATCCGGTCGTCATCAGCGCGGGGCGCAGCCCGAGTTCGGTGAGCAGAGCACCCAGAGTGCGGGCGCTCCACCGTACGGCCTCGAAGTCCTTCTCCTCGCCCTCGGGAGGGTCGAGGTCGAAGACCAACCGGTCGGGGCAGTCCAGGCAGTCCGCGGGGCTCAGCCACGGATGCGGCGTGATGCAGGCCTGGTTGGCCAGATAGACGAGGGTGGCCGTGTCATCACACACCGCCATGGTGAGGCGGCCACCCTCCTTGGGCACCTCGACGGTGCGGATCCAGCCGGGGAAATAGTCCGGAACGTCCTTGTGGAAGAAGGACTTTCCCCGGTACCCGTCGGGGTACCGCTCCATCACCAGCGGCCGGTTCTTCAGATGCGTGAGCATCGGTCGCGCCACGGAGCGGTAGTAGTCGACCAGTTCGGCCTTGGTGATCCCGTCGTCCGGAAACAATTCCTTGTCCGGGTTGGACAACGGCACCCTACGGCCGCCGACCCGGATCTCGTCCTTCGTGCCGGCCTTGGCGGTCATGACCGCGTTTTCACCACCAGTGCCAGCGGCGCCTGACTCCACCAATGGCCGCACTGCGGAACAGGAAGCCCACGAGCCACACGACGAACACCACGAGAGCGATCCACCAGAGAATCTTCACCGCGAAGCCGACGCCGAAGAGCAGCAGTGCCAGCAGCAGGAACAACAGGACGGGAAGCATGGTCTGCACCTCCTGCCGTCCGAGTTTCCCGGAATGCGCGGATCAGACCTCCTGCCGGTGGACCTCCGTAGACCTCCGGCGGACCGGACCGCCCGTTCCAGGGCCGGGCGTGTACAGGATGCCTTCCTGGGTACCGGGACGGCGGGGGCGCAGCCGCTGATCCAGGAGGAGCCGTGACGGGCACCGAACGGGGTGGGGGCACCACGCGCACCGGGCGCGACGAGACCCCGGAGGAGCGGGCCGACCGGAGATGGGGAGAGCTGATCCAGGAGGTCCGCGTCGCCCAGACGGGCGTCCAGATCCTCTTCGGCTTCCTGCTCACCGTCGTGTTCACACCGAGGTTCGCGCAGCTTGACCGGACGGACCGGACGATCTACATCGTGACCATCGTCCTCGGCGCCGCGGCGACCGGGGCCCTGATCGGACCGGTGTCCGTGCACCGGCTCGTCGCCGGACGGCGCGTGAAACCGCAGACGGTCGGGTGGGCCGCCCGGCTGACCCTGGTCGGCCTGGTCCTGCTGCTCGCCACGATGACCTCCGCGCTTCTGCTCGTCCTGAGAGTCGCGACCCATGACAGCTCTGTGCTCTGGCTGGTCGCCGCGGTGCTGGCCTGGTACCTGCTGTGCTGGTTCGCCTGGCCCCTGTGGACGCGGCACCGGCACACGACCAGGTGACCGCGGGAGGATGCCATGGAACTCGTCGAGGAGCGGCCCTACCGCTTCCGCATCGAACGACACGGGGACATGCGGGTGCCGGGCCTGGTGTTCGCCTCCCGGCAGCTGCTGAAGGACGCCGAGAAGTCGCTGGAGCAGGTGGTCCACGTGGCCACGCTGCCCGGAATCGTCGGCGCCTCGTACGCCATGCCGGACATCCACTGGGGCTACGGCTTCCCCATCGGCGGTGTGGCGGCGACCGACGTGGACGAGGGCGGCGTGGTCTCGCCCGGCGGGGTCGGCTTCGACATCTCCTGCGGGGTACGGCTGCTGGCAGCCGACTGCGACCGTGCGGAGCTGCGGCCAGCCCTGCTCGCGGTCATGGACGGCCTGGACAGGGCGATCCCGCGCGGGGCCGGCCCCGGCGGGGTGTGGCGGCTGGACGGGCCCCGGCAGCTGGAGCGGATCCTCCAGGGCGGGTCACGCTACGCGGTGGAGCAGGGGCACGGCGAGGAACGCGACCTGATCCGCTGCGAGGACGGCGGGGCGGTCGCCGACGCGGACGTGACCCGGGTCGGCCCGCGGGCACGCGAGCGCGGCCTCGGACAGGTCGGCAGCCTCGGCTCCGCCAACCACTTCCTGGAGGTGCAGCAGGTCGCCCGGGTGTACGACGAGCGGGCCGCGGCCGCGTTCGGGCTGGCCGAGGGCCAGGTGTGCGTGATGATCCACTGCGGGTCGCGCGGCCTCGGACACCAGATCTGCACCGATCACGTGCGGGAGATGGGCCGCGCCATGGCCCGCTACGGCATCACGGTGCCGGACCGGCAGCTGGCCTGCACCCCCGTGGACTCGCCCGAGGGGCGCGCGTACCTCGGTGCGATGGCCGCGGCCGCCAACTACGGGCGCGCCAACCGCCAGCTGCTCACCGACGCGGCACGCCGGGTCTTCGAACGGGCCGCGGGAGTCCGGCTGTCGCTGGTGTACGACGTCTCCCACAACCTCGCCAAGATCGAGACCCATCCCGTGGACGGGACACGCCGCCGGCTGTGCGTCCACCGCAAGGGCGCCACCCGCGCCTTCCCGCCCGGCCATCCCGATCTGCCCCGCGATCTGCGCGGGGTGGGGCAGCCGGTGCTGATCCCCGGCACCATGGGCACGGCCTCGTACGTCCTCGCCGGAGTGCCCGGCGGGGGCGCCTTCGCCTCCACCTGCCACGGCGCGGGCCGTACGATGAGCCGCCACGAGGCCGTGCGTACCATCACCGACAGGCAACTGCGGGCCAGGCTGGAACGGGACGGCATCGCGGCACGCCCGCTGTCCTGGCGCGGCCTGCCCGAGGAGGCGCCGGAGGCCTACAAGGACGTCGACGCGGTGGTCGCAGTCGCCGAGGAGGCGGGGCTGTGCGGCAGGGTGGCCCGGCTGGTTCCGCTCGGCGTGGTCAAGGGGTGACGCGAGGACGTAGTCAAGGGGGACACGGGGACCGTCAACCGGCCTCGGCGTCACCGCTCATACGTCGCTCATACGTCGACGGTCACCCCGCAGGACCAGCCGTACGGGTCGGGCCCGATGTGCAGCCGATGCCAGGACACGCCCTTGGGCGGGGCGCCGGTGACCTCCACCGTGTCGAGTCCGGCGACCGCCAGCCGTATGCCGAGACCGTCGCCGACCGCCTCCGCCTCCACGTCGACCGGCACCTCACCGCGCACTTCCAGGCGGTAGACCACCTCGTCCAGGAGGGTCGCCAGCAGCTCCTCGTCGCTTCCTTCGGCCAGTTCCAGGCGCTCCACGGCGGTGGGCCGTACCCCGGAGAGGTCGGCGAAGCACTCCACCAGCCCCAGGACCGCCTCCGCGAGGCACCGCTCGCGGCTCGGCCCCCATGCCTCGATCCCCACGTCGGCCGTGTGAGGCACCGTCCGATGGCCGGCGGTGCCCTGCCGCCGCGCCAGCAGTTCGTCGCCCGTGTCGCCGACCATGTCCACCACGTGCCCATTTCACGGACCCGCACACCGCCTCACGGAGTACACGTGCGCCGGGCCGGCCTACCGGTTCGGCCGCGCGGCGCTGATGTCGGCGAGTGCCGAGTGAGGATCCCGTTCGACGGCCAGGTCGCCCAGGCTGAGCGCCCCGACCAGCCGGTCGTCGTCGACGACAGGCAGCCGCCGCAGAGTGTGTTCCCGCATCAGACGGATCGCCTCGTCGACCGGGTCCTGGGACGAACACGTGACCATGTCCCTGCTGCACACCTGCCCCACCACCGTCAGCGTGGGGTCACGCTCGTCGGCGAGGGCCCGGACCACCAGATCGCGGTCCGTCACCAGACCGCAGACGTGGTCGCCCTCCGTGACGATGACATCGCCGATGCCGTTCTGCCGCATGAGCCGTGCCACCTCGGTGAGGGGCGTCTTCTCGGACACCGTCACCGGATTCTGCGTCATGATCTCCCGCACGTACCGAGTCACGGCCACCCACCTCCGTCCGCCGTGCACGACGAGCGCCGACGACTCCTCGCGCACCCACCGGGTACCCGTGGACGTCCCCCCGACGCCCGTCCTCCCGGCAGTGCGGTCGCACCGGCCGCGACATCCTGGTCCGGGCGCGGCACAGAGCGGTGACGCAGTGCGCTGCCCCTTCCGGCCGCGGTGAGTGAGTTCAGGCCCGCGTGCCGGGTCCCATCATCGGGCCGACCGTGGTCCGACGGTGTGCCCTGCGCGGACGCGGGCTCCTGCGATGGTGTGCCGCTCCGCTCACCATGGCCAGGCCCAGGCAGAAGATGAGAGCCAGTGCGAGACCGGAGCAGAAGAGTCCGAGCGGGCTGAGCGTGGCGATGTGGTGGCCGAGGACCGACACGCCGTACTGCTGCGGACCGCCGGACAGGTTGTCGGCGATCGCCAGAGCCGTGAAGGCGCCCGTGGCCGCGAGGAGAAGCAGTCCGAGGAACAGCATCCGTTTCATCTCCCCAAGAAGACGTCCTGTCTGTACGAGTACCTACGCCACGGCGGATTACACTGCGCCCGCCTCGTCCCGGCTCTTCCTCGCCCTCTCCGCGCGCCGGCAGCGCAGCAGCTCCTCGCCGTTCGGACGTCCCCCAGCGGGGTCGCCGGCCTGGTCGTGGCCCTCGCGGAGTGTCACGTCGGACCCGGCTTCCCGGGCCGCTCCCGTACGACCTTGTGCGCGGGCTTGTCGGTCCGCAGGCCGACGAACCGCGGATGGCGCAGCTTCCCGTCTTCCGTCCACTCCGTGAACCCGATCTCGGCGACGAGCCGAGGCTCGGTCCACTGGGCGCCGCGCTCCCGCGGGGGACTGCCTGAGAAGGGGGAGCGGCCGCGCTCCAGGCGGTCCATCCGCGCACGCAGTGCGTCGAGCGTCCGGCGGTCGTAACCGGTACCGACCTTGCCCGCGTAGACGAGGCGTCGCCCCTCGTAGTAACCGACCAGCAACGCGCCGAAGCCGGTGCGGCTGCCCGCGGGCTCGGTGAATCCGCCGATCACCAGTTCCTGCCGCCGCCCGCACTTGAACTTCAGCCACTTCGTCGAGCGCCGGTGCTCGTAGTGGCTGTCGGCGCGCTTGGCGATGACGCCCTCCCAGCCGCGCTCGCACGCCTCGCGCAGGTACGCCTCGCCGTCGGCATAGCGGTGCTGGGTGAAGCGCAACGGCGGGGAGAAGTCCAGGGCGCGGCGCAGCAGGGCCTTGCGGGTGCGCAGGGGCAGGGCGGTCAGATCATGGCCGGCCAGGTACAGCACGTCGAACACGTAGTACGTCACCGCCACACGGCTGGCGCGCGCCCGGCGCGGGTCGTGGATCCCGATGCGCTGCTGCAGCCGCGCGAAGCTGGTCCGCGAGCCCTCGAAGGCCACGACCTCGCCGTCCACCACGAAGTCGGCGCAGTGCTGTTCATCGAGTGCGTCGGTGATCTCGGGATAGGTGTCCGTGAGCGACTGGCCGGTACGGGACAACAGCCCGGCCCGGGCGCCGTCACGGACGCCCAGACACCGCTCCCCGTCGAGCTTGCGCTCGAATATCCACTCCGGATCCGAGAAGTAACGCTCCGTCAGTGTCGCCAGCATCGGCCTGGGGCTCTCGGGCCGAGCCGCTCGCCGCAGTGCCGTGCGCTCCTCGCCGGGCACACTCTCGAACAGATCCGTCACAGACGCGGAGACGGGCATACTCATCCACCTCCATCCACCGCAAGGCCCGATCCACCGCAGGACCGTTTTACGCGCCCCCCGAGTTCCCGCTCGACGAGGGCGCATGCCGACGCACTACACCGCCATGACGACGAGGAACACCGCCACACCCACGGCGAGCCAGGCGACGTAGTCGCCGAGGTGACCCGAGTGCAGCCGGCGCAGCGGCAGCACCAGGCCACGCCCCACCGCCCGGCCCACAGGTCCGACGCGAGCCGCGCCCCGCCACTTCGCACCCCGCACGGCGGCCGCCGTGAGCAGCGCGGCCAAGGCGGTCGAGGCGAGCGCGAGGAGCACGCCCTCGGCGGACCATCCGGTGTCCGGCACGGGGGAGGACGGGGCGGCGGAGTGTCCGTAGATCGCGGTGGTGTAGGCGGTGCGGTCAGTGAACTGCCGGGCGGCGCGGCCGAGTGTGCCGCCCACCGCGGGCAGCAGTCCGACGGCCAGCGAAGCGCAGAGCAGGACGGCCGGCACGGCGAGCGCTCCCGCGGCCGGGGGCCCCGCGTCGGCGAAGATCCGGGCAGAGGCGCGCAGTACGGCCCCGCCGGTGGCGGCCGAGACGAGGACGAACACCGAGGGCAGCCAGGGGCACAGATCCTCGCCGGCGTGTTCGGTGACGGCCTTGCCCAGGGCGGTGCCGAACGGCGGCAGACCGGCGAGCGCCAGCCCGCCGAGGGCGAACAGCGCACCGGCGAGCGGCAGATCACGCCCTCGCCCGCGCAGCCCGTGTTCGTCGACGGAGCCGTGCCGGTCGAGAAGGACGCCCGTGGTGGCGAACAGAGCCGCCTTCACCCCGGCGTGCGCGGCGACGTAAAGGGCTACCCCGGCGGTTCCGGCAGGGCTGAGCAGCGCCACGCCGATGAGGAAGAGCCCGACGTGGCCGACGGTCGAGAAGGCCAGCATGCGTTTGAGGTGCCGCTGCTGCCAGCACATCACCGCGCCCACCAGTGCGGTCAGCACACCCGCGGCGACGAACACGGCCCGCAGGTGCGGCTGCGCGATGCCGTGCGGGCCGGAGAAGACCGTCCAGTACACGCGCACGGCGCCGTAGACGCCGAGCTCGACCATGACGCCGGACAGCAGCATGCACACCGGGGTCGGCGCGACGGTGGCCCGGCCGTCCGAGCATCACCGCGATGGAGCACGACCCGTCCCCATGCCGTCCTCCGCCCGCGGCTGGATCCACAACCGTGGGCTCCGGTGCGGCAGAGCCCGGCATCAATCGGACCGGGACGGGTACGCGGATGAGGCACCGGCGCGCGCAGTGATGTGCGCGCTGATTCCGGCGGAACCCACGAGTGGACGAAACCGATGAAACTGTTGAATCGGTGACCGGACGATGATCACGAAGACCACGAAGTCCGACAGGAAATCCAGCGGGAGAACGGCCGGCGCGACGGACAAGGCTGTCGTCCGCGCCCTGCTCGACCGACAGCAGCGCACCTATCCGGCGCAGGCCGGCATCCGGCTGCGCAACACTCCCGCGCCGCTGTACCAGACGCTCGTGCTCGCGGTACTGCTCAGCGCCCGGATCAGGGCTGACATCGCGGTGGCGGCGGCCAGGGCGCTGTTCGAGGCCGGAATGCGCGACCCGCGTGCGATGGCCGAGGCCTCCTGGCAGAAACGCGTCGACGCACTCGGAAAGGGCGGCTACCGCCGCTACGACGAGCGCACCTCCACCATGCTCGGCAAGGGAGCCGAGCTGCTGCTCGAACGATACGACGGTGATCTGCGCCGCCTGCGCGAGGAACCCGATCCGAAGAGGGCTCTGTTGGACATCCCCGGGATCGGGCCCACGGGGGCCGACATCTTCCTCCGCGATGTCCAAGGAGTGTGGCCGGAGTTCGCGCCGTACATCGACCGCAAGGCCCTGGACGGCGCCCGGCGCCTCGGACTTCCCGCCTCGCCCGAGAAACTCGGCGGCCTCGTCCCCGGCCGTGACATGACCCGCCTGGCCGACGGTCTGGTCCACGCGGCCCTCGACCGGCCGATGGCCGACGAGGTGCTCGCCGCCGCCGAGGCGCCATGACGGACCCGCCGGCCAGGAAACCCACGATCCACGGGACCGCTGTGATGTGCCTTCGCATGCTCATTCTCGACCACCCACGAATCCGTCTGTTCCTCTGGCGTCCCGTCCTGGCACTCGCGAGTGCGTCGGGAGGCGGTTCGGAAGAAACGGAACGCGCTGAGGGTGAGACAGAGGGAGAAGCACAGGAACCGCCGGACTAGCGGAGGAGGATGCCGCCGTCGTGTTCCGACCCGGCCACTCGGCGCTCGTGTGGCCCCTGTGCTGTACTCGGACGCTCGCGCGTCACGGTGTCCACGACGTCCCCCGCCACTCCTCCGGCCCACCCCCGTGCCACTCGATCACCGGCGACTCGGCGACATCCAGCTCGTCCACCCCCTCCAGCCCGGCCCGCTGCAAGAACGCCGCCAGATCGTGCAGGCCGAACGCCGTGCCGAGGGTCTCGCCGTCGACCTGGACACGGCGGCCACCGCGCTCGGACGGCGGGAACACGATCACGCGATGCTCGGCCATGACCCACCCCTCACCTGAACGAGCACGGGTACGGGCATGACACCAGCCTCACCCGGGTTGCTGGCGGGCGCACGTCCGGTTACTCCACGGCAGGGTCCTCCTGCGTGTGCCGCACCGCGGCCTTGACCGCCTGCCCGACCTCGTCCGGGCCGGCCTCGGTCGCTGCGGCGTACGCAGTGATCGCCGCCTGGACGGCCTCCATGGCCGCGCGCCAGCGGCGCCACTGCTCGTCATACTCGTCGCCGGTCAGACCCGCGAGCTTCGCCCGCTCCTCTTCGGCGGAACGCTCCAGCCTGATCAATTCGTCGGGGATGTCTGCCACGACCGGATCATAAGAGGACATCTCAGTCGGCGCACGAGCTGAGTAGCCGAGTACATGAACTCACGGGCACCACCAGCGAGCTACCGCCGATCAGGACACCGTCTAAGGTGACCGCGTGACCGACAGCGACAAGCGGCCGCTCGCCGTGTTCGATCTCGACAACACCCTGGCCGACACCGGCCATCGGCAGCACTTCCTGGAGGCCCGGCCGAGGAACTGGGCCGGTTTCTTCGCCGCCGCGCCCGCGGACCCGCCCCTCGCCGAGGGGGTCGCGTTGGCCGTGGAGAGCGCTCGGGAGTACGAGGTCGTCTATCTCACCGGCCGCCCCGAGCGGTGTCGGCGCGACACCCTGGACTGGCTCGCGGCCCACGGGCTGCCGGAGGGGCGGGTGTACATGCGGGGCGACGCAGGGCGGGCGGGTGGAGGAAGAGGGGACCGCAGGCCCGCTCGGTTCACCAAGCTGGAGATCCTGCGCCGGCTCGCCCAGGACCGCGAGATACGTTTCCTCGTGGACGACGACGAGCTGGTCTGCGACGACGCCGAGCGCGCCGGGTTCACCGTCGTACGGGCCCGCTGGGCCGCGCAGTCCGAGGCGCTTCAGGAGGCTCAGGAGCGGGAGGGCCGTACCTGAGGGGCGAACGCATCGGCCCGCATCAGGTCTCGTCCTCGATGCGGAAGCCCACCTTGAGTCCCACTTGGTAGTGCTCGATCCGCCCGTTCTCGATCTGGCCGCGCACTTCTGTCACCTCGAACCAGTCCAGGTTGCGCAGGGTCTGGTCGGCGCGCGCGATGCCGTTGCGAATGGCCTGGTCGATGCCTTCGTGCGAGGTGCCGACGATCTCGGTAACCCGGTAGGTGTGATTCGACATGAGGTGCTCCTCTCGTGTCACGCCACCCTCCACCGTGCCCCATCCCGGCCCTGCCCGCCCCTTGACCTCCGCATTGGTCCATACCAAAATCCAGCACACCCGTACGAGCCTCCCGCTCGTCCCCCCACGTCGGGCCCCCGCCCCTGTCCGCACCCTTTGCCAGACAGAACAGGACCCTTCGTGAGACGTCGTCTGCTCGCCCTCGTGTGTGTCACCGGTTCCCTCGTGAGCGCCTGCGGAATGCTCCCGGGCGAGCATGAGCGCAAGACGGTCACCGTATGGCTGATGAAGGACAGCGCTTCCAAGGACTTTCTCCAGCGCTTCACCGACGACTTCGAGCACACGCACGAGGATCTGCGCCTCGACATCCGCATCCAGGACTGGACCGGCATCGTCGGCAAGGTCCGCAGGGCGCTCACGGACGACTCCGGCGACGGACCCGACGTCATCGAGGTCGGCAACACCCAGGTGCCGCTGTACGCCGACGGCGGCCGGCTCGCCGACCTCACGCTGGAGTCGATGCGCGACTGGGGCAAGGACCAGTGGCTGCCCGGCCTCGCCGAGCCCGGCAAGGACGGCAACGCGCAGTACGGCATTCCCTGGTACGCGGCCAACCGCGTCGTCATCTACCGCAAGGACCTGTTCGAGGCCGCCGGCATCGCCCGTCCGCCGAAGACCCGCGAGGAGTGGCTCGCCGACACGGAAAGGCTCAACTCCGGCGGGAATCAAGGTATTTACCTAGCCGGACAGGACTGGTACACCCTCTCCGGGTTCATCTGGGACGAGGGCGGCGACCTCGCCCGGCAGAAGGACTACAAGTGGGAGGGCGCCCTCGACAGCCCGGCCGCGCTGCGCGGCATGGACTTCTACCGGCGGCTGCGGGCGCTGGGCCGGGGCCCGGCGGGCACCGACGAGGAACACCCGCCCCAGGCCGGGGTGTTCGCCGGCGGCAAGGTGGCGCAGATCGTCGCCGTACCGGGGCTCGCCCAGGCGATCGTGCGGCAGAACCCGGACCTGAAGGGCGAGCTGGGCTTCTTCCCGGTGCCCGGGAAGACCGCCGCACGGCCGGGCACCGTGTTCACCGGCGGCTCCGACCTCGTCATCCCGGACCACACCAAGGACCAGTTCGCCGCGACCGCCGTCGTCGGGGCGCTCACCGGCGCCAAGTGGGCCACCGAACTCGCCCGCACCATGAACTACGTGCCCAACAAGACCACGCTGGCGAGCGCCGTCGCGGGCGAGGAGGGGGTCGCCGCCATGGCCGCGGGCGCGGCGCACGGCCGGGCGACCCCCAGCACTCCTCAGTGGGCCGACGTCGAGGCCGACAACCCGATCAAGGAGTACATGACCCGGGTGCTGAACGGAGCGGACCCGGCTACGGAGGCCCGCCGGGCCTCCGCCGAGATCACCGAGAAGCTCACGCCGGACGTCTGACTCAGCGCACCACGCTCAGCGACAGTGCGAAGCGGCCCTCTGCGTCCGTCCACCAATGAGTCAACTCCAGCCCGGCGACGGCCAGTTCGGCGGACACGCCGTCGTTGCGGAACTTGGCCGACACCTCGGTGCGCAGTTCCTCGCCCGCCGCGAAGTCCACGGCGAGGTCCAGCGCGGGCACCTTGACGGTCTGCGCGACACGCGAGCGCAGCCGCATCTCGATCCACTCCTGCTCGGGGTCCCACAGCGCCACATGGTCGAAGGCGTCCGGGTCGAAGTCGGCGCCGAGTTCGCGGTCGACGACGGCCAGCACGTTCTTGTTGAACGCGGCCGTCACCCCGGCCGCGTCGTCGTACGCCCGGACCAGCACCCGCTCGTCCTTGACCAGGTCCGTGCCGAGGAGCAGTCCGTCGCCCGGCGCGAGCAGCGAGCGCACGGAGAACAGGAACTTCGCGCGCTCGTCGGGCAGCAGGTTGCCGATCGTGCCGCCGAGGAACGCCAGCAGCCGGGGTCCGGGGGTGGCGGGCAGGGTGAGCGGGGCGGTGAAGTCGGCGATGAGCGCATGGACTTCGAGGTCCGGGTGGTCCTCGACGAGGGCCTGCCCGGCCTGGGTGAGGGCGCTCTCGCTGACGTCCACCGGGACGTACGCCGAGGGCGCGAGCGCCTCGAGGAGATAGCGGGTCTTCTCCGAGGAGCCCGAGCCGAGTTCGATCAGCGTACGGGCGCCGCTCGCCGCGGCGATCTCGCCGGACCTGGTGGCCAGGATCTCCCGCTCGGCGCGGGTGGGGTAGTACTCGGGCAGTTCGGTGATCTGCTCGAACAGTTCGCTGCCGCGCGCGTCGTAGAACCACTTGGGCGGCAGCCACTTGGGCTGGACGGTGAGACCGCGCAGGACGTCGGCGCGCAGCGCGGCGTCCGTCGCGTCCTCGGGGAGGGTGCGGGTGACAAGAAGGGGGCTCACGTACAGGGCTCCTTGGATGGTGCGGACGCCGGTTCCTCCAGTGGGGCGAGCAGCACGCCGGCGCGGCTCGCGGTGAGCAGGGTGCGGTCGGGGACCTCCTGCCAGTGCGGATCGTCGTCGTACGGCTCGGAGGCCACGACCGTGCTCCGGCCGGGCTCCGTGCGGTACCAGAGGCTGTCGCCCCAGGCGGTGGCGGCGATCGTCGTGCCGTCGGTCAGCAGCAGGTTGAGCCGGGAGGCCGGGGCTGCCCCGGCCAGCTGAAGAACCGTTTCGCCGAGGGCTTGGTCCAGCTCGTCGCCGGAGCGCAGCCGGTGCAGGACCAGCGCCCAGACGAACGCCGAGTCGGTACGGGCCTCCAGCGACAGCAGCTCGACCGGGGGCAGCTCGGACACCAGCGGGGCCGCCGAGTCGGGCCAGCCCGCGACGGCGCCGTTGTGGCTGAACAGCCACCGCCCCGACGCGAAGGGCGCCGCGGCGGCCTCGCCGTCAGGGGTCGCGGCCGTCGCGTCCCGTACGGCGGCGAGCACCGCGCCGGAGCGCACCACCCGCGCCAGGTCGGTGAAGGACAGGTCGGCCCAGATCGGCCCGGCCCGCCGGTAGCGCGCCGGGACGGGGTCGCCGGGGGCGTACCAACCCACCCCGAAACCATCGGCGTTGACGGTCCCGGAGCGCTGTCGCTGCGGCTCCCACGACTGGCGCACCAGACTGTGCGGGGGCTCGACGAGAAGCCGGCCGAGCGGCTCCTCGGGCCCCAGATAGGCGAGATGACGGCACATCAGACGGCCTCCGAACGTGCGGTGCGGAACCCGGAGAAGATCTGCCGCCGGATCGGATAGTCCCAGTTGCGGAACGTGCCACGGCAGGCCACCGGGTCCACGGCGAACGAACCGCCGCGCAGCACCTTGTGCTCGGAGCCGAAGAACACCTCCGAGTACTCCTTGTACGGGAAGGGCCGGAACCCCGGATACGGCAGGAAGTCGCTCGCCGTCCACTCCCACACATCACCGATCAACTGCCGTACGCCGAGCGGGGATTCACCGGCGGGATAGCTGCCGGCGGGGGCGGGCCGAAGGTGCCGCTGGCCCAGGTTGGCGTGTTCCGGCGCCGGGTCCGCGTCGCCCCATGGGTAGCGCATCGAGCGGCCGGTGGCCGGGTCGTGCCGGGCGGCCTTCTCCCACTCCGTCTCGGTGGGCAGCCGGCGCCCGGCCCAGCGGGCGTAGGCGTCGGCCTCGTACCAGCACACATGCAGCACCGGCTCGTCGGGCGGCACCGCCTCGGTCACCCCGAAGCGGCGCCGCAGCCAGCGGTCGCCGTCCCGGCGCCAGAACTGCGGCGCCGTGATCGAGTGCCGCTTGATGTGCGTCCAGCCCTCCGGCGTCCACCAGCGCTCGGTGCCGTAGCCGCCGTCCGCGATGAACGCCTGGTACGCCGCGTTCGTCACCGGAGTCGTGTCGATCCAGAACGGCGCCACCTCCCGGATGTGCGCCGGGCGTTCGTTGTCCAGCGCCCACGGTTCGGCCGACGTGCCCATCGTGAACGGGCCGCCGGGGACCAGGACTTCGGCCGGGCCGGTGAACAGCGGGGCCGGCTCCGGGTCCGGGGCGGTCAGGGCCTGCGGGCCCTTTCTCAGCTGATGGGTGATCAGCATGGTTTCATCGTGCTGCTGTTCGTGCTGCGCGATCATCCCGAAGGCGAACCCGGCCTCGGTCAGCCGGGTGCCGTGGAACTCCGCGCCCGCGAGCAGGTCCATGACCCGGCCGCGCACCTCGGCCGCGTAGTGCCGGGCCTCGGCGGGCGGCAGCAGCGGCAGCGAGGGCCGCTCGGCCCGCGGATGCTCGAAGGCGTCGTAGAGGCCGTCGATCTCGGGCCGCATGGCGTCCCGGCCGCCGACCGCCCGGAGCAGCCACAGCTCCTCCTGGTTGCCGATGTGCGCGAGGTCCCACACCAGCGGGGACATCAGCGGCGAGTGCTGGGCGGTGAGGTCGGGATCCTCGACGCAGCTGGTCAGCAGCGTGGTGCGGGCACGGGCGGTGGTCAGCGAGGCGAGCGCGCGCTCGCGCAGCGCCTCGGTGGCCGCACCTTCCGGCTCTGTCGTCCGGGTCGTCGCGGTGTCGGTCTCGGGGGCGGTCATGTACGGATGTCCTTCCTCCCGCGGGCGGTGGGGGTGCCCCCGGCGCGGCCGGGCCGGGACGGCGGTGGTTCGCTGCCGTCCAGCCGGTCCAGGCGGTCCAGCAGGTCGTCGGCCGGGCAGCGGCCCCGGGCGACATAGCGGTCCCGGTACGCGGCCACCGCCTCGGTCACCTCGTCGGTGGCGCCGAGCCGGGGCAGGGCCTCCAGCGCCGCCGCGAAGCACACATCGGCGACCTCGCGCAGCTCCGGGTCGGCGAGCCCGGACCGGGCCGCGTCGGTCCACAGGGGGTTGTGCGGGGCGGGCAGGTTCAGGGCCCGCTCCGCGAGCGGTTTCACGCTCCGGTAGGCAGTCTCGGCGGCCTGCGGATCGTCGAACAGCGCCGCCGTCACCGCGAGCGGCACGACCCAGCCGTCATCGCCGGGCTGCGCGTCGATCATGCGCAGTTCCAGATGGCCCCGCGGCCGGACCGGCGGGAACAGGGTGGTGAGGTGATACTCCAGATCCGCTCGGGTGGGCGGCCGGGGCGACCGGGAACGGGTCCACTCCCGGAAGGTGAGCCCCTGCGGCACGTCCCACGGCCCGCTGTCCCGTCGTACACACATCACCGGCGAGTCCAGCACATGCCGGGCCCAGACGGCCCGTGGTTCACCGTCCAGCGGGGGAGCGCCCGCGCGGCCGGCGCCGATCTCCATCCACATCAGCTGCCGGGTGGACTTCCAGCCCGTGGGCTCGTGGCCCAGCAGCGGGGAGTTGGCGAACGCGGCCACCAGGACCGCCCCCAGCTGGTGGGCCAGCCACCAGCGGCGCGCGTGTCCGAGCGGACCGGGTTCCTCGTGGCCCGCGTCCACGCACACCTGCACGGAGGCGGAGGCGCACATCATGTGGCGGCCCGCCGGACCGGCGCGGTCCAGGCACGTCTCCATCGCGTCGTAGCGCGGCTCGCGCAGGAACCTGCGGGGTCTGTGCCAGGGGTCTTGTCCGATGCCGACCAGACCGAGACCCTCTGTGGCGAGGACGGTGCGGACGGTGTCCAGGTCGGCGGAGAGCGTGCCTACGCACTCCATCAGGGAGGCGGCGGGCGGCGAGCTCAACTCCAGCTGGCCGCCCGGTTCGACGCTGAGCGGCGACCGCAGGGGCACGGCCCGCAGTGCCGCGTAGACCGTTTCGAGTCGTTCGGGTGTCACGGGGAGCTGCGGCGTCCGCAACTCATGGATGAGCCACTCCAGTTCGACACCGAGCGCGCGGGGCGGTCCGGTCTTGAAGCAGATGCCCCGGACCAGGGCCTCCACCTCGGCTTCGGTGACAGCGGTGCGGTGGTCCGTACAGTCGCCACCGTCACTCTGTGAATCGGACATGTCGGGATCCTCCTGAGACTCCACCATGCCATCGGCCCGGTGTGATCGTTGGGCCGGGCAGGCATTGCGTTCCACCCAAGACCCTCGAGCCGATTCGCACAAGGGTGCCCCATGGGACGTTCCGGTTCGGTCACCTCCGTTTCCGTGCGTGTTTCCGGACCGTTCCGGGAGCGGGAAACTCCG
This sequence comes from Streptomyces roseochromogenus subsp. oscitans DS 12.976, assembly GCF_000497445.1. Classification (NCBI taxonomy): domain Bacteria; kingdom Bacillati; phylum Actinomycetota; class Actinomycetes; order Kitasatosporales; family Streptomycetaceae; genus Streptomyces; species Streptomyces roseochromogenus. Next base: position 1,032,863 of record NZ_CM002285.1, on the reverse strand, counting down.
TTGCACCGCATCACCAGCATCACCCAGGATGCGTGCATGAGCACGACGGGGGAGACCGCGCCGGCCGCGGACACGGAGCCCACGGGGGTGGCGCCGTGAGCGCGCGCCTGCGCGGGATCGCCGCGGAGACGGAAAAGATCGTCGCCGCGGGCCGCTATCGCACAGCGGACGGCCAGGAGGTGTCCCTCGCGGCCCGGATCGAGGCCGCCCGGGCCGGAACGCGGATCTTCGGCCCCGAGCCGGTGCCGGTGCCCACGGACGCGGACGTGGAGCCGTTCTTCGAGGTCACCGACGAGAGCAGCCTGGAGGCCGCCCGTCGGCTGGCCGCCGCTCCGGTCGCGGTCCTGAACTTCGCCTCGGCCCGGAATCCGGGCGGAGGCTATCTCAACGGCGCGCAGGCCCAGGAGGAGGCTCTGTGCCGCGCCTCCGCGCTGCACACCTGCCTGCTGACGGCCCACTCCTTCTACGACCACCACCGCGCCCACCGCGACCCGCTCTACACGGACCGGGTGATCCACTCACCGGCCGTCCCGGTCTTCCGTGACGACCGAGGCCGGCTGCTGGCCGAGCCGTACCTCGCGGGCTTCCTGACCGCGGCCGCCCCCAACGCGGGCGTCGTACGGCGTACGGAACCGGACCGCGCCGCCGAGCTGCCCGGCGCCCTCGCGGCACGGGCCGAACGGGTACTGGAGACGGCCGCCGCCCACGTCTACCGCCGGCTGGTGCTCGGCGCCTGGGCTGCGGAGTCTTCCAGAACGACCCGGCGCAGGTCGCGGACGCGTTCCGGGCGCTGCTCGGCCCCGGCGGCCGGTTCGCCCGCACCTTCGAGCACGTGGTGTTCGGGGTGCTGGACCGGACACCGGGCGCGGTCGTGCGGGAGGCGTTCGCCCGGGCGTTTCCTCAAGGCCCGGCCCGGTGTGTCAAGGCCCGGCCTGGTGCGTCGTACGCCCGTCAGGTCCAGCCGTAGCGCTCGTGCAGCCGCTGGCGGACCAGGTTGAACCGCATCCGGTCCAGCGCGCACGCCTCACGGCGCATGCCCTTCTCGTGCAGCCGCAGCACGCGGTCCACGTCCACCCACGAGTCCCGGTCCGACCGGTCCCACGGCCCGCTGCCGATCGCCACATAGTCCCGGTTGCCGTTATGCCGCTTGCTGGTCAGCTGCACAGCGAGCAGGGTTCCGGCCGCCTCCCGGGCGACGACCAGTACCGGGCGGTCCTTGCCCCGGCCGTCGTTCTCCTCGAACGGCACCCAGGTCCACACGATCTCGCCGGGGTCGGGGTCGCCGTCGTGGGCAGGGGAGTACTCGGTGCGCACCCGGCCGACCTCGCGCGGGTCGGCCTCGGTGGTCGCGTGGGGGCCGTACCGGCCGGGGACGTTCTCATCGGTAAACGTGGTCACGCAGGCACCCTAGTGGGTGGCTTCCCGGGAGCAAGGGACGCCTGACGGTCGAAGGCCGGTGTACCGGCTCCATGTGAGCCTGACGCAGGGCGCGTTGGTCCGGCCGGCCCGGTGACGGCCAAGACGCACGACAGCCCTGTCTGCCACTTACGTAAAGTCGACGACGGGGCCCGCAAGGGCAGTTTGGCAGTACGGGCGAAACGGGCCGTCAGGCGGCCCGCGTTGCCGAGGCGGGCTCCGGCGGCCACCGTTCCTGCCAGCGCAGCTCCGCCTCCAACTGGGCGGCGACGGACACCAGCAGCGGTTCGCTGTCGGCGGGGCCGAGCAGCTGCGCACCCACGGGCAGACCGTCACGGACGAACCCGGCGGGCACGTTCACCCCCGGCCAGCCCAGCACGTTCCACGGCCAGGCGTACGGACAGGCGGCGATCATCGCGCGGTCCGTGGCCAGCCCGCGCAGCCGGTACAGGGCGCCGATCGGGGGCGGGGGAGCGGCCGTCGTAGGCGCGAGGATCACGTCGTAACGCCCGAAGAACCCGCCGATGCGCCGGTGCAGCACCGCCTCGGCGCGCCGGGCCGCCCGCAGCGGGGCCCCGCCGAGCAGCCGGCCGAGCCGGGCCGCGTCCCGGGTGCGCGGATCGAGCAGCGCCGGATCGGGGGCCTCGCGGACCCGCTCGGCGATCCCGGCGGTGGCGCGCGGCACGAAGGTCAGCCCGATCTGCCCGTACGGCGGATCGGCCTCCTCCACCTCGTGCCCCAACGCGGCCAGCCTGTCGGCGAGTTGGACGACCCGAGTGCGGATCTCCGGGTGCAGCCGGGCCGGTACGGCGGTGAACGGAGGCTTCAGGGAGAGGGCGATGCGCAGCCGGCCCGGGTCGCGGCCGACCGAGTCCGCCACCGTCAGCGCGGCCGGCCGGTGCGGGTCCCGGACGTGGTTGCCGCTCGCCGCATCCAGCAGCAGGGCCGCGTCGGCGACCGTCCGGGCGAGGGTGCCGTTGACCGTGATGCCCTGGAAGGACTCGCCGTGCGGCCAGGTCGAGATGCGGCCGCGCTGCGGCTTGATGCCGATCAGACCGGTCCACGACGCCGGTATGCGCACCGAGCCGGCGCCGTCGGAGCCGAGCGCGGCGGGGATCAGCCCGGCGGCGACGGCGGCGGCCGAGCCCCCGGACGAACCCCCGGGCGTGTGCCCGGTGTGCCAGGGATTGCGGGTGTCCCCGAACGCCGGGCCCTCGGTGAACGGCCACTGCCCCAGCTCGCATGTGTTGGTCTTGCCGACGATCACGGCACCGGCCGCGCGCAGCCGTCGTACCGCCTCCCCGTCCTCGGTGACCGGCGGGAACGTGCCCGGACAGCCGAACGCGGTCGGCTCCCCGGCCACGTCCATGTCGTCCTTCACCGCCACCGGCACCCCGAGCAGCGGGCGCCGCGCACCGGATGCCAACTCCCGGTCGGCGGCGTCCGCTTCGGCGAGCGCAGCCTCGGCCCGCACGATCCGGAAGGCGTTCAACGTCCCCTGGGTGGCCTCGATCCGGGCCAGCGCCCGCTCCACCAGAGCACGGGAGGTCACCTCCCCGGCGGCGAGCGCACGCCGGGTCTCCACGAGCCCGGCGGTAGGGTCGGTCGGCATGGGCGAGCACCTCCGGGCGGCTCCGGGAACGATGTCTACCGAACGGTAACGTCAGCGGGGGCACGGACGTAGGGGTTTCGCCCGGATGTCTCCGGTCGTCGGTGGCGCGTACCGGAGGGAAACGGTCGGTGCCCGTGCGGGGGAGGGCCAGATCCCGGTGAGTGAGGACCAGTTGTCCTCCGGGGGCTGGGCACCGGGCCACATCGGCCGGCAGCGCTGTCACGTCCGTCGTGCTCGGCAGGTGGGTCAGCGTGTCGCCCGTGGACACCAGGTGTAGTGCTCGGCGAGGAGCTGCGCGTAGGGGTCGATGACGGTGGTCATGGGTTCCACGGGCGCCCAGGGCCTGTCGTCAGACTCCCTTCCCCCCTGCCTCAAGGGCGTGGGAGGTGCCCCCAGCCGCGCGACGCCAGGGACGCACTCTCGCCGCACGCACCTGACGCCGCTGCGCGCAGGCGTCGCCGGGCCGTCTCGGCGGCGGCCCGCGCGGGTGTCAGACCCTCGCGTGCCGCGGCGTCGAGCAGTTCGCCGACGGTCTGTGCGATGGCGAGGACCCGTGCTCGGGCTTCGCCGGGTCCGGCGTGGTGGAGTTCGGTGCTGATGGCGTTCACGACTCCGCCCGCGCCGGCGACGTAGTCGGGCACCCAGACGATGCCGTGACGGTGCATCAGGTCGGCCACGTCCGGCGTGGCGAGCTGGTTGTTCGCCGGTCCCGCGACGGCCTTGCAGCGCAGGCGCGGCACCACCTCCCGGGTCAGCAGCGATCCGAGCGCCGCTGGTACGACGACGTCGACGTCCTCGGTGAGGATCTCCTCCGGGCCGCGCCAGACCGCGCCGAGCGCCTCGGCCGTGGCCCGCCTGCCGGGCTCGATGTCGGTGACCGTCAGCTCGGCTCCCTCGGCCGCCAGCAGCCGTGCGAGGTGCTCGCCGACCCGGCCCAGGCCGATCACGGCGAGGCGGCGGCCGTCCAGGGCGGGCGTGCCATGGAGGTGCCGGCTCACGGCGCGCAGCGCGGCGATGGTGCCCAGCGCGGTGTGCGGGGACGAGTCGCCGCTCCCGCCCGACTCCTCGGGCCGGCAGAACACATGCGGGGTGGTCTCGCCGATGACCGCCATGTCGGCCGGCCCGGTTCCGACGTCCGGCCCGGTCGCGTAGGTCCCGTCCAGCGAGGCGATGACGTCGGCGACGTCCTGGAGCACCGCCCGCCGTCGGTCCGGGCCGAGACGCGTCCCTTCCGGCAGTGCGACGACGGTCTTCCCGCCGCCGCTGGGCAGCCCGGCGACGGCCATCTTCAGGGTCATGCCCGCCGACAGGCGCAGCGCGTCGGTGAGCCCGTCCCGCCAGTCCGGGTAGTGCCAGATCCGGAGTCCGCCGGCCGCGGGCCCGAGCACGGTCGAGTGAACGGCCAGGATCACCGGCAGACCGGACCGGCGACCGACTCGGATGACAACCTCTTCGTGATCGAGCACCGGCTCGACCTCCTTCCGTCCGTACGGGGCACGACGAAAACCATCACCCAAACGAACAGTCTGTGGATCGTGTGCCGAACGAATGGCTGGAAGACGGGTACCGTTCGCGTCCATGGACGAACTTGATTCGGAGATCGTGCGGCTTCTCCAGTCGGATGCGCGGCAGTCGAACCGCGAACTGGCCCGCAAACTCGGTGTGGCGCCCTCGACCTGTCTGGAACGGGTCCGGGCCCTCACCCGGCGGGGAGTGATCCGCGGCTACCACGCGGACATCGATCCCGCCGCCCTCAACCGTGGTGTCCAGGCCCTGGTCTCGGTCCAGGTGCGCCCGCTCAACCGCACCGTGATCGACACGTTCAAGGGCTTCGCCAGCTCGCTGCCGGAGGTCCTCCATGTCTTCGTGCTCTCCGGCGGCGACGATTTTGTCCTCCATGTCGCCGTACAGGATCTCGACCGACTGCACGCCTTCCTCGTCGACCGGCTCAGCAAGCGCGCCGAGATCACCGGATTCCGCACCTCGATGATCTTCCAGCAGGTCAGCAACACCACGCCGCTGTCTCTGCCTTCCTGAACCACTCAGAAGGGAGCCGTCCGGGGCGCCGGTCGCGGCCGGACCGTGTTCCCAGGTGCCGTATCAGACCCGGTCCGGTCGGCAGCGCGACCAGAGCGCACACCCCGGACCGGCCTCCGTACGCGTGGGCGGCGAGCCAGGAACCGAGGCTGCCGCCCAGGTAGGCGCAGGTCATGTACACGGTGTTGAGGCGGCTGCGGACGTCCGCGGCGAGGGCGTAGCCCCGCACCCGAGAACGACAGCCCGTTCGAGGGCCGGCACTATCGGCTCGCGGAGGCCCTGTGCGCGCCCGCACTCGTGAGCACCCCGCACGTTCGCGGCCCCGGCGGTGGAGCGGCTGGCGGGCCTCGACCGAGCCACCCGCCAGAGGGAACGCGGCTGCGTCCCGCGCACGCGACAAGGGGCCGTACGGATCCGGCCCCTTCACGCGGTGTGTACGGCTCAGGCGGCCGTGACCTCGCCGATGGTGCCGTGCAGCCGGGCGACGACCTCGGTCAGCTGGGCGGCGACCTCGGCGTCGTCGACCGGGTGGGTCTCGGCGAAGCGGGTCACCGAACCCGGGATGGACAGCTTGATGTCCTCGATCACCTTGCCGCCGGCGATGCCCACGGCCTTGCGGGTCTCGTCCTGCGCCCACACGCCGCCGTACTGGCCGAAGGCGGTGCCGATCACGGCGGCGGGCTTGCCACCGAAGGCGCCGGCGCCGTACGGACGGGACAGCCAGTCGATGGCGTTCTTCAGGACGGCCGGGATGGTGCCGTTGTACTCCGGGGAGAAGAGCAGGAACGCGTCGGCGGCCTGCGCGGCCTCACGCAGCTTCGCGGCGGCGGCCGGCACGCTGCCCTCGACGTCGATGTCCTCGTTGTAGAAGGGAACGTCGGCCAGGCCCTCGTACAGCACGACCTCGGCACCCTCGGGAGCGAGCTTGACGGCCGCCTCGGCGAGCTGGCGGTTGTGCGAACCGGCGCGGAGGCTGCCGACGAGCGCGAGGATGCGAACAGACATGGGAACTCCAAAGGGCTGAAACATCGCTGTTACGATCCGGACCGAGGTCCGTTTAACTTTCTAGCATCCTAAACGGACCGCGGTCCAGTTCTGTTCCCGATGCTTTACGCTGTCTTCATGTCCCGCGCCCTGCCTCCCTTCCCGCCGCCGCAAGAGCCCTTCGACGAGCCCCAGTTGCTCGACGTGGGCACGGCGCGCGAGGAGCCGTGCCTACGTGCCGACGCGGCGCGCAACCGGGCCCGGCTGCTGGAGGCCGCCGCCCGGCTGATCGCGGAACACGGGGTCGCCGGGGTCACCATGGAGGCGGTGGCGGCGGCGGCCAAGGTGGGCAAGGGAACGGTCTTCCGCCGCTTCGGCGACCGTACCGGACTCCTGATGGCCCTGCTCGACCACTCGGACCGCAAGCTGCAGGCCGACTTCCTGGGCGGCCCCCCGCCACTGGGACCCGGAGCGCCACCCCTGGACCGCCTGCGGGCGTTCGGCGTGGCGGTGCTGTACCGCTATGCCGAACAGCTCGACCTCCTGCTGGCCGCCCAGACGGAACCCACCCGCAGGCTCTCCCACCCTGCGGTCAACGCGCTGCGGACGCATGTGTCGATGCTGCTGCGGCAGATCGTGCCCGGCGCCGACTGCGAACTGCTCTCGCAGACATTGCTCGCCTCCCTCGACCCGGCGGTGATCCACCACCAGACCAGGCGGTGCGGGATGCCCATGGAGCGGCTGGAGGCGGGCTGGATCGACCTGGTCGCCCGGATGACCGGAACCGAGCCGCCCCGACCGCCTGAGCCGTCCCGGTGATCGCCGGCCGGCCGCCGCGGTCCCGCTGAGCGCTGGTCGCCAGTCGGCCGCCGTGGTCCCGCTATGCGCTGAGCGGTGGCCGAGCCGCGTCACTGAGCGCCGGTCAGCCGTCCCGGCCGCCCCACTGAGCCGGCGGTCCGCCGCGGGCCTGGGTCGCCTCCTGGTCCTCCTGCCCGTACGCCGGACGCCGAAGCTGCCGGTACCCCGGATTTCGTGCAAAGGTGAACCACGTCGCCCCGCCGCCGCCCGGCCCCCGCCCCTCTGCCAAGATGCGGTCTGTCATGGTGCAGATACCGAACACGCCCACGAGTGCCGATGTGGCCCGCCTGGCCGGCGTCTCGCGCGCGACCGTGTCCTATGTCCTCAACAACACCAGCGCCGTACGGATCAGCGAGCCGACGCGGCGGCGCGTGCACGAGGCCGCGCGGGAACTGGGGTACGTTCCGCACGCCGCCGCCCGCAGCCTGCGCGCCGGACACAGCCGCATGGTCCTCATGCCCGCCCCGGCGATCCCGGTGGGCCCGCTCTACAGCGGATTCCTCAACGAGCTCCAGTGGGCGCTCGGCCGGCTCGACTACACCGTCGTGCAGTACGGCACCGTGGGCCTCCAGGGCGACGAAGCCGCCCGCGCCTGGGCGGAGTTGCGGCCGGTCGCCGTCCTGGTGCCCGGCGCGGAACTCGGGCCGCGGGGCGTCGGCGTCCTCAAGCGCTCCGGCGCCCGGGCCGTGGTCACCCTCGGCCCCGAACGCGTCGAGGGCGCACACGCCCTGCTGATGGACCACGACGCCGTCGGCCAGTGCGCGGGCGCCCACCTGTACGCCCGGGGCCGGCGCCGGATCGGTGTCGTGGTGCCCGAGGAGTCCGGCCTGGAGGCCTACTCGCGGCCCCGGCTCGCCGGTGTGCGCCAGGCGCTGCACGGCACGGACGCCACGGTGACCGGGCTGCCGCTCGCGTACACCGAGGAATCCGCCGCCCAACTCGCCGCCCGCTGGCGGGAGTCGGGGCTGGACGCGGTGTTCGCCTACAACGACGAGTACGCCATGCTGCTGATGCGCGCCCTGCAGGACGCAGGGGTGCGCGTCCCCGAGGACGTGGCCCTGATCGGCGCCGACGACCTGATGCTGGGCCGACTGCTGCGGCCGCGCCTCAGCACGGTGCACATCGAGCTGCCCTCGGGCCGCGACCTGGCGGAACTGGTCGACCGAGCCGTCCGCGACCCGGGCGGCGAGCCGGAGGTGCACAAGGTGCTGGGCGCGTCGGTGGTGCAACGCGAGTCCAGCTGACGGCCGTACGCATGTGAGGCCGTACGCACGTGAAGCCATACGCACGTGAGGCCGTACGCACGTGACGACGCGCCGCCGGACCCGCCACAGGGCTTACTCGGCGGTGCCCTTCTGGGCCTCCTGGGCCGCGATGCTCTTGCGGACCTCGTCCATGTCCAGCTTCCGGGCCTGCCCGATGATGTCGGCCAGCGCGGCCTCGGGCAGGGCGCCCGGCTGGGCGTAGACGGCGACCTTGTCGCGGACGATCATCAGCGTCGGGATCGACTGGATGCCGAAGGCCGCGGCCAGCTCCGGCTGGGCCTCGGTGTCCACCTTGCCGAAGACCAGGTCCGGGTTGTCCGTGGCGGCCTTCTCGTACACCGGCGCGAACTGGCGGCACGGCCCGCACCAAGCAGCCCAGAAGTCGATGAGAACGAAGTCGTTCGCGCTGACCGTCTCGTCGAAGTTTTCCTTGGTCAGCTCCACGGTGCTGCTCATGGCGTGAGTCCCTCTTCCTGGTGTGGGGTGTGCCGACGGCGGAAACACGGCCGCCGGGCCGCCTATTCCACACGTGCACGTCTGTCGTTCGGCGCGCGTACCCATGTGGCCGTCGCGCACACCACCCACCAGACTGACCCCATGACGGAAACGGAATCCATCGCGTACGACGTCGTGGTGCTCGGGGCCGGACCCGTGGGGGAGAACATCGCGGACCGCACCCGTGCGGCCGGCCTCACCACCGCGATCGTGGAGAGCGAACTGGTCGGCGGCGAGTGCTCCTACTGGGCGTGCATGCCCAGCAAGGCGCTGCTCCGGCCGGTGATCGCCCAGGCGGACGCCCGCCGGCTGCCCGGCCTCGCCCAGGCGGTCCAGGGTCCGCTCGACACCCCCGCCGTCCTCGCCCGCCGGGACGGGTACACCTCCCACTGGAAGGACGACGGCCAAGTCGCCTGGGTGCACGGCATCGGCGCCGACCTGTACCGCGGCCACGGGCGGCTCGCCGGCCCCCGCACGGTCACCGTGACCGCCCCCGACGGCACGGTCACGACCCTCACCGCCCGGCACGCCGTCGCCGTCGCCACCGGCACCCGCGCCCAGCTGCCCGACCTGCCCGGCCTCGCCGAGGTGAAGCCCTGGACCAGCCGCGAGGCCACCAGCGGCAAGGCGGCCCCGGGCCGGCTGATCGTCGTAGGCGGCGGTGTCGTCGCCACCGAGATGGCCACCGCCTGGCAGGCCCTCGGCTCCCGGGTCACCCTGCTGGTCCGCGGCAAGGGCCTGCTCAACCGGATGGAACCGTTCGCCGGCGAGCTGGTCGCCGAGGCGCTCACCGAGGCAGGCGCCGACGTCCGCACCGGCACCTCCGTGGAGTCCGTCACCCGCGAGAACGGCACCGTCGTGGTGGCCACCAGGGCAGGCGACCGTCTGGAGGCCGACGAGATCCTCTTCGCCACCGGCCGGGTGCCGCACACCGACGACATCGGCCTCGACACCGTCGGCCTGGCACCCGCCTCCTGGCTGGAGGTCGACGACACCCTCCGCGTCACCGGCACCGACTGGCTGTACGCGGTCGGCGACGTCAACCACCGCGCCCTCCTCACCCACCAGGGCAAGTACCAGGCCCGCATCGCCGGCGCCGCCATCGCCGCCCGCGCGGCCGGCGACCCCGTGCCGGACGAGGCCTGGGGCGCGCACCGGGCCACCGCCGACCACCACGCCGTACCCCAGGTCGTCTTCACCGACCCCGAGGCCGCCGCGGTCGGCCTCTCCCTCGCCGAGGCCGAACAGGCCGGCCACCGCGTCCGCGCCGTCGACGTCGAGTTCTCCTCCGTCGCGGGCGCCGGTCTGTACGGCGACGGCTACAAGGGCCGGGCCCGCATGGTGGTCGACCTGCAGGACGAGATCCTGCGCGGCGTCACCTTCGTCGGCCCGGGCGTCGGCGAGCTCATCCACTCCGCCACCATCGCCGTCGCCGGCCGCGTCCCGGTCAGCCGCCTGTGGCACGCGGTCCCGTCGTACCCGACGCTGAGCGAGGTGTGGCTGCGGCTGCTGGAGGCCTACCGCGACAACTGACTGCTTATAAAAGGGAGTTACGGAAGTTCGAAGCCGAGGGCGTCGGCCGCCGCCTCCGGGGTCGGCCGGTTCCACAGCGCGGCGACCGCCTCGTTCGTGGACAGGGAGCGCAGTTCGGCGTGGTCCAGGTAGAGCGTGCCGTCCAGGTGGTCCGTCTCGTGCTGGACGATCCGGGCGGGCCACCCGGTGAACAGCTCGTCCAGCGCCCGGCCGTGCTCGTCCGTGCCGCGCAGCCGCACCTCGGCGTGCCGGGCCACCACGGCCTGCCAGCCCGGCACGCTCAGGCAGCCCTCGAAGAACGCGGCGCGAGCAGCGCCCACCGGCTCGTACACCGGGTTGACCAGGACACGGAACGGCTGCGGAACCCGGCCCCGGGCCACCGCGACCTCCTCGGGCACCGGCGCCGGATCCTCGATGACCGCGATCCGCAGCGGTACGCCGACCTGCGGTGCGGCGAGGCCCACGCCGGGCGCGGCGTGCATGGTCTCGCGCAGGGCGTCGATGAAGCGGGCGAGCAGAGCGGGGCCGAGCTGACCGTCGTACGGCTCGGTGCCACGCCGCAGCACCGGCTGCCCGGCGGCGACGATGGGCAGGGGGCCGCCGGCGGCGAGGAGTTCCTCGACCCGCTCGGCGAGCGATGCGTGATCACGGGGAGGTGCCATCGCGTCAGGATGCCATGCCACCCCGTCCGTCCCTGTGGCACAGCTCACCAACACCCCCGGGAACTCAGCCCTTTCGCGGCCCGGCCACCGGACCGGCGGCGCTTGCGCACCGAGTCCCCCGGAGCCTCCCCATGACCACCGCCTCCTCGACCGCCCCGGCCGAGGCGTCCCGCCCCGCCGCCCGCGAGGCCCATCCCGAGGGTGCCGTCGCAGCCGTACGCCCCGCATCCGAGGCCGGCACCATCACCCGCGTGCTGCTCTCCGGCGTCAAGGGCACCGGCCCCGAACACCCCCTTACCGTGTTCGTCGACCCCTGCACCGGCCGGGTGCGCGGCGCGCTCGAACAGTACGGCTCGACCGGCGAGAGCCGGGGCTTCAGCCGCACCCGGCGACTGGGGAAGAACCCCTGGGTGGTCACCCGGACGGTACGGCCGACGGGGTGAGACACGGACGGCCGTGCCCCGGTGTGAGACATGCCGAGGCCCGGCCCCTGCCGGGAACCGGGCCCTCGCCCTGCGGCTCACTCCTGCGGGAAGTCACCCGCGAGCGCCGAAGCGATCCGCAGATGCCGCTCCGCCTCCTCGTGCCGGGCCTGCCGCTGGAGCGTACGGCCCAGCATCAGCCGGGCGTAGTGCTCCACCGGGTCACGCTCCACGATGACGCGCAACTCGGCTTCCGCACGGCTCAGTTGGGCCGAGTGGTAGTAGGCGCGGGCCAGCAGCAGCCGGGGTCCGGTCTGCTCCGGCACCTCTTCGACGAGCCCGGTCAGCACCCGTGCCGCGCCCGCGTAGTCCTTGGCGTCGAAGAACTGCCGCGCACGCTCCCAGCGCTCATCCGGTGTGCCGTGGTCGTAGTACACCGTCTCCGGCTGGGTCTCCACTTGAGTCTCCACTCGTGACCTCCTTCGACGGCCACAACGGAACGCTTTTATTCAATATTCCACTAACTCTGGGGGGTGGCTTCCAGAGCGGTCATGACTGCTCCGTCTCGTGATCGGTGGTACCGAACGGGTCGTCGGGGTCCCGGGTGTGCTCGAGCAGACCGGCCGCCTCCAGGCCGCGGGCCGGCTTGGAGACGTGGAGCGCCTCCATGTACCTGTGCCGGCCGCGGGGTCGGCGGATGTCAGGAGGAGACACCATGGTTGTCGGCATCGTAGTGATCGGTGTGCTGCTCCCCGATGAACCGACGATTCCCCTGGCCGGACGAACGGCTGATCAAGGCCGCCCAGGACGGCGACGTCACGTCGCTCACCACCGTCGTCATGGAATCGCAGCCGCATGTGCGCAGATTCGCGCTGTCGCTGTGCGCCTCACCGCAGGACGCGGAGGACGCGGCGCAGGAGGCGCTGATCATCCTCTACCGGAAGATCGGTACCCTGCGGACTACCGGTGCGCTCGCCTCGTGGATGTTCCGGATCGTGCGCAACGAATGCCTCCGGCAGGTACGGCTGCTCGTCTCGCGCAGCGACAACACGGCGGCCCAACCGGAGGCGTGCGCGAGGCAGTCCGCCGAGGACGCGGTGCTGCGCGGGATGGAGGTGGAGCGGATCGCGGCCGCGGTCAGCGCCCTTCCCGGTGACCAGCGGCAGGTCCTGATCATGCGGGATGTCCAGGGCCTGCCCGGCACTGCCGTCGCCCGCTCGCTCGGCCTGAGCAACGCCGCGATGAAGTCGCGGCTGCACAGAGCCCGCGTGGCATTGCGTCGGTCATCGGGGCCGTCCGATCGAGCGGCCGACCCATCAGCCGGAGGGGAACCGCAACCGTGAACACAGCGAGCACCGTGCCCACCGAGAACACAGGCCCCGCGGCGCCCGAGTCGAACTTCGCGAGCAAGTCCGTGGCGCGCCATCTGGTGCGCGGCGTCATCGGTTTCGGGCTGATCACCGGCTCGATCGCGTTGGTACCGTTCGCCGGCCCGGCCACCCTGCTGGCGGCCCCCTGGGCCTCATCGCCTTCCGCGGCTGTCCCACCTGCTGGCTGATCGGCCTGGCCCAGACGGTCTCCCGCGGCCGTCTGGAGCGCCGTTGCGTGGACAGGCTCTGCGCCCTGACCAGGGCGGACCCGTCGCAGTAGGTCACGGTTACGTGCGGGCCGCCCCTGGCAGGAGAGGGCGGGGCGACCCGCACGGCTGGAGCCCGGCCGCGAACGTCTGCGCCCCCGCATGCGGCAACCGCGCCCGTGCGCCGCCCTCAGGAGTCCGGTGCGGCGATGCTGATGCGGTGCACGGTGCGGACCTGACCGCGTTCGACGGCCGTCGAGGCGTGGTAGGTGGTGTTGGCGCCCGCGCCGAAGCCGGTCACGCGGTCGGGATACTCCGGGACTCCGTACACATGGCGTCGCCCGGTGACGGGGCCGCGCTTCACCAGGGGGTGCTCGACCAGGGGATGCTCCGCTTCGACGCGGGCGCGCAGTTCCGCCGCCGAGAGCCCGATGTGGTCCCGGGTGATGCGGATACGCTGCGTGCAGGTGTGCAGGGCCGTGATGGAGTTCCTCCCGCTCACCGGCGGATGACAGTGCGTTCGCGGCGCTGTTGCGGCCCGGGCCGGATGCGCGCCGAGACGCTGGTCGAGCCGTTCTCCGCGCTACAAGAGGCCCTTTTCCGACAGGCCACGCCCCGCACCGCCGGGGTCGGCGTCGGGCTCCTTCGAGAGGTTGGGGCGTGCCAGGGAGCCGCGTTCGCTCAGTGCGGGCAGACGCAGCCGGGCGCGGGTGTCGTCGTCGAAGTCGTCGAGGAAGCCATGGAGGAAGTCCGCCAGGCGGGGCAGCGGGTCGATGGCGTACAGGACCGGTTGGTAGCCGGCGACCTGGACGGGCCGGCGCAGCACTTCGGCGATGTCGAGCGGCCGGATGCGGGCGCGCCGGACGTGGCCGAGTTCGCCGTACGACGACAGCAGTGCGGCCCCGTACGCCTTTGGACGGTCTTCCTCCCAGGCCACACCGAACTCAAGGGTGAACCAGTACAGGCGGCTGATCAGATCCAGGGCGTCGCGCGATTCCACGCGGGCGGCGGCGCGGCCGACAGCGCGGTACAGGTCGGCGAACCAGGGGTCGCACAGGTGGGTGCCGTGACTGAACACATCGTGCAGGACGTCCGGTTCGGGTGTGTACAAGGGCATCGCAGGGTGGCGGACGTACTGCACCGCGTGAAAGTAGCCGTCGGCCATGGCCCCAAGGAACCGCTTGTTCTGTACGATCCCGCCGGCCAGCGTGAACCGGAAGCCGGTCAGCTCCTGGAGGCGGTCGGAGACCTCCTCATGCTGCGGAATCCGGTCCCCCGGGATCGCGGCCCGTTCCTGGGCCCGCAGGACGGCCCGGCAGGCGTGCTCCCGGTGCGCCTCGACCAGCGCCGCGTGGGCGGTGCGCCAGGTGGCGTGCTCGGCCTCGGTGTACTCCACGGTCGGTGACGGGGTGCCGACGCGGTGTCCCTCGGCGCCGGCCACCAGGTCGTCCCGGCGGCGCAGATAGGCGCCATCGGAGAAGGCGGGGTGCCGCTGGGCCGGGCCCAGATGCCTGCCGTGCGGGTCCAGTGGCGTGCGGCTCAGCCAGTCCATCACCAAGGTCTCCTCCGTGCGCTCGACCATCCGGATCATCGCCGCGCTCGACGCCCGCGACTTGCCGAGAAACCGAAAAATTAACTCAAAAGTGAATCAAAGCATTCATTCAGTGATGAGCTGCCTACCATCTGTCGCATGCCGCAGGAATCGGTGGCCGGACGCGCTGGGAGGCGTACGCCGGTCCTCGCCATCCTCGTGGGCCTGACGCTGATGCTCGTGGCCCACGTCGTCTCCTGCGCGCTTCACCACCTCGACGGCGCCCCGCACATCGCGGCGCGGACCGTGTCGATGACGAGCGAGGCCCAGGGCGCCGGCGCCCTGGCGGTCGTATCCGGCTCCGCGGGCCGTCCCGCGGGGCATGACGTGGACGGCCACCACGATCACGACTCCACGTGCTGCGACCCGGCCGACCGGCCCGCAGATCTTCGCGCGTCCACGGCAGCTCTGGTCCTCGCCCTGCTGGTGCTCGTCCTCGCCCGTCGTGGCCTGCTGAGCCCGTCGGTGCCCGACACGCTGGGGCGGGCCGGACCGGAGCGTTCGCCTGCCTGCGCCGGAGTGCACCTCCTGCGTTGCGTCTGCGTCAGCCGTACCTGAGGGCCACGCCCGGTTCGCGCGCCTCCGGATGTCCTTCGAGGCGAGCCGGCACGCCGGGCCCCGCGCACGTTCCGTACGGCACCCGCACGGCGGCCCATGACAGCCACCGGGCCGCAGAAAGACGACTTCATGAGCACAGCTCTGCGCAGCATCTCCTCGCGCGACATCAGCTCCTTCCTCGCAGCACACGAACTCCCGGAACCGGCCGGAGCCCCGCGCCGGTCAGCGGCCGGCCTGGTCGGCAACACGCCTGTCCTGTGGGTGGGGGAGCCCTTCCATCCGCCCGGGCGCGGTTTCTGGGCCAAGCTGGAGGGCGCCAACCCGGGCGGCCTCAAGGACCGCCCGGGTCTGCACATGGTCGCCGCCGCCCGCAAGCGCGGCGAACTCGCACCAGGCGCACCCGTCATCGAGTCCACCAGCGGCACCCTCGGCCTCGGTCTCGCCCTGGCCGGCATCACGTACGGCCATCCGGTCACCCTCGTCACCGACCCCGGCATGGAGCCGCTGATGGTGCACCAGCTGTGCGCACTCGGCGCCCGCGTGGACGTGGTCACCGAGCCGGCCCCGGTGGGAGGCTGGCAGGAGGCGCGCCGCCAGCGGGTACGCGAACTGCTCGCCCGTACTCCGTCGGCCTGGTGCCCCGACCAGTACAACAACCCCGACAACGTCGCCGCCTACGCCCCACTCGCCCTGGAACTCACCGTCCAGCTCGGCCGGATCGACGTCCTGGTCGCCGCCGTCGGCACCGGCGGGCACTCGGCGGGCGTCGCGCGCACCCTGCGCGCCTTCAACCCCGAGCTGAGACTCGTCGGCGTCGACTCGGTGCACTCCACCGTCTTCGGCCAGCCGGCCGGCCCCCGCCTCATGCGCGGCCTGGGCAGTAGCATCCACCCGGGGAACGTCGACCACGCCGCCTTCGACGAGGTTCACTGGGTGGCTCCCGGCGAGGCCGTGCGGACCTGCCGGGAGCTGGCCCGGGGCCACTGCGCCAGCGGTGGATGGAGCGTGGGAGCCGTCGCCCTCGTGGCCAACTGGCTCGCCCGTACACAACCGGAGCGGACCCGTACCGTGGCGATCTTCCCGGACGGCGTGCACCGCTACTGGAACACCGTCTACAGCGACGACTACTGCCGCACGCACGACCTGCTGGGCGGCGCGCCGGCCGCCGACCCGGACGAGATCACACGGCCCGATGAGCGGGTGGTCGAGCGATGGACCCGCTGCACCGACGTCACCGTGCCCGAGGTGATGGCGCGATGAACTCCCTTTCCGCACAGTTCCGTTCGTTCAACGGATGCGTCCGGCTGCTGATGGTCCAGCAGTTCACCATCAACACCGCCTTCTACATGCTCATGCCCTATCTCGCCGTGCACCTGGCGAACGACCTGCGCATGGCCGCATGGGCGGTCGGCCTGGTGCTGGGCGTGCGCAACTTCACCCAGCAGGGCATGTTCCTGGTCGGCGGAACGCTCGCCGACCGGCTCGGCTGCAAACCCGTGATCGTGGCGGGCTGTGTGCTGCGCACCGTCGGCTTCGGCCTCCTCGGATGCGTCGACAGCCTGCCCGCTCTCGTGGCGGCGTCCGCGGCGACCGGGTTCGCGGGGGCGATGTTCAACCCGGCCGTTCGAGCGTGTCTCGCCCACGAGGCAGGGGAGCGACGGGTGGTGGCCTTCGCCGCCTTCAACGTCTTCTACCAAGCGGGCATGTTCGTCGGCCCGCTCGTCGGACTCGCGCTGCTGGCCGCCGACTTCCGTCTGGTCTGCTCCGTGGCGGCCGTGCTGTTCCTCGCTCTGACGCTCCTCCAGCTGCGACTGCTGCCCGCCCGCAGGGGCACGCCCTCGGCCGAGCAGAGCGGTGTCCTGGCCGACTGGCGGACCATTGTCCGCAACCGTCCCTTCGTCCTGTTCTCCCTCGCGATGATCGGCTCGTACGTGCTGTCCTTCCAGGTCTATCTGGCGCTGCCGCTCGAGGCTCACCGCGTGGCGCCGGGCAGCGGTGACGCGGTGACCACGGCCCTGTTCGCGGTCTCCGCCGCGGTGGCCGTGGTAGGGCAGCTGGGAATCACCGCATGGGCGCGGGCCCGCTGGTCCCCGCAGCGCGCGATCGTCTACGGCATCTCGCTGATGGGCGCGGCTTTCCTGCCCCTGGTGACGGCCGACTCGACGGTCGACGGGAGGTCCGGCCTCCTCGACTGGATCGTGACGCTCGGCCCGCTGCTCGTCTCGGTGGCCCTGCTCGGGCTGGGCACGGCCGCGGTGTACCCCTTCGAGATGGACACCGTCGTCCGCCTCGCCGGCGGCCGGCTCGTCGCCACGCACTACGGGCTCTACAACTCCGTCTCCGGCCTCGGCATCACCCTGGGCAACCTCACCACGGGCGCCGTCTGGGACGCCACCGACCGGCTGGGCCACCCGGAACTGACCTGGTGGATACTCGCCGTGACAGGCGCGCTCTGCGCCGGATGCGTCGCACTGCTCGCACGCTCCGGCCGCCTGCATGCCCGGCCTGAGCCGGAACCGATGACGGTGGCCTCATGAGCCCCACTGGCCCTCGAAGGTCGGGTGCAGGGGAACAGGTCGGGCGGGCTCTTGTGCGACCAGGTCGCCAGGGTCGGGGAAGAATCGCCGGGCCCGCCCTTGGCCTGCAGCACCCCCGAGAGGCCGGAAGTGCCGGTTGAAGAAGACCGCGAGGGCGAGACCGATGACGTACTGGAAGGTGAGGGACACGAAGGTGAAGACCATCGTGTGGCGCAGCGCAGCGCAGCGCCGGGCCGAACGCCGGGTCGCTCAGGACCCTTTGGGCGGCCATGTGGTCCTGGGCCGTGTCGGCCGGCGGTCACTCAGGCGGCCCGGAAAGCAGCCGCGGCCCGCGAGCACCAGGGACGACCTGAGGAAGGCGTCCGGATCGGCGGGACCGTCCTCTGCTGCCGGTGAGTGCTGGGAACGACCGAACTGGCTGGGCAATTTCAGGACACGCAGGCCGGGCGAAGGGCGGACTGCCCGCGGTGCAGGGGAAGGGCCGCTCCTTTGGTCCTGCCGCCTCCACCACGACGTTGAAGTAGTCCCGCCATCCGTCTGGTGACGCATCGACGACTGCGACTGACCCTTGCGGTGAGGCGCGGCGGCACGACTCCGGCACACGTCTGTTCCCCCAGACGGGTCGTGGGCCGGCAGTGTCGCGGTGTCCAGTCGGTGACCGTCTCTCAAGCGGGGCACCGCCGGCACACCGCCCCGCTCCGGATGCCCGTCTCCTCACGGTCACGCGGTATTGCGGCGCACGGTGCACGGCACCGCGAGGCGGGCGGAGGAGGCCGTCGCGGAGCGTCGGAAGACAGCCGCCGATCATGGGGCCGTCGCTACGACGGCGGTTTCCCCTCCGACTGGGCCGCTCTCAGGTCGGCGAGCAGTTCTGCCTGCCCCGCCAGCACGCCGGACAGGATCGAGCGGGCCACCCGCATCAGTTCCGCCACCTCCGGGCTGGCCAGCGAGTAGTACACGTTCGACCCTTCCTTGCGGGTGCGCACCAGGTTCGCCCGCCGCAGCACGGCCAGCTGCTGGGACAGGTGCGCGGGCTCGATCCCCACCTCGGGCAGCATCTCCGCGACCGCGTGCTCGCGCTCGCTCAACAACTCCAGGACGCGGATGCGGGCCGGATGGCCGAGTGTCTTGAAGAACTCGGCCTTCAGCTGGTACAGCGGCGTACTCACCGCGCCGTCCTCTCCTCAGCACGGCACGACCTGACCGGCCGGACCACTCGGCATCGCATCCACCCACTCGTCACGAACATGCGACCCATCCTCGCTCGTGGCACCGGCAGAACCGAACCCGCCCCGAGGAGTCAGGCCGCCCACATTCAGTGGTGAGGTGCCGCCCCGCCGCCGTCGGCCCGGACGGGGGCTGCCCGCGCTGTGGCGAGGTCCGTATGGTCAGGCTGTCCTCAGACGGGCGCACGCATCAGCCGGCTCAGGGCACCGACCGGCGAACACGGGACGCCGGCTGCAGCTCACCGGTGGCGCCACGGGCCCGGCAAGGGAGCCGGTTCAGACCTTCTTGACCACGCTCGACTTCAGCTGCATGGCACCGAAGCCGTCGATCTTGCAGTCGATGTCGTGACCGTCCACGCCGTCGACGAGGCGGATGCCCCGCACCTTGGTGCCCGCCTTGATGCCGGCCGGGCTGCCCTTGACCTTGAGCGTCTTGACCACCGTCACGGTGTCGCCGTCGGCGAGCACATTGCCGACCGCATCCCTGATCACCTTGTCCCCGCCGGCGTCAGTAGCCGCGGCGGACGGCGCCCACTCGTGGCCGCACTCCGGACAGACGAGCAGCGCGCCCATCTCGTACGTGTACACGCTGGAACATTCGGGGCAGGGGGGAAGAACTTCACTCATGGGAACAGTGTCTTTCACTCGGTGAGCTGATACGTACTCAAAGGGGGGAGCGTGCGTCAGGCGGCGGGCCAGCCGTCGGTGCGCCACTCCTGCTGACCCTCTGCGGGAGCCGACGGTCCTCGGCCGTGGGCCGCGAGGGCGGTGGCCAGGTCGCAGTGGACGGGGATGTCCGGGCAGTCGCCGGCCGGGACCAGCGAGCCGTCAGCGGGGATGGCGGCCAGCTCCAGGCTCCGGCCGGACTCGGCGAGGCGGCGGGCGGCCTCGGTGATGGCCAACTGGCCTTCGGCGGACCAGCTGCGCAGCTCGGTCAGGTCGAGGACGACTGGACCGGTGCCGCGGGCGACGACCCAGCCGATCGCGCCGCTGAACCGGCGTACCGCCTCCGGGCCGAGGTATCCGGCGACGGAGAGGACGCCGAGATCCTGCTCGATGGTGTAACGCCAGTCGATGGTCATGGGGGTGGAACTTCCTCGTGCGGTGGCGTGGTGGTGAGGGGCTGAGGTCTGGCCCGGTCAGAGGGGCAAGGTGATCCAGATGCTCTTGCCCTTGCCGTCGGCGTCCGCGCGGGCGACCGCGGTGCCGCGCAGGCCGAGGACGAGCTCCATCACGGTGCCCAGGCCGCCGCTACCCCTCTCCGTGATCGCGCCGTAGAGGGGCGGCTGGTAGGGGTGGCGGTCGTGGACGGCGAAGACGAAGCAGTCCGGGCCGGCCGCGTAGAACACCGTGATCTTGGGGGAGAGCGCGGCGGCGTGCCGGACACTGTTGGTGACCAGCTCGCTCAGGATCAGCAAGGCCGGATCCACGGTGGGGTGCCGCAGCCCGATGCCCCACTCCCGCAGGGTCTGTTCAGCGGTCTGACGGGCCACACGGACCGCGGCCGGCACGGACGGCAGGGTGAGCACGTGGCGGTGCGGCAGTGCCTCCAATTGTGTGGTCATCGCCTCTCCGTCCCCCGGACGAGGCGGAAACCGGTGACCGTTTGCGGGTGGATGCGGACGACGGTGTCGTGCGGGCCGTGCGTCCAGCCGGGCAGCGTCCGCCGGTAGTGGGCGGCCTCGTCCGGGTCGTTGATCACTTCGGCCGGTCCGGTCGCGGTCACCGTCCAGCCGGTGCCCGTGGCTTGCTGAATGTCGTCGGCGTGGTAGCTCGCGCTCAGCGGAACGACAGCCGGCTGGACCGGGGTGCGCACGATCAGCCGGCCGTACTCCCACACATGCCGAGCGGGCCGTACGACGGCGACGTCGCGCTGCACGAACACCAGCCGCCCCAGCTCCGCCCCTTCCAGCAGCCACAGTGCCTCCGCGCCGGAGACCTCGGCCATGCGCGGGGTGCTGGAGGAGGTGCTCATAGGACTGGTTCCTCGCTGGTGTCCGGGCTTTTCGGGCTCGTCTTACGGGCGGGGACGGCAGACAGGAATCCGGCCGTCTCCAGGTGATCGCGGGCGGCGCGGATCGCCTCGGGCGTGGAGGCGTACTCACGGCCCTCGTGCCGCAGCAGCTCCAGCGCGCCGACGGAGTCCAGGACCTGCCGCTGACCGGGACGTATCCCCGAGGCCAGCACGACGATCCCCCGCCGCGTGAGCTTCTCCACCGCGTCCTTCAGGACGAGGGCACCGGTGGCGTCCATCGTCGAGACGCGCGACATGCGCAGGATCACGACCCGTACGTCCGCGACCTCGGCCAGCTCCATCAGGAAGCGGTGCGCGGCGGCGAAGAACAGTGGCCCGTCGATGCGGTACGCGACGATGTGCTCAGCGAGCAGCGCGTGCTCCTCGGCCGTGTGGTCGGCACGGTCCAGCGGCACCTGGTCCAGGCGGGCCTGCTTGGCCACCGCACGCAGCGCGAGGGCGCCGGCGACGACCAGACCGATGATCACGGCGTAGACGAGATCGAGGGCGAGGGTCGCGACCGCGGTCAGGGCGAGTATCACGGCATCGGACCGCGTGGCCCTGGCCATCGCCTTCAGCGAGCCCACTTCGACCATGCGGATCGCGGTGGCCAGGAGCACGCCGGCCAGCGCGGCGAGCGGGATCTTCGACACCAGGGGCGCCGCCGCGAAGACGATCACCGCGAGAACGGCGGCATGGGTGAGGGCGGCCAGCCGGGAGCCCGCGCCGGTGCGGACGTTGACGGCGGTGCGGGCGATGGCTCCGGTGGCCGGGACGCCGCCGAACAGCGGGGCGGCGATGTTGGCCAGGCCCTGGCCGAGCAGTTCCCGGTCCGGGTCGTGTCGCTGTCCCACCGTCATCGCGTCGGCGGCGGCCGCGGACATCAGCGACTCCAGCGCGGCCAGCGCGGCCACCGCCACGGCGGGGGTGAGCAGCGAGCCGAGCGAGCCGGGTTCGAGGAAGGAGAGGGAGGGCGCCGGCAGTCCCGCCGGCAGATCGCCGATCGGCTTCACCTTCAGGTGGGCGACCTGTGCCACGACGGTGGCGGCGATCACGGCGACGATGGAGAACGGCACGGTCGGCCGCCATCGCGCTCCGGCCAGCATGAGTACGACCACGCAGGCCGCCAGAGTGACGGCGGTCCAGTTCGGCGCCTTCACGAACTCCTCGACCGCGTGCCAGGTGACGACGAGCACCTTGTCGCCCGCGGGCTTGGACACGCCGAGCGCGTTCGGCACCTGTTGGAGCCCGATCACTCCGGCGATGCCGAGCGTGAAGCCCTCGATCACGGGCGCCGGCACGTACTGCATATAACGCCCGGCCCTGAGCAGGGCGAGGACGACGAGCATCACACCGGCCATCAGCCCCACCGTGAACACGGCGGTCGGACCGTACTGGGCGACGATCGGCACCAGGACGACGGTCATGGCACCGGTCGGCCCCGACACCTGGAGATTCGACCCGCCGAACACGGCGGCCAGCGCGCCGGCGACCACGGCGGTCGCCAGGCCCGCCTCAGCACCCAGCCCCGACGACACCCCGAAACCGAGGGCGAGCGGCAGCGCCACGATCGCCACCGTCAGGCCGGCGAGGAGGTCCCGGCGCGGATCACGCCGGATCTGCGCCAGATCGGGGCGCGAGGGCAGCAGCGAGGTGATCCGGGCCCGGACCATCCGGGCAGACATCATGCTCATCGGGCGGCGACCCCGGCGTCGCGCAGCTCGGCCAGCAGCTCGTTGCGCCCGGAGAGCATCTCGGTCAGGATCCGCCGGGCGGCCTTCATCAGGTCCGCGACATCACCGCCGGCCAGCTCGTAGACGACGGTCGAGCCCTCACGGGTGGAATCGACGATCCCCGAGCGGCGCAGCACCGCGAGCTGCTGGGACAGGCTCGACGGCTCCACCTCGATGGCGGCCAGCAGCTCCCGCACCGGCATCGGCCCGTCCTGCAACAGCTCCAGCACCCGGATCCGCACGGGATGGCCCAGCATCCGGAAGAACTCCGCCTTCGCCTGGTACAGCGGAACCGACACGACCCCTCAGCTTCCTTCGCGCAGCCCCGCTCGGGACGAGACACACAGAAGCTGTGCCCGCGGCTACCTGCAAGCACAGCGAACACAGCATCTAACCAATTGCGAAATTTAGCAATTCCTCTGCCCGGATTGCCCTCGCATGCCCGAATAGGAGAGCTATGTGCTGTTGGGCCAGTCGTACGGTCCGCCGCCGCGCCACTCGATCAGCTCGGGGTCGTCGATCGTGGTGTCGGTGTTCGGCAGGCCCGCCCGGTGGAGGAATTCGAGCACGTCGAAGAGGGTGTAGGCGGTGCCCATGGACTCGCCGCGGATTGTCACCCGCCGTCCGCCGTCCTGCGCGGGCGGGAGCACAATCACCGGAGGGTGCCCGTCCATGACACCAGCATGCCCCGGAAACAGGCCGACAGGCAGCTCCACGCCAGCGGAATGCATAGGGCGTACCCGCCTCGCCCGGCGGTACGCGCTTCCGTTGGAAAATACGTGCTTCTTGGAAAATAAGAGCTCAGCGCACCCTGCTCCGTGGTTTCAGCGGCACTGTCGGCAGCTCCGGAGCAGGCAGCGGATCCCCGTCGTACCCCTTCACCTCCCCGAATCGGGACCCGTTCATCCAGTCTTCCCGGGCCTGGCTGATGTCGTCCTGCGTACGCCCGACGAAGTTCCACCACATGATCAGCTCCTCCGCGAACGGCTCGCCGCCGAGCAGCATGATCCCGGCGTCCGACTCGGCTCGCAGCGGGAGTTCCGAGCGGCCGCAGCCGAGGTAGAGCATCGAGCCGGGGAGTACCGGTACGCCGTCCACGTGGACCTCGCCCGACATGGCCAGTACGCCGTACTCGAAGTCGGGCTCCAGCGGCAGCCGTACGTCGGCGCCCCGGGTGAGGGCGAGGTCGGCGCCGACGATCGGGGTGTATGTCGTACCGGGCGACGTGGATCCGTCGAGGTCGCCGAGGATGACCGAGGCGGTGAGGCCCGGCGCGGTGACCGTGGGCAGGTCCGCGTGGTATTCGAACTTCGGCTCGGTGTGGCGGTGTTCGTCCGGCAGTGCGACCCACAGCTGGGCGCCGTGCAGGAAGCGCGCGTGCGGGCGCGGGCTCTCCTCGGAGTGGCTGATCGCGCGACCCGAGGTCATCAGGCCCAGCTGCCTGGGCCGGATCGTCTGCAGGCTGCCCGTCGAGTCCCGGTGCAGCACCTCGCCCTCGTGCAGCCAGCTGACCGTCTGCAGCCCGATGTGCGGGTGCGGCGGTACCTGCATGCCGGGCTCGTCGGCGATGTCGTCGGGCCCGTAGTGGTCGACGAAGGCCCACGCGCCGATCATGCGGCGGCCGAGGTTGGGCAGCAGTCGGCGCACCTCGGTCGACTCGCCCAGCTTCACATGACGGGGGCTCAGCAGTTCGCGGACGGGCTCGGCGACGACGAATCCGCGGCCGCCGCAGACGCTGGGCACGGGTGCGCGGTCAAGGTTGCTCATGCCGCCCAACTTAGCGGTGCGGAAGCCGGACCGGTGAGCACGGAAACCCGCATTTTCCTTGGGTAAGTCAATCAACTGACTTATATGCGGGGGCTGTGCCGACCGTGTCCCCGGCGGAGGCCCGACCATGTCTCAAACACGTCACCCAGGTCGCGTCGGAGGCGGAAGCGTGCAGCGGCCTGGGCAGTGCGGGCACGGCACCGAGCCCGCGACCAGCATCAGAAGGCTGGTCGACAGCATCAGCCGCTTGCCGTACATGTCACCGAGCCGGCCCGTCACCGGCGTGGTGACGGCCGCTGCGCGGATCCCTGACGCGGGATCCCCTATGGTTACCGCGGGCATACCGGCCGGTGAATTCCCCGAGTACTCGGACGCGTGGCCCTGCTGGAGTCCGGCGCGCACCTGGTAGTCGTAGGCGGACGGAAGCCGGTCACGCGGTGGCGACCCGCGCCCACCTTTCCCCATCCCCTT
Organism: Streptomyces roseochromogenus subsp. oscitans DS 12.976; assembly: GCF_000497445.1. Classification (NCBI taxonomy): domain Bacteria; kingdom Bacillati; phylum Actinomycetota; class Actinomycetes; order Kitasatosporales; family Streptomycetaceae; genus Streptomyces; species Streptomyces roseochromogenus. Next base: position 1,008,106 of record NZ_CM002285.1, on the reverse strand, counting down.
ATGCGCCTGCAGGCTGTGCTCTCCCCGTCCCCGTCATGCGCCCGCAGCCTGCGCTCTCCCCGTCCACTCCCACGCCAGTACCGCCCAGATCTCCTCGTCGTGTCGCTCGCCCCGGTGCGGGTAACTCTCCCGCAGGACCGCCTCCTTGTGCATGCCGAGCCGTCGGGCGACCGCGATGCTGGGTGCGTTCCCTGCCGACACCCACCACTCGACCCGGTGGATGCCCCGCTCCCGGATCGCCCAGTCGATCAGCAGGCGCGCGGCCCGGGTCACCAACCCCCGGCCCACGGCGTCCGGTTCCAGCCAGCAGCCCGCCTCCGCCGTGCCCTGCGGGACGTCCATCCGGCGCAGGATCACCGCCCCGACCAGCGTGCCGTCGAGCCGTATCCCCCGGATGAGCCCCGCGTCGGCCGCCTCCTTCTCGGCGTACGCCGTCAGGAACGTCCGGGCGGCCGCCAGGTCGCTGACCGCGTCGGGCAGCCCGTTGAACCGCCCGATGAACTCCCGGCCGCGATCCACATGGGCGAGGAACTCCTCGGCCTGCCAGGGCTGGAGGGGGCACAGTTCGGCGCCGTCGGCGCCGAGAGAGGTTGCGTACATGGTCACCTCGGGTGAGTCGGACGGGAGATGGGACATCTGGTACGTCTGGTACGTCAGCCTACGGTCCGCCTCTGACATCGTTGTCCCCGGTCGAATGGCGGTGCGCGGACGCGCGGCCGACGATGGAGGCGTGGGGTACGGCCGCCGTCGCAGCGCCGGTGCCGTCCGAGGCCGCCGGGGGACGGTGGCCGGCCCCGGTCGCGGTCAGCGGCCGGAAGGGAGGACACCGTCATGCTGGAAGTGAAGACGGTCGAGAAGCCGGACGAACGGCGCGACTTCCCACGAGGCCACCTCGAAGCCCTGCATCTGACCGGGCTGGACTTCGCCGTGGCCACCTTCGAACCCGGTTGGCGCTGGTCGGAGTCCGTCGGCCCGATCGCGGGCACCAAGAGCTGCATGGTCCACCACAACGGGTACGTGGTGCAGGGACGGATGCATCTGATCATGGATGACGGCGGCGAGGCCGAGGTCGGCCCCGGCGACGTCTTCGTGTGCCCGCCCGGTCACGACGCCTGGGTGGTGGGAGACGAGCAGGTCGTGGTCCATGACTTCGCCGGGGGCATGGCGAAGGAGTACGCGAAGGGCTGAACGCCGGGTTCCCCGCAACACCGGGTCGCACGGCGTGCGGCCCGGTGGCTTGTCCAGGGGCGGCACCACCCCGTCGTCGCCCCCTCCGTCACCCTTCGAACGCAGCCGCCCCCTCCTCCGCGAACGCGACCGCGTCCGGGTGCCCGAACAGGCCGGGCAGGCCGCCGGTGTGGACGAACACCGTCTTCTCGCCCGGCCGGACGTCACCGTCGCGGACGGCCGCCCGGAGTCCGGCCAGGGCCCGGCCGGTGTAGATCGGATCGAGTACGAGGCCCTCGGTGCGGGCGGCGAGCCGGAGTGCCTGGGCCACCGGGCCGGTCAGCGCCGCGTACCCGGCGCCCACCTGGTCCCGGCGCACCCGCAGCCCTTCGGCCGTGACCTGCTCCGTGGTCAGCGGTGCCGCGAACTCCGCCACGGCGGCAGCCGGATCGGCCAGGGCGCCCACGTCGACGCCGAGCACCGCCCCGGCGCCCAGGGCGGCGACCAGCCCGGCCATGGTGCCGCCCGAGCCGAGCGCGACCACCACCGTCCGCAGCTGAGGCAGCTGCTCGTCCAGTTCCTCGCCGCAGCGCACATAGCCCCGGGCCCCCAGCACTCCCGACCCGCCGAACGGGATCAGCGCGGGCCGGGCACCGCGGGCCCGCAACCGTGCGCACACCTCGGCCGCCGCCGCGTCCAGCCCCGCTTGGTCCACCTCGCCCGCCCAGGCGAGCCTCGCCCCGAACAGCCCGTCCAGCGCGAGGTTCCCGGACCGGGAGGCGCCCGGCGAGCCGCGCAGCACGAGGACGGCGTCCAGCCCGAGCCGGGCGGCCGCGGCGGCGGTCAGCCGGGCGTGGTTGCTCTGCGGGGCGCCCGTGGTCACGAGGGTGTCCGCGCCCTCGGCGAGGGCCGCGCCCGCCGTCCACTCCAGCTTGCGGATCTTGTTGCCGCCGCCGCCCAGACCGGTCAGGTCGTCCCGCTTGATCCACAGGTCCTCGGGCCCGAGCCCGAGCGCGGCGGCCAGCCGGGGCGCCGGTTCGACGGGGGTGGGGAAGGTGCCGAGCGGTACGGAGGAGTGGCTCATGGCGTACGTCCTTCAGTGCGGATCAGTTGCGGATCAGGCAGGTGCTGATCAGATGCTGATCAGGGGTGGATCGCGGTCGTCCGGACCAGTCGATCACACCGGCAGCAGGCGGGTGATCAGCGCGCTGAGCTGACGGGCCGTACGGCACTCGTGCATCTCGACCAGATCGGCGTAGGCGGGTGCGGCCGAGTCGCCGGTGCCCCACTGGGGACGCGACTCCGGGTTCAGCCAGTACACCCGGCGGGCCCGCCGGGCGACCTCGCGTACGGCGGCCAGGTTCGGGTCGCTCATGTTCGTCCGGGCGTCCCCGAGGACGAACACCGTGGTGCGCGCGCCGACCGCATCGCCGTACCGCTCGGCGAACTCGCCAAGGGCGACACCGTAGTCGCTGCTGCCGTGCCAGCCGGTGAGCGTGGCCTCCGCGCGGATACGGGCGCTGAGCCCGTCGGGGTCGGCGCGCCCGTGGTCGAGCAGGCCGGTGACCTCGTCGAGCCGGTTGACGAAGGCGAACACGCGGATCTTGCTGAACTGGTCGTGCAGCGCCTGCACCAGCAGCATCGTGAAGTCCGAGAAGCCGGACACCGAGCCGGACACATCGCAGAGCAGCACCAGTTCGGGGCGGGCCGGGCGGCGCCGGCGCAGCACCGGCCGCATTGGAACCCCGCCCGTGGACAGCGAGGAGCGCAGCGTGCGCCGCAGATCGACCGAGCCGCGCGCGGCCCGGCGCCGGCGCGCCGCCAGCCGGGTGGCCAGCTTCCTCGCGAGCGGCTGAACGGCCCGGCGTAGCTCGGCCAGTTGGTCCCGGCCCGCGAACAGGAAGTCCACCCGGTCGGCGGTCGGCAGGACACCGCGCCGGGCGATCTCGTCCCGCCCGCGCCGCTCGGCGACCCGGCGCCGCGCCTCCGCGCCGACCAGCCGCCGGAACTCCTCGATGCGGCGCCGGATCTCGTCGTCCAGCAACCGGTCCGCGAAGCCCGTACCGCTGCCGTCCCGGCCCCGGACATCCGCCCGCACCCGGGCCAACAGGGTCTGCGGGCGCAGTCGTTCGAGTGTCTGGTACGCCGACCAGCCGTCCGAGCCCGGTGAACTGCTGTAGCCGCCGAGGCCGTCGACGGCTTCGGCGGCCAACTGGTCCATCAGGGCCTGGTCATTAAGGGCCAGTGCCTGGGCCAGCCGGTCGCGCAGTTCGTCGCGATCCGGGCCGGCGCCTTGCAGGCCGCCGACCGCCCGCGGGAAGTACAGGTCGAAGACCGGGTCGAACACGGCCCGCTGCCCTTGGCCGTGCAGCAGCGTCGCGACCAGCCCCTCGCGCAGCAGCTCCCGGTCCGCGAGCCCCAGGGCCTCCACCGCGCGGGCCGCGTCCACGCTCTCGCCGGTGCCGATCCGCACGCCGTGCGCGCGCAGCGCCCCGACCAGCCCGGTGATCCGCTCGGCGACACCGGTCACAGCGCGTCCAGGTCGAGCTTCGCCGCCGCCTTCTGGATGTCGTCCTGGTGTTTGAGGATCACCCCGAGGCTGTCCCGTACGACCGTCTCGTCCAGGGTGTCGGCGCCCAGCGCCAGCAGGGTGCGCGCCCAGTCGATGGTCTCGGCGACGGACGGCACCTTGCGCAGGTCCATCGCGCGCAGCGCCCCGACCACCCGGACGACCGACTCGGTCAGCGCGGCGCCGAGGCCCGGCACCTTCAGCCGTACGATGCGCCGCTCCAGCTCCTCCTCGGGGAAGCCGATGTGGAGGAACAGGCAGCGCCGGCGCAGCGCCTCGGACAGCTCCCGGCCGGCGTTGGAGGTGAGGACGACGAACGGGCGGCGGGTCGCGGTGACCGTGCCCAGTTCCGGGACCGTGATCTGGAAGTCGCTGAGCACTTCCAGCAGCAGCCCCTCCATCTCGACGTCGGCCTTGTCGGTCTCGTCGATCAGCAGCACGGTCGGCTCCGCACCGCGGATGGCGGTCAGCAGCGGGCGGGGGAGCAGGAACTCCTCGCTGAAGATGTCGGTGCGGGTCTCGTCCCAGCTCTCGTCGCGCCCGGCGCTGATCCGCAGCAGCTGCTTGGCGTGGTTCCACTCGTACAGGGCCCGGGACTCGTCCACGCCCTCGTAGCACTGCAGTCGCACCAGCCGGGCCCCGGCCACCTGGGCGACGGCCTTGGCCAGCTCGGTCTTGCCGACCCCGGCGGGGCCCTCCACCAGCAGCGGCTTGCCCAGCCGGTCGGCGAGGAAGACGGTCGTGGCGACGGCGGGCGAGGCGAGGTAGCCGGTCTCGGCGAGGCGGGCGGAGACGTCGTCGACGGACGTGAACAACGGGGCCTCCGGCGGGTCGGGAGCGGTGTCCGGTCTCTCCTATCTAAGCGCTTGTTCAGCGACCCTGTCACGTGGATCCGGCGGAAGCGGCCGGGACGCCGAGCGATATACACCGATCGGTTTCCTTTCGTCCGTGCTCCGGTTAACCTCGCTGCATGGCCTCCACAGACAAGGTGTCCCCGCGCGACCGGCTGCTCGACGCGGCGGCCCGGCTCTCCTACCGCGACGGCGTCTGCGTCGGCATCGAGGCGCTGTGCCGGGAGGCGGGCGTCTCCAAGCGGTCGATGTACCAGTTCTTCGAGAGCAAGGACGCGATGCTGGCCGCGAGCCTGGAGCGGCGCATCCCCCGGTACGACGCCCAGCTCGCGCACCCCGACCCGGAGGCCGCGACCCCGCGCGAGCGCATCCTGTACGTCTTCGAGCGCCTGGAGCAGGCCTCCGTGGCCGCCGACTACCACGGATGCCCGTACCTGGCCGTCCTGGTGGAGCTGAAGGACCCGCGGCATCCGGCGAGCGTGGTCGCCCGCGCGGTCAAGGACCGGCTGGCCGAGAGGTTCCGCGCCGACGCCGAGCGCGGTGGCGCCCGCGACCCCGAGCTGCTCGCCCGCCAGCTCGTGCTGGTCTTCGACGGCGCGAGCGCCCGGGCCGGTGCGAAGGTCGAGCACCTCGGCGACGGACTGGCGACGGCGACGGTGACGGCGCTGCTGGACGCGGCGGGGATGCGGTAGCACCCCCACCGGCCCTCATACGGGCCGGCACAACGCGCCGACCCGCTCGCCCAGCCGGTCCGATGAAACCGTGACCGCGCCCCCGGACGACTGCCAGCGCGCAACATGGGGGAGGATCTGCGGCGCCTACCTGACCACCCGCCGGCAGATCGTCCTCGACGCGGTCGTCCAGCACCTCCAGCTGACCACGCTGTCGGTCCTCGTCGGCCTGGCCATCGCGCTGCCGCTCGCCGTGCTGGCCCGCCGCTGGGGCTGGGCGGCCGGCCCGGTCCTCGCCGTGACGACGATCCTCTGCACCATCCCGTCCCTGGCGATGTTCTCCCTGTTCCTGCCGCTGTACGGCCTCTCGGCCACGCCCCGCGGGCTCACCGTCCTGCCGCCCGGCCGCGCCGTCGACCAGAACGCCTTCGCCGTCACCGCCTCCTACGCCCGCGCACACCACCTCAAGACCCTCAGCGACCTCGGCGCCGCGAAGCTGAGGGTACGGCTCGCGGCGGGCGACGAGTGCGTCCAACGGCCTTACTGCGAACCGGGGTTGAAGCGGGTGTACGCCATCGACGTCACCGGCGTCGACCCCAAGGGGGTCGGCACCACCCAGGCCAAGCGGGCCGTGCAGAACGGGCAGGACCAGATGGTGCTGACCACGACCACGGATGCCACGCTGGACCCGGCGATTCGGTCGCCGAGCCGGACGGCCTCCTCGATGTCGTGCGTGACCAGCAGCACGGTCTTGCGCACCGCGGCCCGCATCCGCAGGAACTCGTCCTGCAGCTGCTCGCGCACCAACGGGTCGACCGTGCCTGGGGGCACCTCCCGCGCCCGTTCAGGGCAGTGCGGGAGGCTCGTCCATCAGCAACACCGGCGGATCCGCCGCGAGCGCCCGCGCCACCCCGACCCTCCCCCGGTGTCTGAACGGCCTGGGGGCACCCCCAGCCGCTGCCTGCCGGACAGCTGCTCCGGGTAGCGCGGCCCGTACGTGATCGGGTCGAGCCCCACCAGATCCGGCAGTTCGGCGGCCCGCGCCCGTGCCTTCGCCCGCTTCCAGCCGAGCCGACGACGGCGGTGCCCTCACCCTCGACGAAGATCCGGCCGGAAGTGGGCTCGATCAGCCGGTTGACCATCATCATGGCGGAGCACGCTCGGCGACGAGGTGGAACCAAGTGGAACCAACTGGAGCGAGGGGGAACGTGGGGGAACGAGGGGCCATGGCCGGAACCGGCTTGGATCAACACGCCTGACTGTGATTCCGTGGGAACCAGACATCATCACTCATCACGGACTTGCCGGAGGTTGACCCTTGAGCTTGACGGGAACGACGTTTTTCGTCCTGCTGATCGTGGCCACGGCAGTGTGCGTGATCGGGACGATGGTGCTGTGGTCGTTGGTCAGGGGACCCCGGCCGGTACGCTGGCTGCTGCGGTTCGTGATGATCGGCCTGTGCCAGCTCACCGCCATCTCGGTGGTCGCGACCTGGATCAACAACGACTACGGTCTCTACGCCTCCTGGGACGACCTCCTCGGCCGCAACAACGCCGCCGTGGCGATGCCCGGGCCCCCGGCGGACCGCGCCAAGTTCAACCACACCGAGACAGGGCTGCTGGACACGTACTTCCGCGGCCGGCATTCGGCCCTGTCCGGTCAGGTCGTCGTCTGGACGCCGCCGCAGTACAACGAGGCGCGCTACCGCCACACCCGCTTCCCGGTGGTGCTGCTCCTGCACGGCGTCCCCGGAGGCCCCGCCTCCTGGCTGGAGCACGGCAACATGCCCGGGGACTTCGAGCGGCTCATGAACGCGCGCGTCAGCCATCCCTTCATCCTGGCCATGCCCACGGTCGACCCGGGCGGCATCGACACCGACTGCACCGACGCACGCAACCGGAAGGTGGCCACCTGGATGGCCGTCGACGTACCGGAGCTGATCAGCAAGAAGTTCCGCACCCTGAGCGGAGCCAAGGGCTGGGGCGTGATGGGTTTCTCCACCGGAGGCTTCTGCGCGGCCCGGCTCCCGCTGGCCTATCCGAAGGTCTTCGCGGCCGGCGCCGCACTGGATCCCGATCCGCTCACCGGCGATCAGGGCGTGATCGGCGACCCGGAGGTCCGCAAGCGCACCAGCCCCACGTACATGGTGCGGCACACCACCGCACCGGTCGGCCTGTTCCTGGCCACGTCCGCCCAGGACCGGCTCAGCCCGCCGCACTACATCGAGCAGTTCGCCCAGGCCGCGGCCGGCACCCCGGTCCGGACCCAGACCTTGGTGCTGCCCACGGGCGGCCACAACTACAACACATGGACACGCCTGTACCCGGCCGCCTTCAGCTTCCTCAGCCGCGAGACATCCGCCCCGACGGGGTGAGGTCACCGGGCGCGCCGCATCCGTTCGGGATCGCGGGTGATCTCCAGCATGGTGAATGTCCGCATGTTCAGCGCCGGCATGTCCAGTTCGAACCAGGGATACGGCGTGGGCTGCCCGCTCTGCGCGCCCCTCAGGAACAGCGTCCCGTCGGCCGCCACCGCCCGGGCCGGCTCCCGTACGCCCGGCCCGGCCACGGCGTCGAAGACGAACTCGGCCCCGCGCCCACCGGTCAGCTCCCGCACCCGCCCGGCCACGTCCTCCTCGGCGGAGACGATCACCTCCGCCGCGCCCGCGGCCGACAGCCGCTCCCGCTTGGCCGTCCGCAGGGCGGCCGGCCCGGCGCTGCTGGACGCCGCGTTCACGACCGCGACGTCTCCGGCCGCATGCCGCCGATCTTCACCATCGCCCCGTACGCGGTGAGATGCGGCATCCACACGGCGGCGCCGGTCACCGCGTCCACCCCGTCCGGCCTGGGTACGAGCGCGGACACCGGCACGAGCGCCCGCTCGGCGTACACGCCGTAGTCGTTGTGGGAGAAGTTCGGTACGACGCTCACCGCCTGGCCCGCCGCGAATCCGCTCACCCCCGGCCCGACGGCCTCCACCACTCCGGAGGCCTCGTTGCGGGGCCGGGCCGGCAGGTGCTTGACCGGCTCGACGCAGCTGTCCCGGCGGAACAGGGCCCCGGCCCGGTTGATCCCGATCACCTCGATCCGCAGCAGCACCTCCCCGGGACCCGGCTCGCCCGGATCCAGCTGCTCCAGCCGCAGCACCTCGGGCCCGCCGGTCTCGCGGAACCGTCCCCGAATTCGGCCTCCAGCAGGTGCTGGAGGCCCTCGTCGACTCGGTGCGCCGGAGCACCGTCGGGCAGCTCGACGCGAGCGCCGGGTACGTCCCCTGCGGGGGACTCGGCATGGCGGTCAGCAAGTCGACGGCCACGCACCACTTCAAGGTGCCGCGCGAGGCCGGGCTGATCCGGCAGTGCTACGTCGGCACCTCGCGGATGTACGCGCTGCGCCGCGCCGAGACGGACCAGGCCTTTCCCGGCCTGCTCGACACAGTGACACAGCGGCGCACGGCACGGTCCGTCAGCCGAGCAGGATCACTTCCAGCTTCCGCGGGCCGTGCACGCCCTCCACCCGGTCCAGTTCGATGTCGCTGGTGGCCGACGGGCCCGAGATCCAGGTCAACGGGCGGGCCGGGTCGAGGCGTTCGAGGGCCTGGGGGACCGAGGAGACCACCTGGTCCGGGACGCGGACGACACAGATGTGATGGTCGGGGATGAGTGAGATACGGCGCCGGCCCTGGTCGGGGGAGCCGTCCAGCACGATCGTGCCGGTCTCGGCGATCGCCACGGCACACCCGGTCACCACGCTGTCCACCTGGTCCAGCCGTTGCGGCGTGCTCACCGCCCGGTCGTGGATCCGCACCGGGTCCGCGGCGGACATCCACTCCGGCGGCAGCCCGGGCGGCACCAGCACCTCCCGCGAGCCGTGCGCGGCCAGCAGCCGCATGACGAGATACGGCATCTCCTCGGCGTCACTGCGGTGCACGATCGCCCGGTAGTCCGCCAGGTTCTCGGCCAGCAGCTCCACCGTCTGCTCGGTCGTGCGGTGACCGTGTTCACGCAGATAGTCCCGGCCGACGGCCTCCTCGTACGGCCTCTCGTCCGGTGTCACGTCGGCGAGCGCCCGCCCCACCCGGCCCAGGACCCTGTCCCTGCTGCTCATTTGGCTGCTCACTTGGCGTCGCCCTTTCCACCGCGGGTGCGCTGCCACCAGTCCCGGAAGGGTTCCGCCGGTAGGGGCGGCAGGTCCCTGGTGCCGCTCCACGCCTTGCCCGGGCCGGGCAGGGTACGGGGGTGGAGGCGGCGGGTGCGGGAGGCGAGGCGCTGGCCGGTGCGCAGGGCGCCGGGGTGGGTGAAGGCCCAGCGTGCCGCGCGCATGGCCGCCCGCTCGGCCGCGTGGCCCTTGGCCGGCTTCAGCATCACCTTGTTGCCCTGCCGCACCGCGGGACCGCCCTCCACGACCCGCTCGCGCAGATGCACCAGCACCTCGGGGATGTCGATGGCGACCGGGCACACCTCGTAGCAGGCGCCGCACAGACTCGACGCGTACGGCAGTGAGGCGTCGATCTCGCCTGCCGTGCCCCGGAGTTGGGGGCTGAGGATCGCGCCGATCGGGCCCGGGTAGACCGAGCCGTAGGCGTGCCCGCCGGCCCGCTCGTAGACGGGACAGACGTTGAGGCAGGCCGAGCAGCGGATGCAGCGCAGGGCCTGGCGGCCGACCTGGTCGGCGAGGGTGTCGGTGCGGCCGTTGTCGAGCAGCACCAGATGGAAGGTCCGCGGCCCGTCGTCGTCCGTCGTCCCGGTCCACGTGCTCGTGTACGGGTTCATGCGTTCGGCGGTGGAGGAGCGGGGGAGCGTTTGGAGGAAGACCTCCAGGTCCCGCCAGGCCGGCACCACCTTCTCGATGCCCACGACCGAGATCAGTGTCTCCGGCAGGGTCAGGCACATCCGGCCGTTGCCCTCGGACTCCACCACCACCAGCGTGCCGGTCTCGGCGACCATGAAGTTGGCGCCGGAGATGCCGACCTTGGCCCGCAGGAACTTCTCCCGCAGGTGCAGCCGCGCGGCCTCGGCGAGTTCAGCGGGCGTGTCGGTGAGGCCCTCGGGAGCGGGACGGCCCCACTCGCCCATCTCCGCCCGGAAGATGTCCCGGATCTCACCCCTGTTGCGATGGATCGCCGGCACCAGGATGTGCGAGGGCCGGTCCTTGCCCAACTGCACGATCAGCTCGGCGAGGTCGGTCTCGTAGGCGCGGATGCCCGCTTCGAGAAGGGCTTCGTTGAGCCCGATCTCCTGCGTGGCCATCGACTTGACCTTGACGACCTCCGACTCGCCGGTTTCCTTGACGAGTTGAGTGACGATGCGGTTGGCGTCGTCCGCGTCGGCGGCCCAGTGGACCGTACCGCCCGCCGCCGTGACCGACTCCTCCAACTGCAGCAGATAGCGGTCGAGATGGCGCAGCGTGTGGTCCTTGATCCGGCGGCCCGCCTCGCGCAGCGCCGACCAGTCGTCCAACTCGGCCACCGCGCGGGCTCGTTTGGCGCGGATGGTGTGCGTGGCGTGCCGCAGATTGCCGCGCAGGGTGGGATTGCGTACGGCATCGCGAGCGGCCTTGGGAAAGGCCGGCATGCCGACGAACGTTCCGCTCATGCCGCCGGTTCCTCCTCGGTGCTCGCCAGGATCTCCGCGATGTGCACCGGCCGCATGGCGGTGCGCAGCCGGCTCATCGTGCCGCCGAGGTGCATCAGACACGAGTTGTCGGCCGCGCACAGCACCTGAGCGCCCGTCGACTCGGCACTGCGCACTTTGTCCGCGCCCATCGCCGCCGACACCTCCGCGTTCTTCACCGCGAACGTTCCCCCGAACCCACAGCACTCCTCGGCACCCGGCAGCTCGACCAGCTCCAGACCCTTGACCGCCTGGAGCAGGCGGCGCGGACGGTCGCCCAGGCCCAGGGAGCGCAGGCCGTGACAGGTCGGATGGTAGGTGACCTTGTGCGGGTAAGAGGCGCCGACGTCCGTCACCCCGAGCACGTCGACCAGGAACTCCGTCAGCTCGTACGTCTTCGGGACCACCGGCGCCAGCGTCCGGGCCAGCGAGTCCCCGCGCCCCTCGGCACGCGCCCGGTCACCCATCCGTGGATACAGCTCCCGCACCATCGCCCCGCAGGACGCGGACGGGGTCACGATCGCCTCATAGCCGCCGAAGACATCGGAGAAGTGCCGTGCCAGTGGCTCGGCTCCGTGCCGGTACCCGGTGTTGTAGTGCGCCTGCCCGCAGCAACTCTGGCCCAGCGGGAAGTCGACGTCGACACCCAGTCTGGTCAGCAGTTTCACCACGGCACGGCCGGTGTCCGGATAGAGCGTGTCGTTGACACAGGTCAGGAACAGGGCGACACGCATCGCGGCTCCTCGGAATCGGTCATCGGACGAGTGCAGGGTAGTCGGCGGACACCGGTGAGGGGAGACCGCCGCTACCGCCTGGCGATCCGCGCCTCGGCCGCCCGCCGACCAGCCCGTGGGTACGGGCCTGGAGCAGGGCGTTGCCGAGGGCCGCGGCCTCCGTCGCACCTGCCACCACGGGCAGCCCGCACGCGTCGGCGGTGAGTTGGCACAGCAGCGCGTTACGGGTGCCGCCCCCGACGACGTACACCACGTCCACCGGACGGACGGTCGGCCAGCCGCTGCGCGTCCTCGACGGCCCGCCGGTGGGCCAGGGCCAGCGAGTCCAGGACGCACCGGGTGATCTCCGCCCGTGTCACCGGCACCGGCTGCCCCGACCGCCCGGCACGCCTCGGCGATCCGCTCCGGAGGTCATGAAACCGCTCACGGAGGTGTTCTACCTGTCATGACCGCCGCTGGAAGCGGGTTCGCTCTCCCCCCCGGGGCCACCCTCCTCGGCCGTACCCTCCTCGATCCCCGGGCCCTGTACTTCGTGTCGTACGACGGGCTCGTCAACAACAACTCGTTCCAGAAGAACGGCCTGTCGTGACCCTCGAGCACCGCCGGGTGGTGCTCCAGCCGGAGCTGGTGGTGCGCCGGTCCAGCCTCGCCGCACGCTGAGCCGGGCCCTGACCGGATGTCACGCCGATCCGGGCGCTGACCGGAAGTTCAGTAACAAACCATGATCCCGGGGCTCGGCGCGCGCCCGGTCATGTGCTGAACTGGGATCCGCCCGTCCCCTACGTCCCAGGAGACCCGTTGAGCCTCAGCTACCGCCAGCCCGGCGTCATCCTCACCGACCGCCGCTTCACCGTGCCCCTCGACCACGCCGCCCCGGACGGCGAGACGATCGAGCTGTACGCCCGCGAGGCGGTCGCGAGCGACAAGGCCGGGCAGGAGCTGCCGTGGCTGCTGTACCTCCAGGGCGGGCCCGGCTTCGGGGCGAATCGTTTCGTCGGACGTCAGGCCTGGCTCGACCGGGCGCTGAGGGACTACCGCGTCCTGCTCCTCGACCAGCGCGGCACCGGCAGCTCCACGCCCGCCACCCGGCAGACGCTCCCCCTGCGCGGCGGTCCCGCCGAGCAGGCCGACTACCTCACCCGCTTCCGTGCCGACTCCATCGTCCGGGACTGCGAGGCCATCCGCGCCGAGGTCACCGGCGGCGCGCCATGGACCGTGCTCGGCCAGAGCTTCGGCGGCTTCTGCGCGGTGTCGTACCTCTCGCTCGCCCCCGAGGGCCTGGACACCGCCGTCATCACCGGCGGCCTGCCCTCCCTGCACGCCCACGCCGACGACGTCTACCGCTCGGCCTACCCGCGCATCGAACGCAAGGTCACCGCGCACTACGCCCGCTATCCGCAGGACGTCGAGCGGGCCCGCCGTATCGCCGACCACCTCCTCACCCATGACGTGGTCCTGCCGAACGGTTACCGGTTCACCGTCGAGGCGTTCCAGTCCCTGGGCCTGATGCTCGGCACGAGCGACGGCAGCCACCGGCTGCACCACCTCCTGGAGGACGCCCTCGTGCGCACACCGGGCGGCCTTGACCTGTCCGACGCCTTCCAGGAGCAGGCCCAGTCCCTGCTGTCGTACGCCGGTCACCCCCTCTACGCGCTCGTCCACGAGGCGATCTACGGCCAGGACGCCCGCCCCACCGCCTGGGCCGCCGAACGGGTCCGCGCCGAGTACCCGCAGTTCGACGCGGCGAAGGCCCTCACGGGCGACGGCCCGGTGATCTTCACCGGCGAGACGATCCACCCCTGGATGTTCGAGGCGGACCCTGCCCTGCGCCCGCTGCGCGAGACCGCCGACCTGCTCGCCGCCCGCACCGACTGGCAGTCCCTCTACGACCCCGCCCGCCTCGCCGCCAACGAGGTCCCGGTGGTGGCGGCCGTCTACCACGACGACATGTACGTCGACACCGCACACTCGCTGGAGACCGCCCGCGCGATCCGCGGCCTGCGCACCTGGGTCACCGACGAGTTCGAGCACGATGGCCTGCGCGCGGGCGCGCCGCGGGTACTGGACCGGCTGCTGGCGATGGCACGCGACGAGGTGTGAGGCCGGGGGCGCGCAGCGCTCCCGGAGGGGCGCGGGGCTGTGCTGATGTGCGGCTCCGCCGATCGTCGCCTCATTCGGCACTCCCCGCGGAGCGAATAGTCTGCGGCGCATGACTGATCCACAGATCACTCAGCTCCAGCCCCTGCCCGAGGACTGGCAGCGCGCCCTCGCCGTGGTGGCCCACCCCGACGATCTCGAATACGGCTGCTCCGCGGCCATCGCGGCCTGGACCGACGCCGGCCGCGAGGTCGCCTATGTGCTGGCGACCCGTGGCGAGGCCGGCATCGACAGCCTCGACCCCGCCACCTGCGGCCCGCTGCGCGAGCGTGAGCAGCGGGCCGGCGCGGCCGTCGTCGGCGTCACCACCGTGGAGTTCCTGGGGCACCGGGACGGGGTGATCGAGTACGGCACCGCGCTGCGCCGGGACATCGCCGCCGCGATCCGCCGCCACCGGCCCGAACTCGTCCTCACCCTCAACCACCGCGACACCTGGGGCGACGCCTCCTGGAACACCCCGGACCACGTCGCCGTCGGCCGTGCCACCCTGGACGCCGCCGCGGACGCCGGCAACCGGTGGATCTTCCCGGAACTCACCGATCAGGGCCTCGAACCCTTCGGCGGCGTCCGCTGGGTGGCCGTCGCCGGCTCCAGCCGGCCCACCCACGCCGTCGACGCGCGACCCGGCCTGGAGCGGGCGGTGCGCTCGCTGCTCGAACACCGCAGCTACCTTGAGGCGCTGACCGACCAGGACCCCGAGACCTACGCCCGCGCGTTCCTGACCACGCGGACCACCGCCACCGCCGAACGCTTCGGCGGCATACCGGCGGTGGCCTTCGAGGTCTTCACCCGCTGACCCGGCAGGCGGCCGCGCCGAGTTGGCGCTCCCCTTACGTCAGGCTTGAGGCTGGCAACGGACGAAAGGGCAGGTACATGGGCTACTCGGTGGGGCAGGTGGCGGCGTTCGCGGGGGTGACCGTGCGGACGCTGCACCACCACGACAAGGCAGGGCTGCTCTCGCCCGGCGTTCGCAGCCGCGCCGGCTACCGTTCCTACGGCGACGCCGACCTGCCCCGCCTCCAGCAGATCCTCTTCTACCGGAACCGGGCTTCCCGCTGGACGAGATCGCCGCCATCCTTCGCGACCGCAGGCCAACGCCCTCGACCATCTGCGGTCGCGGCAGCGGCGGTTGCGCGAGGAGATGGACCGGCTGGAGCGCCTCGCCACGGTCGCCGAACAGGCCATCGAGGTGCAGCGCACCCGGTGACGCCGCCGGAGCGGGCACCACGGTCGCCGCGCTGCACGCCGGGGTGCCGGGCGTTCCCGTGCCGGTCACCGCGGACCAGCCGTTCTGGGCGGCCCGGCCGGCCGCGATCGGCGCCGCCACCGACCCCCTTCCGTTCACCGGCCTGCCGGCCGGCAGGCTCGCCGAGGCGCTCGACCGGGTGGTACGGCAGCAGTCGTACAGCCGGGCCGCCGCGGCGCGGATGGCGGGGGAGGACGGCGCGGGCCGGGTGCTCGAGGCCGTCGAACAGGTCGCGCTGCGCTGACCTGTCGCTAACCGCGCTGACCTGCGCGATCCTGCCGTATGCGGGATGAGCCGACCCAGTAGGCTGTCTCATATGCCAGATCAGACAGAGGACACTGCGGAGCTGCGCGGCGACTGTGCGAGCTGCTTCGGGCTGTGCTGTGTCGCCCTGCCCTTCGCCGCGTCCGCCGACTTCGCGCTGAACAAGCCCGCCGGGAAGCCGTGCCCGAACCTCCGGGGCGACCACCGCTGCGGCATCCACGCCGACCTGCGCGAGAAGGGGTTCAGCGGCTGCACGGTCTACGACTGCTTCGGCGCCGGACAGAAGGTCTCGCAGCTCACCTTCGGCGGGCAGGACTGGCGTACGGCGTCGAAGGAGCACGCGCGCCGGTTGCTCGACGTGTTTCCTGTCGTACGGCAGCTGCACGAGCTGCTGTGGTACCTGACCGAGGCGCTCGGCCTGGCCGCCGCCGGCCCCGTCCATCCCGACCTGCGGCGGGCGCTGGCGGAGACCGAGCAGCTGACCCGGCAGAGCCCCGAGGAGCTGGCCGCGCTGGACGTGGCCGCGCACCGGCAGCAGGTCAATGTGCTGCTGCTGCGCACCAGCGAACTGGCCCGGGCCGGTGCCGGCAGCGGCGGCGGAAAGGGCGGCAAGAAGGGCAAGGACCGCCGGGGCGCGGATCTCATCGGCGCCCGGCTCCGGGGCGCCGATCTTCGCGGGGCGAGTCTGCGCGGCGCGTATCTCATCGCCGCCGACCTCACCGGCGCGGATCTGCGCGACGCGGACATGATCGGCGCGGACCTGCGGGACGCCGACCTGACCGACGCGGACCTCACCGGTGCCTTTTTCCTCACCCAGCCGCAGCTGAACGCCGCGCGGGGCAGCGCCGGGACCCGGTTGCCGGGGTCAGTCAGCCGGCCGGTGCACTGGACAGCGGGCCGCTGACGTTTCGAAGTGCCTTGATGTGCCGTCGTTCGTCTGCGGGACCGTCGTGGCTTGTCGCTCCCCCAAGTTCCCCCCAATGGGGCGCTGTTCCAACCCCAGTCGCAATCCCTCCGGCATCACGGTCAGCCTCTCCGTGACCGTCAGCCTGTATCCGGGGTCGGACTTCAGGTCGTAGCGGCGCAGCAGCAGGCCGAGGACCAGCGTCGCCTCGTGCAGGGCGAACTGGCGGCCGATGCAGGCCCGTGCGCCGGTGCCGAACGGCTTGAAGGTGTGCGCGGGCCGGGAGCGTACGGCCTGCGCGTCGAAGCGGTCCGGGTCGAACCGCTCGGCGTCCTCGCCCCACACCTCGGGGTCGCGGTGCAGCATCGGTGTCAGCACCAGCGCCCAGCCGCCCCGGAGCATCGGATGGTCGCCGGCGAGGACCGTGTCGTGCCGGGCCTCGCGGGCGAAGGCCGGGGCGGTCGGCCACAGGCGCAGCGACTCGTCCAGCACCCGGCGGACATAGCGCAGCTTGGCGACCTGGTCGTAGCCCGGCTGTGCGGTGTCGCCCCAGACGCGGTCCACCTCGGCGCGGGCCCGGGCGGCGATCTCGGGGTGCCGGGCGAGGTAGTACAGGGCGAAGGAGAGCGCGCCCGAGGTGGTCTCGTGGCCCGCGACCAGGAACGTGATCACCTGCTTGCGGACGTTCTGCGCCGACAGCTTCTCGCCCGTCTCCGGATGCGCCGTCTCCAGCATCCGGTCCAGCAGGTCGCCGTCCCCGCGGCCCGACCGGCGCCGGTCCGCGACCAGGTCGTCGACCGTGCGGTTGAGATAGGCCAGGTCGGCCGCGTTGCGCCGGGCGGCGGCGCGCAGCACCAGCGGGGCCAGCGGCCCGGGCACGCTGTTCAGGCGCTGGGCATAGGTGAGCGTGCCGACCATCGCGGTGACGAAGGGGTGCGGCCGCTCCCGTTCGAAGGAGCCGAAGTCGTGCCCGAACCCGGTCCGCGCGATCGTCTCCAGCGTCAGCTTGGTCATGTCCCCGGGCACGTCCACCGTGCGCCCGGCCGCTGCCTCACGGTCCCAGCGATCGGTCAGCCGCCCGGCGACCGCCAGCATCATCGCGTGGTAGCCCGCCATGGCCTCCCGGCTGAAGCCGGGCGCCAGGACGTCGTGCGCCAGCTGCCAGTTGGGCTCGTGGTTGTAGGCGGTGAACAGGCCGTCCCCGGCGACCGGACGCAGATTGGCCACGCCCAGCCCGACGTGCTTGGCGAACCGGGACTCGTCAGCCAGGTCCGCGGCCGGCCGCGCGCCCCACACGAACACGAACTCCTTGCCGAAGGCCCGCCGCCGGAAGATCGGCCCCAGGTCGCGAGCGAGGCGCATCGAGTCCTGCACGGGCGTGCGCCGGTCGGCGCCGAGCACATCGCCGAGCAGCGGCAGCCGGCGCGGCGGATGCGGGATGCGGTGCAGCTCGGGCCAGCCCTGCTCGGCGCTCCGGAAACCCTTCGGCAGGCCTGTGTCCGAGGTCTCCGTGGTCCCCGCCATCGTCTCCGTGGTCTCCGCCATGACGCTGATCTCCCTTGATCCAGCGGACCGTTGAATCTGTGACACGCGGCTGTGACACGCGTGTTGTACGTGGATTCAATAACCGGTTTCAGTCTGGTCCGCTTGTTGAACCCACGTCAAGTAAAGTGAGGCCATGCCCGCGAACCAGGGGGAGCGAGCCCGGCGCCGGCTCAGCACCGAGGAACGCCGTGAGCAGCTGCTGTCGGTCGGGGCGAAGCTGTTCTCGGAGAGCCCGTACGACGACGTGTGGATCGAGCAGGTCGCCGAGATCGCCGGGGTCTCCCGTGGGCTGCTGTACCACTACTTCCCGACCAAGCGGGACTTCTTCGCGGCCGTCGTCGAGCGCGAGAGCGAGCGGATGCTGCGCATGACGGCGGCCGTGCCCGGCGTGCCCGTGCGCGAGCAGCTCGCCGCCGGCCTCGACACCTACCTCGGTTACGTCCAGGCCCACGCCCACGGCTTCCGCGCCTTCCACCGCGCCGACGCGGCCGGCGACCAGGCCGTACGCCGGGTCTACCAGCGGGCCCTGGCCGCCCAGGAGCAGCAGATCCTCGCCGCGCTGGCCGCCGACCCCGAGTTCGGGCCCGCCTTCGAGGGTGCCCCGCAGGTCCGGCTGGCCGTGCGCGGCTGGCTCGCCTTCACCACGGCCGTCTGCCTGGAGTGGCTGCGCGACGGCGAGTTGACCCGCGAGCAGGTGCGCGACCTGTGTGCGCGGGCGCTGTTGGGTGTCATCGCCTGATTCCTGCCGCCGGTGCGGAGTGGTTGGCGTGTGCCCTGATCTCCGATAAGTTAGGCAAGGCTTACCTAAGGAGGTCTCGGGATGGGTGACACACAGGACTGGACGGCCGCACCCGGCGCGGCGGAACGGGCACGGTCGGTGCTGGCCGCCGCCTGGTCGTGTGCGGTGACCGCGGACGGTGCCCGCGAGGAGTACGTCGGTGCGCACACCGTGACCGGCGAGGGCGCCGTACGGCTGGCGGTGCCCGACGACAGCGCCCTGTTCACGGCGGCCGTCTGCGCCCCGCGCCAAGAGCCCTCCGCCGTGCTGGAGTTCGCCGACGTGGCCCCCGTACCGGTACGCGGCCGGATCCGGGCCCGGCTCTACCTGGCCGGCTGGTTCGCCCCGGACGGCGGCACCCTGCTGTTCCAGCCCACGCGGGTGGTGCTGCGGCAGTCCTCCGGAGCCGTGGTCATCGACCTCGACGACTTCGCCGCCGCACGGCCCGACCCGCTCGCCGGTGCCGAGGCCCGGCTCCTCACCCACCTCGCCGACGCCCACCCGGACGCCGTCGAGCGGCTGACCCGCCTGGTGCGCCCGGAGAGCCTGCACGCCGCGACCCGCGTGCTGCCCCTCGCCGTCGACCGGCACGGACTGACCCTGCGCATCGAGCGCACCCGCGCCCACGGCGACGTACGGCTGCCCTTCCACACGCCCGCCGACGACGTCGCCCAGCTCACCGAGCGCATGCACGCCCTGCTGGCCCAGGCCAGCGCCGCCGCTTGTCCTCGCGCCCTACAGCGGCAGCGCGCAGACGGCGACGGGTGAGGCGAACGGCTCACCGGCTGGCCGGAGTTCACCGCTCGACCGGTCCACCTGGAAGACCGTGACCGTGCCCGAGTGCTGGTTCGCCGCGAACAGCAGCCTGCCGTCCGGCGAGAGAGCGATCTGCCGCGGGAAGTCCCCGCCGACCGGCACTGTGCCGAGCAGCCGCAGCCGGGCGCCGTCGGCCTCGATGGCGTACCGCGCGAGCGTGTTGTCGCCCCGGTTGGCCAGGAAGGCGTATCCGCCGTCCGCCGTCACCGCGAACTGCGCCGGGTAGTTGGTGCCGCCGCCCGAGCCCGTGGACTGCGGCTCGCCGATCGTCAGCCGGCCGGAGGCCGGGTCGTAGCCGCAGACGGCGACCGTGTCGTCCACCTCGTTGGCCAGATAGGCGTGGCGGCCGCCCGGATGGAACGTCAGATGGCGCGGTCCCGCCCCGGGCCGGGTGTGCGCCTGCGCAACCTCCGTCAGCGTGCCGTCCGCCTGGTCGAGGCGGTAGCTGTAGACGGTGTCGGTGCCGAGGTCGACCGCGAGGACATGGCCGCCGTCCGGGGCGGTGATGAACTGGTGCGCGTGCGGCCCGTCCTGACCCGGACCCGGTGCCGGCGTGGTGTGCGTGACCAGGTCGGTGCGCTCGCCGAGGGCGCCGGAGGCGTCGATCGGATGCACGGCGACACTGCCCGAGCCGTAGTTCGCGCTCAGCAGCCAGCGTCCGCAGGGGTGCACCGACAGATGGCAGGGGCCCGCGCCGCCCGTGTCACGGGTGCCGAGGATGTGCCGGTCGGCGAGGCGTACGGCCGTCACCCCGCCATCCTGGCGCTCGTCCACCGCGTACAGCGTGCGGCCGTCCGGATGGACGGCGAGATATGACGGGTCGGGGACTCCGGTGAGCGTGCCGGAGCCGGTGATCCGGCCGGTCCCCTGGGCGTAGGAGGCCAGCCCGATACCGGTGCCGCCGCCGTCGACCGAGGTGTAGGTGCCGATGTAGAGCGGCCGGGGGCCGGACTCGCCCCGGGGCGGTGCGGCGGCCCGCGACGCGTCGGCCGCAC
>NZ_CM002285.1:986892-987401 GCF_000497445.1 Streptomyces roseochromogenus subsp. oscitans DS 12.976 | reverse complement strand
CCCCGACGAACCGGCGCCTGCTCCAGCGCCGGTCCCTCGCCGCTGCCTCCGTGTCCATGCCGCACCTCAGGTCGTCGCTCGCCCCGGTCGTGACAGCCACCTTGGCCCTTGCCGCCCGGCAACGGCAAGTAGGGCAAC
The DNA here is from genome assembly GCF_000497445.1 of Streptomyces roseochromogenus subsp. oscitans DS 12.976. Classification (NCBI taxonomy): domain Bacteria; kingdom Bacillati; phylum Actinomycetota; class Actinomycetes; order Kitasatosporales; family Streptomycetaceae; genus Streptomyces; species Streptomyces roseochromogenus. The sequence goes on along the minus strand of NZ_CM002285.1, from coordinate 987,263 downwards.
GGAGGTTGCGCACCGCGCAACGCGACCGACCTACCAGTCGCCGTCCTCGACCGGCCTGCCCGGAGCGTCCTTCAGTGGGGTCACCTGCTCCTTGGACGGCGGCTGCCATGGCTCCAGGTCGTCCCCGAGCCACTCGCCGGCCGGCTTGACCGCCTCCAGGGTGTCCGTGGGGGTCAGATCCTCGGCGTCGGCGTCGTAGTAGTCGTACCAAGGCAGACCCGCGCTCGTGTACGCCGCCCGGTCCACCGGTGAGGGCGGCGGCGCCTCGCCGGTGATGCGCCGCCACTGCGGCGGTGTGACCAGGTGCACGAAGACGCGTCCGACGGGCTGCTCGGACCAGTCCGTAAGCGGCCGGTCGTCCCGGTAGACCT
>NZ_CM002285.1:983611-986492 GCF_000497445.1 Streptomyces roseochromogenus subsp. oscitans DS 12.976 | reverse complement strand
CATCGCCATCGGCGCGCCGTACCCGCCCGCCGCCCCGGCCGGGGCCCTGCGCCGCTCCTCCGCCCGCTCCCGCTCACGGCGCCGCCACTCGGTGAGCAGCGGCTCCTTCAGCGGGAACGACTGCAGCTGCACCCCGCCCCACACCTCCTCGCCGGTGACCTGCCCCTCCACCGTCGCGCCAAGACCCAGCGGCACCGCGACGAACTGGCGGACCGTGCCCTTTCCGGAGTTGATGCCGTCCAGCCAGGGCTGGCGGGGCAGCACCACGTAGTTCTGCGGATCCCGGGCGAGACGGTCGCTCCAGGGCCGCCCGGACACCGCGCACACCTTGCCGACGCCGACCTGGAGCGCGGCCGGCTCCGTCGTACCGGAGAAGCTCAGCCACATCGCCTCGCGCAGATACACCGGCAGCATCACGCCACCACGCGCCCGCCACTCCTCGGGAACCGTGCCGGCGTAGTCCGCGACCCGCCGGACCGGGAACTCGCCCAGCCCCGGCGGCAGGGGATGCGTGCCCGTCTCCGGCAGCCGCAGCGTGCGGACGAACCGCACCGCCACCCCGCCCGGCAGTCGCAGTGTGTTCCCGTCGATCCGCACCCCGGAACCAGTCATCCGGTCGCCCCCTTCGCCTTGCCCTCGCACCGAGAGCGCTCACCTTCCAAGGGATCATCCGTCCTCACCGAGAACGTTCACCGAACCCCGTACGGTTCCGCCACAGCTCCTCCTGCACCCCGAGCCGTTCGCGCAGCCGGGTCATCCGGGGCAGCTTCGCCCGCTGCTCGCGCGAGACCCGGTCCAGCTCCTCCAGCAGGCGGCGGGTGCGGTGCTCGGTGTTCAGCTCGTCGACGATCCGCGTCGTCTCGGTCAGTACGGCGCCGAGCAGCTGCCAGTTCGCCCAGTCCTCGGCGACCTCCTCGCGGAGCAGCTCGGCCAGCCGGTCCCGGGTGCCGGCCGCCGTGTGCAGCTCGGCGGACAGCCGGGCCTCCGCCGCGTCGGCGTTCTCGCTCAGATGGGTGGTGACCAGCACCGCGAAGCTGACCACCGCGTCGCCGATCTCCGACAGCAGCTGTGCCACGGTCGCCCCGACCCGGGGCGGGAACAGATCCTCGGCCCCGCGCGCCTTCGCCAGATCGGTGAAGGACCGGGCCAGCACTCGCAGGACCACCGTGCAGATCTCCAGCGTGTCCAGACCGGTGCGCAGCACCACCCGGTGCAGCAGCCCTTCCTTCACGCGCGGATTGAGCCGCAGGCTGTCCTCGGCCTGCCGCAGAGACGCGTCCACATGGGCGATGTGCTGGTCCAGCAGGCGTGCCTCGTGCAGCCGCTCGGCCGCCCGCTCCCAGGGGGTCCGGCCGGCGGCCTCCTCGCCCATCCGCAGCATCAACTGCCGTACCCGGCGCGCCAGGTCCCCGATCGAGCGGCCCGCCTCGTCCACCCACACCGGGGGCGGCAGCAGCAGATTGCAGGCCGTGCCGACGACCGCGCCGATCAGCGTCTCCACGATCCGCGCCCAGGCGGTGAACCCGACGGTGGTGACCCCGAGCACCAGCATGGCGCTGATCGCCACCTCGGCCACGTACTCATCGACCCGCACCAGGTGCCCGACGGTCAGCGCGGCCACGATCACCAGCGCGAGGCTCCACCAGGTCAGCCCCACCAGCCCGCTGAAGGCGATGGCGACCAGCACTCCGGCCACCACCGAGTTCACCCGGCGGATGCCGTTGGTGAGGGTGGCGTAGAAGGTCACCTGGACGACCAGCAGCGCGGTCAGCGGGGCGGTGAGCGGGGCCGGCTCGGGGCTCAGCCGGAGCGCGACGACGTAGGCGATCGTCGCCGCCGTCGCCGACCGCAGCGTCTGGACCACCACCGGCTCCCGGCGGCGCTCCAGCAGGCTCAGGAGTCCCGTGGTCCTCTTGCGTACGTCGTGCATCCCTTGGCCTGTTCCCGTTCCTCGGGCGGGACGAACGTGCCGCGATCGAGGACCGGAACTGTCCGCAAGCCTGGGATCAGGTGTACAGCTTGCCGATGAACGCGGACAGGTTGCCCGTCGTGCGGGCTATCTGCTGCTCGGTCGTCAGGCTCTCCTCGAAGCGGGCGCCGGACTCCGGCACCTTCCTGCCCCGCACGTACAGCGAACACGCCAGGTCGGTGCACATGTACAGGCCGACCGAATTGCCCTCGCGGCCCGCCGACCCCGCCTTCCGTGCCGCCATCAGCGTCACCCCGCCACCGGGATGCGTGGTCAGACAGACCGAGCACATGCTGCGGTGCAGAAACCCGCGCTGCGCGGCCTGGAAGCGCAGGGCCACGCCGACGAGCCGGTCGTCCCGTTCGGCGACCAGATAGCTCCGGTCGGGTGCGCCCGGATCTCGCCAGCCCAGGAAATCCAGGTCGTCCCACGGGCGTTCGGCGAGGTCCCTCGGGACCGCCAGCCGCTTGGCCTCCCCCTTGGAGCAGTTGATAAAGGAGTTGCGAATGTCCTGCTCGGTGAGCGATCTCATGGGGGAGTCCTTCCGGATTCGTCGCCGCGAACTAATAGGCCTGAACCTAATATTCCTAGGTTCATGGCTAGCCTATGTAGCCAAGGGGAGTGCGGGCCAATGGATTTCCGGCACCGGCTGCCGCCGCGCGCCCGGCGGACACCGGACCACATGGCCACCGGGCTCTTGGGCCCACCGCTCGACCCCGGCCTGCACATCGCCCTGAACTTCCACCCCGACCGGGTCTCCAGCGGGCTGCCGATCCTCGGCGCACTGATCGCCGAGCGCGGCCTGCTGCCCCCGCACGCCATCGGCGACGCGGCTCGCACCGGCCGCCACGAGCTCCAGGACCTGAAGACGGTCTGGCACACCCTGGCCCGCTTCGGAGCCCCGGAGGGCGC
>NZ_CM002285.1:977956-982926 GCF_000497445.1 Streptomyces roseochromogenus subsp. oscitans DS 12.976 | reverse complement strand
TCTCCTCCGGCACGGGCGGCGCGGCTCACCTCGTTTCGGTCGTCCTCGGCTCCGGTGGCCACACCCCGGGGGCGAGGACGCCCAAGGCATAGGCGCGGGCGACCAGTTCGGTGCGGGTGGCCGTGTGCCAGCGGGCCGACAGGCGTCGTAGGTGGTAGGTGACGCCGTCCTTGCTGAGGCCAAGTTCGCGGGCGGCGGCGGCTGTGGTGGCGCCGCCCGCCAGCAGGGCCAGTACCCGGCCCTCCACCGGTGTGACCCGCACCGGCTCCGGCTCGGGCACCGAGCACTCGCCCTGTACCCGCAGCATCACCAGCAGGGCCGGGGTCTCGTCCACGGTGTCGCTCACCGGGTCCGCCGTCAGCTCGCCGTACCGCTCGGCCCCGCCGGGGGCCCGCCAGCGCACCGACACCTGGTAGCGGGAGCGGTGCCGCAGCCGCAGCGCCTCGGCGATCCGCTCCACCTGGCCGGCCTCCTGCGGGCGAAACAGCTCCAGTACGTCCCGGCCGCGCAGCCGCCCCGGCGTCGTACCGCACTCGGCGGCCATCGCGGGATTCGCCAGCGCCACCCGGCCGTACACATCACACACCGCGACCGGCACCGCCACCCGGTCGAAGAGCGTCAGGGCCCGGTTGCGCCATACGACCCCGTCGGCCCGCCCCGCGTCCACGGCCACCTCCCGAAGTGTCGAGCCACCCCCTCATCCAAGACGCAGATCCAGGTCAGCGGCAAACCGTGCGCCCCCGGGCACGGGGCCGGGGGCGCGACAAGGCCCGCAACCGAGATTTGACTGCACGATCGTGTAGTGCCGTGGCGCCGGTACTCCGGGCGGGTCGACCACCCTGGAACGCAGTACTCGGTTACCGCGAGTACTCCGTTACCGCGAAAGGCAGTTGTCGCGCCATGCCTCCCACCGCACTGCACCCCGATCCGGCCGGAACCCTGCCCGGCGTCCCCGTCGTCGACATCACCGCCACCGGTCCAGGCCGCACCCCGATGCAACAGATCATGGAGCTGATGCGCGCCCACGGCCCGGTGCTGGTGCGCCGGCTGCACGGCCGGGACGTGCTGTTCGTCGCCGACGCGGACCTGGTCGCGGACCTCGCCGACGAGGAGCGGTTCGCCAAGCACATCGGGCCCGCGCTGGAGAACGTGCGGGAATTCGCTGCCGACGGCCTGTTCACCGCCTATAACGACGAGCCCAACTGGGCCAGGGCGCACGACATCCTGATGCCCGCCTTCGCGCTCGGCTCGATGCGCACCTACCACCCGGTGATGTTCAAGGTGGCCCGCCGGCTCATCGACTCCTGGGACCGCGCGGCCCGGGACGGGCGGGCCGTGGACGTGGCCGACGACATGACCCGGATGACCCTCGACACCATCGGGCTGGCCGGGTTCGACTACGACTTCGGCTCCTTCGAGCGCAGCGAGCCGCACCCCTTCGTGGAGTCGATGGTCCGCTGCCTGGAGTGGAGCATGAACCGGCTGGCCCGCACCCCGGGCCAGGACTACTCCGCCGCCGACACCGCCTTCCGCGCGGACGCCGACCACCTCGCCCAGGTCGTCGACGACGTCATCGCCTCCCGCGCCGGCACCGACCAGAGCGGCGCCGAGGACCTGCTCGGGCTGATGCTCAGCGCCCCACACCCCGCCGACGGCACCACCCTGGACGCCGCCAACATCCGTAACCAGGTCATCACCTTCCTGATCGCCGGCCACGAGACGACCTCCGGCGCGATGTCCTTCGCCTTGTACTACCTCGCCAAGCACCCGGCCGTGCTCCGGCTGGTGCAGCGCGAGACCGACGCGCTGTGGGGCGACGCCGCCGACCCCGAGCCGGCCTACGACGAGGTCGGCCGGCTCACCTACACCCGCCAGGTCCTCAACGAGGCGCTGCGGCTGTGGCCGACGGCCGCAGCGTTCAGCCGGCACGCCCTCGAGGACACCCTGCTCGGCGGGCGGATCCCGCTCCAGGCCGGCCAGGCCGTCACCGTGGTCGGCCCGATGCTGCACCGGCAGCCCGTGTGGGGCGACAACCCGGAGCACTTCGACCCCGAGCGGTTCACCGCCGAGGCGGAGGCGGCCCGGCCGGTGCACGCGTTCAAGCCCTTCGGCACCGGTGAACGCGCCTGCATCGGGCGGCAGTTCGCGCTGCACGAGGCGACCATGCTGCTCGCCCTGCTGGTCCACCGCTACCGCCTGCACGACCACGCCGACTACCGGCTCACCGTGAAGGAGACCCTCACCCTCAAGCCCGAGGGCTTCACCCTCACGCTCACCCCGCGCACCCCCGCCGACCGCGTCCACGCCCCGCTGCCCGGCGCCGCGCGCCCGCAGGAGGACGGCACCCCGGCCCCGGACACGCTCCCCGCCCGGGTCCGCCCCGGCACCGGCGTCCTCTTCCTGCACGGCAGCAACTACGGCACCTGCCGCGCCTTCGCCGCCCAGCTCGCCGACGAGGCCGCCGCCATGGGCTGCGCCACCGAGGTCGGTGCCCTGGACGCGTTCGCGGACGGACTGCCCACCGACCGGCCCGTCGTCATCACCGCCGCCTCCTACAACGGCCGCCCCACCGACGATGCCGGCGCCTTCGTCGCATGGCTGGAGGGCAGCCCCGACCTGACCGGCGTGAGCTACGCCGTCCTCGGCGTCGGCGACCGCAACTGGGCCGCCACCTACCAGCATGTCCCCACCCGCATCGACGCCCGCCTTGCCGAGCTGGGCGCCACCCGCCTGACCGACCGGGCCGCCGCCGACGCCTCCGGCGATCTCACCGGCACCGTACGGGAGTTCACGGCCCGGCTGCGCACCGCGCTGCTGACGGAGTACGGCGACCCCGACGCCCTGCCCGGCACCTCCGCCGAACCCGCGCACGCCTACGAGGTCCGCATGGTGAACGGCGGCCCGCTGGACGCCCTCGCCGCCCGGCACGAGCTGGTCCCCATGACCGTGACCGAGGCGTACGACCTGACCGTGCCGGGATACCCGCGCACCAAGCGCTTCCTGCGCGTTGCGTTGCCCGAGGGCGTCACCTACCGCACCGCCGACCATCTGACCGTCCTGCCGGCCAACGCCCCGGACGTGGTGGAACGCGCCGTCGCCGCGTTCGGCCTGGACTCCGCCGCCGTCCTGGACATCCGGGCCGCCCGCCCGCGCCGATGGGGATCCCCCCGCGCGAGCGGAGCCGAGCGTGGGGGAGGCCTCGCCGTGGACCGCCCGCTGTCCGTACGGCAACTCCTCACCTACTACGTCGAGTTGCAGGAGCGGCCGACGGCCCGGCAGCTCGCCCTGCTCGCCGAGGCCAACCCCTGCCCGCCCGAGCGTGCCGCCCTCGCCGCCCTGGGCGACGACGATCCGCGCACCCTGCTGGAGCTGGCCGAGGACCACCCCGCGCTGCGCGGCGCGCTCGACTGGCCGCTGCTGCTCGACCTGCTGACCCCGCTGCGGCCCCGCCCCTACTCGGTGTCCTCCTCGCCGGCCGTGGACCCTGGCCACGTGGACCTCATGGTCTCCGTCCTGGACGCCCCGGCCCGGTCCGGCCGAGGCCGCTACCGCGGCACCGGTTCCGGTCACCTCGCCTCCCTCGGCGTCGGCGACACGATCCACGCCCGGATCCAGCCCTGCCGCGAGGTCTTCCGGATCGACGGCTCGGCGCCGGTCGTGATGGTCGCCGCCGGCACCGGACTCGCCCCGTTCCGCGGCGCCGTCGCCGACCGCGCCGCGGCCCGCGCCACGGGCGCCGAACTCCCGCCCGCGCTGCTGTACTTCGGCTGCGACGCCCCCGACGCCGACTTCCTGCACGCCGGGGAGCTGCGGGCCGCCGAGGCAGCCGGGGCCGTCTCGCTGCGCCCGGCCTTCAGCGCCGCCCCCGAGAACGGCGCCGCCTTCGTGCAGCACCGCATCGCCGCCGAGGCCGACGAGATCTGGGCACTGCTGGACTCCGGCGCCCGGGTGTACGTCTGCGGCGACGGCGCCCGGATGGCCCCCGGTGTCCGGGAGGCGTTCCGCACGCTGTACCGGGAGCGCACCCCGGGCGGCGACGAGGCGGCGGCCAAGACCTGGCTCGACACGCTGGTGGCGGACGGCCGTTACGTCGAGGACGTGTACGCGGCGGGCTGAACCGCGCCCGTCCCGGCCTCGCTTAGCTCAGATCATGAACTAAGGCGTGGGGGAATATCGCATTCCGGCGGTCCGAAGGGGTATGTTGCAGGTCGGGCAGGGTTCGTGAAGGGAGCCGCATGGCGGGGCGCAACGGGCGCACGGTACGTGACCTCAGGCGGGGCAACCGCACGGCGGTGCTGCAGAAGCTGTATTTCGACGGCCCCCTCAGCCGGTTCGAGCTGGGCCCGGCCACCGGCCTGAGCTCCGGCTCGGTCAGCAACGTGGTCGTCGATCTGATCGCGGACGGCCTGGTCGAGGAGGCCGGCAGCGTCGACTCCGACGGCGGCCGGCCCCGCACGCTGCTGCGCGTCGCCCCGGGCAGCGGACAGCTGATCGGCGTCGACGTCGGCGAAACCCGGGTCCGCGTCGAGCTGTTCGACCTGGCCCTGACCGAACTCGCCCGCACCGAACGACGGCTGACCCCGCAGGGCTACGACGTCGAGGTGATCGCCGGTCACATCCGCGACGGCATCGCCGAGGTCCTCGGCGCCGCACAGGCCGCACCCGAGCGGCTGCTCGGCGTCGGCGTCGGCGTTCCCGGCATCGTCGAGCACATCCCGGACCAGGGCGCCGTCGTGCACGGGCAGACCATCGGCTGGGACGCGGTCCCGCTGGAGCGGCTGCTCCGCTCGGCCTCCCAACTCCCCGACGATATCCCGTACTTCATCGACAACGGCGCCAAGACCCTGGGCCAGGCCGAGATGTGGTTCGGCGCGGGACGCGGCGCCCGCAACGCCGTCGTCGTGCTCTTCGGCTCCGGGGTCGGTGCCTGCGTGGTCACCCCGGAGGTGGAGCACGGACGGGCCGTCGAG
>NZ_CM002285.1:955714-976964 GCF_000497445.1 Streptomyces roseochromogenus subsp. oscitans DS 12.976 | reverse complement strand
GAGTACCTCGGCGCCGGCCTGTCCGACCTGATCAACCTCTTCCAGCCCGAGCGGATCCTGATCGGCGGCTGGGCCGGACTCCAGCTCGGCACCCGCTTCCTGCCCGCCGTACGCCGCCACGCGACGACGTACGCGCTGCGCCATCCGGCCGACAGGGTGACCATCGACCTCGGCCGGCTCGGCCCGGACGCGGTCACCGTCGGCGCCGCGATCCTGCCGCTGGCCGACTTCTTCGCCAGCGGCGGCCGCCGCCCCGAGCCGGTCGCCGAGGACCGTCTGCCCGCCTGGCGGGCTGCGCTCCGGCAGCGGGCATCACGCTGAGCGGACCCTCACCGGCACGGCGCCTCCCGCGCACCCGGCCATTACATGGCAGGTAATCGACCCCTGCGCGGGATCCGGGGAGCATCGAGGACGTCAGCGCGACCGAGCAGCGTCGCCCCTGGCCCGGACAGCCGAGGAGGCACCCCATGCCGTACTACGACAGCCCCGTCGACGGCACCCGCCTGCACTACATCGACCACGGCCCCGCGGACGGTCCCGTCGCCGTCTTCGCCGCCAGCGCCTATATCGGCCACGAGATGTGGGAGTACCAGACGCTGCCGCTCGCGGAGGCCGGCTACCGCTGTGTCGCCCTGGACCGGCGGGGCCACGGGCGTTCCGACGCCCCCTGGCCGGGCTTCGGCCTCGACACCCTCGCCGACGATCTGCACGGTCTGCTCGACCACCTCGACCTGCGCGGCGCCACCCTGATCGGACACTCCATCGGCACGGCGGAGGCGCTGCGCTGTGTGACCCGGCACGGCAACGGCCGGGTGGCCGGTGTCGCCGTCGTCGCCGGTGTCAGCCCGGGCGTGGTCCGCTCACCCGGTACCCCGGACGGGGTGGACCCGGCGGTGCTGCGGGCCGACGACGAGGTGTTCCGGCGCGACCGGGCGGCCTGGTTCCTCGCCGGGGTCGACGCCTTCTTCGCCGCCCACCTGCCCGGCAACGAGGTGTCCCCGGAGTACGTCCGCCATCTGATCGACCGCTGCCTGATCACCGGCCCGCGCGCCGCGATGGGCATCCGGGGCGTGGTCGCCGCCCTCGACATCGCCGACGAGCTGCCCGGGGTGAACGTGCCGGTGCTCGTCGTGCACGGCACCGACGATACCTCCGCACCCCTGGACCGCACCGCGGAACGCGTGGCCCGGCTCGTCCCGGACAGCACCCTGAAGGTGTACGAGCGCGGCGGCCACGGCCTGTTCGTCACGCACGCGGAACGGCTCACGGCTGATCTGCGCGAGTTCATCGACACCGGAGCCGCCCGGAGCACCGCACTCACCGCGGCGAAGGCGGACGCCTAGACCCTGTACGCGGCAAAGAGAGAGTGGCGATCACCCGGCCCGCCCAGCCGCGTCAGGAGCTCGCCGCGCGCGCCGGCACCCGCCCCTCATGGGTCCAGGCCAGCAGCTCGTCGGCGGACCAGGTGGTCACCACCCGCTCGGCGGGCACCCCGCACTCCTCGGCCCGGGCACAGCCGAGGATCTGCCAGTCCAGCTGGCCGGGCGCGTGAGCGTCGGTGTCCACGGCGAACAGCACCCCCGCCGCCACGGCCCCGCGCAGCAGCCGGCGGGGCGGGTCCAGCCGCTCGGGGCGGCTGTTGATCTCCACGGCCGTACCGGACTCGGCGCAGGCGGCGAACACCGCGTCCGCGTCGAACTCCGACTCCGGCCGCCCCCGGCCCGTGACCAGGCGCCCGGTGCAGTGCCCCAGCACGTCGGCATGCGGATCGCGTACGGCGGCCACCATCCGGCGGGTCATCGAGCGGGCGTCCATCCGCAGCTTGGAGTGCACGGACACCACGACCACGTCCAGCCGCCGCAGCAGCTCCGGCTCCTGGTCCAGCGAGCCGTCCTCGAGGATGTCGCACTCGATGCCGGTGAGCAGCCGGAACGGTGCCCACCGCGCGTTCAGCTCCGCCACCACGGCCAGCTGCTCGCGCAGCCGCTGCGCCGACAGGCCACGGGCCACGGTCAGCCGCGGGGAGTGGTCGGTGAGGGCGGTCCACTCATGGCCGAGCGCGGCCGCCGCCCGCCCCATCTCCTCGATCGGACTGCCCCCGTCGGACCAGTCCGAATGGGTGTGACAGTCGCCGCGGACCAGCGCCCGCAACCCGGCCCCGAGGCCCTCGGCGGGCGCCGCCCCGCTCTCCTCCTCCAGTGCGCGCAGATAGCCGGGCAGCTGCCCGGCCAGCGCCTCCCGCACCACCTGCGCGGTCTTCGGCCCGACCCCCCTGAGCGCCTCCAGCGTCCCGGCCGCCGCCCGCTCGGCGACCTCGCCCTCCGGCAGGGCGGCCAGCGTCCGGGCGGCCGTACGGAAGGCTTTCACCCGGTAGGAGGGCGCGAGCGACCGCTCCAGCAGGAAGGCGATCCGCTCCAGGGCGGCGACGGGGTCCATGCACTCAGGGTGGATCAGCTGCCCGAAAGGGGCGCGGGGAACGGCACGGTTCTAGGCTCTATTGCATGACCGAACAAGGAGTTCCCCACATCGCCCATCCGAGGGTCCTCGTGCTCGGAGTGTGCCAGGGCAAACCGGGCGAGCCGCCGTTCCGGATCATGGAGATCGACGGTCAGGTGATCGGCGAGGCCAGGAACATCACCGACGTACTGGAGACCGCCGCCTCGTACGGCATCACCATCCACGACGCGGACGACCCCGACACGGTCCGCTGGGTCGGCGGGGACAAGTACACCTGGACGCTGCGCTGAGCGGCTACCCGACCGCGCTGTTGCCCGTCGTCACCGACACCGAGTCCACCACCAGTTGCTGCGGGAACTGGGTGCTGTTGTCCGGGTCGCCGGGCCAGTAGCCGCCGACGGCCAGGTTCAGGATCAGGAAGAACGGCTTGTTGTCGAACACCCATGTCTTCCCGCCGAGGTCGGCCGGCGTGCGCCGCTCGTAGACGTTCCCGTCCACGGACCAGGTGATGGAGCCGGGTGCCCAGTCGACGGCGAAGGTGTGGAAGTCGTCCGCGAAGGCCTGGCCGTTCGGCAGCGAGTAGGCCGCGCCTATGCCGCCGGAGCCCGAGTATCCGGGGCCGTGGATGGTGCCGTGCACGGTCGAGGGTTCGAAGCCGACGTTCTCCATCACGTCGATCTCACCCGAGTCCGGCCAGTTCACGGGCGTGCCGAGCATCCAGAACGCCGGCCACATGCCCTGCCCGCGCGGTATCTTCATCCGCGCCTCGACATGCCCGTACTGGGCGTTGAACTTGCCGGCCGTGTTCAGCCGGGCGGAGGTGTACTGGCAGCTTCCGTACCAGCACTGGTAGCCGGCCGGGTTCTCCTTGCGGGCCGTGATCACCAGGTGGCCCTGGCCGTCCAGGGCCGCGTTGTCCGTCCCGGAGGTGTAGTACTCCCGCTCGTGGTTGTTGACGTTGTCCCCGGTCTCCAGCGTCCACTTCGAGGAGTCGACCGCCGAGCCCGCGGGCCCGTCGAAGGTGTCCGAGAAGGTGCTGACGGCCGTCGCCACCGAATCGGCGGTCTGGGCGCGCGCCGGACCGACGGCGGCGGAGCCGACCAGCGCGGCGGACAGGGTGGCGAGGATGCATCGGCGGAGCAGGCGTGGGGAGGCCATGGCTCTCCGTTCGGCGTGGGGGGTGTGGGGGATGCCTCTTGATTTAAGGAGTGAGAAAAGCGGGCGTCAATACTCTGGTACGAACCTGTTGCTGACGGCTAGTCAGATAACGGGTCGCCGGTGCCCCGGTGCACGGCGGGCCGCCGATAGCATGACGGCCCAGCCCGTGCCGAACAGGCGAGGAGCGGATCGTGCGAGACATCGCCGTCTTCAGCGGCAGCGCCCACCCCGACCTGGCCCGCGAGGTCTGCGCCCACCTCGGGGTGCCTCTCAGCCCCACCCGGATCAGCCGGTTCGCCAACGACTGCCTGGGGGTGCAGCTGCAGGCCAACTGCCGGGAACGGGACGTCTTCCTGATCCAGCCGCTGGTCCGGCCGGTGCAGGAGCACCTGGTGGAGCTGCTGCTGATGTGCGACGCCGCCCGGGGCGCCTCCGCCGCCCGGATCACCGTCGTCATACCGCACTACTCCTACGCCCGCTCCGACAAGAAGGACGGCCCGCGCATCTCCATCGGCGGTCGGCTGGTCGCCGACCTGCTCGTGGCGGCGGGTGCGAGCCGGGTACTCGCCATGACCCTGCACTCCCCGCAGGTGCACGGCTTCTTCTCGGTGCCGGTCGACCATCTGAACGCGCTGCGCGAACTCGCCGGGCACTTCCGCCGGTACGACCTGGCGCACACCACGGTCGTCTCGCCGGACCTCGGCAACGCCAAGGAGGCCGCCGCCTTCGCCCGGCTCATCGGCACCCGGGTGGCGGCCGGCGCCAAACAGCGGTTCGCGGACGACCGGGTGAGCATCAGCTCTGTGATCGGCGACGTCACCGGCCAGGACGTCATCGTGCTGGACGACGAGATCGCCAAGGGCAGCACCGTGCTCGAACTCCTCGCCCGGCTGCGCGAGTCCGGTGTCCGGTCGATCCGGGTGGCGTGCACGCACGGACTCTTCGCCGCCGGTGCGCTGAAGCGGCTGAGCGAGCAGCCGGACGTGCTGGAGATCGTCTGCACCAACACCGTGCCGGTGCCCGTGGACGGGGAGCCCACCGGCAAGCTGCGGGTGCTCTCCATCGCCCCGGCGCTCGCGGAGGCGGTACGGCGCATTCACAACGGTGAATCCGTGAGCGCCCTGTTCGAGCAGTCGTAGAGCGTTCCAGGATCTCCCCGTCGTCCACCATGTCGGTCTTGTTCGGGGCGACGACGAGTTGGTCCGCTCGAACTTCGCCTTCGCCACCGGTCGAGCTGGAGGTGCGCGAACTGCTCACCGAGTACGAGGTCCCCGGCGACGCCATCCCCGTCGTACCGGTCTCTGCGCTCAAGGCACTGGAGAGCTACCCGCGCTGGGCCGCCTCGGTGCTCGGACTCCTCGACGAGGGCACCCGGAACGGTCACCCCGCACACGGAGTTCGAGGCGCGCGCGTACATCCTGTCCGAAGGCGAAGGCGAAGGCGAGGGCGGTCGGCACACCCCGTTCTTCGAGAACCACCGCACCCAGTTCCACTTCCGCATCACCGTGCTCACAGCGAGCCGGACGCGGCCCCGGACCGGGCCAGGGCCGCGTCCAGCGTGGGATGCGGGGGCAGCAGCCGGGACAGCCCGGTGACCCGGAACACGCGCAGCGTCAGCGGGTGTGTGCACACCAGGTGCAACTGCCCGCCGCCGCCCAGCACCCGGGTGCGGGCCCGGTACAGCAGCCGCAGCCCCGAGCAGTCGAAGAACTCCACCGGACGCAGATCGATCACGACCCGGGCGCCGGGCCGGCCGGTGATCCGGTCCAGCGACGGGCCGATCTCCGTCGCCGACAGCAGGTCGATCTCGCCCCGCAACTCCAGGACCGTGTGCGCCCGATGCTCGTACACACGGAGGTGACGGGGGAGCGGTGCAGGCTCGTCTCGCACGACGGCATCACCTCCCACCCGCGCCCGGACGTCGGTCTCCCGATCGTCAAGTTACCCTCGATGGAAGGAATTTGAGCATGTTCGGTTGACATATGTCTGCGAGTTTGGCGCTTGCCGCCCGGTAATCGTGCCGAGTTGACCGGTCAGTCGACCAGAAGGACCAGCTTCCCGGTCGTCCGTCCGGTGTCGCCCACTTCGTGCGCCTTCGCCGCGTCCGCCAGCGGGAACGTCCCGGCGATCGTCGCCTTCAGTTTCCCGGACCCGGCCAGCTCCGCGATCGCCTCCATCCCGGCCCGGTCGGCGTCCACCAGCATGCGCACGGCCCGTACACCGAGCCGTTCGGCCTCGTCGTAGAACTCCCGCGAGCCCCCGGGCAGGATCGACACCACGACACCGCCCGGCCGCAGCACCTTCAGCGACGCCACCGAGGTGTCCCCGCCGAGCGTGTCCAGGACCACGTCGACGTCCCGCACCGCCTCCGTGACCTCGGTCGTCCGGTAGTCGACCGGCTCGTCCACGCCGATCTCCCGCAGGAAGTCATGCTTGCCCGCGCTCGCCGTACCGATCACATACGCGCCGCGCGCCTTGGCGATCTGCACGGCCACGTGCCCGACGCCGCCGGCCGCCGCATGGATCAGCACCCGCTGCCCGGGCTTCAGGTCCGCGTGCTCGGTCAGCGCCTGCCAGGCGGTCAGGGACACCAGCGGCAGCGCGCCCGCCTGGGTGTGGTCGATCGAGGCCGGCTTGTGCGTGAGGGCACGGACCGGCGCGATCACATACTCGGCGTGCGAGCCATGGCCGTAGGGGTAGGGCAGCATGCCGAAGACCTCGTCGCCGGGCGTGAAGGCGGCCACGCCGATCCCCGTCTCCACGACCTCCCCGGAGACGTCCCAGCCGAGGACGAACGGCGGCCGGCCGAGGAAGCCGCCGGTGGCCCGGTGCTTCCAGTCGGTGGGGTTGACCCCGGCGGCCCGCACCCGCACCAGCACCTGGTTCGGGCCCGGTTCCGGCCGCTCCACCCGCACTTCCCTCAGGACCCCGGGACCGCCGAGTACGTCCTGGCTGATGGCTCGCATCGTGTTCACACTGTTCATGGTCACCCAGCCTGCCGGGCGCCGCCCGCCCGGGAAATGGCAGGAATGCCAAGCTTCGATAGGATCGTGCCATGGCAGATGTCCAGCTACGCACCCGGCGCCCCGAGCGGGTGGCCGTCCTGGCCCTGGACGGCGTCTATCCCTTCGAGCTGGGCATCCCCAGCCGGATCCTCGGCGCCGCCGACGGCCACTACGAGGTCCTGACCTGCACGGTCGACGGCCGCCCGGTGCGCACCAACGCCGACTTCACAATCGGTGTCGCACACGGCCCCGAGATCCTCGACACGGCCGACACGGTCGTGGTCACCTCGATGCCGCCCGCATACATCCCCACGGAGCTGCCGGACGAGGTCACCGCGGCCCTCGCCCGGATCCGCCCGGACGCGCGGATCGTCTCGATCTGCACGGCCGCGTTCGTGCTCGCCGAGGCCGGCCTGCTCGACGGCCGCCGGGCGACCACACACTGGCAGGTGGCCGATGCATTCCGCCGCCGCTTCCCGCGGGTCGACCTCGACCCGGACGTCCTGTTCGTCGCCGACGGCCGCATGCTCACCTCGGCCGGGGCCGCCTCCGGCGTCGACATCTGCCTGCACATCGTCCGCACCGACCATGGCAGCGAGCTGGCCAACGCCGTCGCCCGCCGCTGTGTCGTCCCGCCGTTCCGGGACGGCGGCCAGGCTCAGTACATCGAACAGCCGGTCCCCGAAAGCGGCGCGGCGAGCACGGCGGCGACCCGTGCCTGGGCCCTGGAGCGCCTCCAGGAGCCGCTCACCCTCACCGATCTCGCCGGCCACGCCCGGATGAGCCTGCGCACGTTCGCCCGCCGCTTCGGCGACGAGGTCGGCCTCAGTCCCGGCCGCTGGCTGATCCAGCAGCGCGTCGCCCGCGCCCGGCATCTGCTGGAGTCCAGCGACCTGCCGGTGGACCGGATCGCCGCCGAGGTCGGCTTCGCCACCGGTGCCTCGCTGCGCCAGCACCTGCACGCGGCGATCGGGGTGTCCCCGCAGGCGTACCGGCGGACCTTCCAGCAGACCCGCTAGGGGGTTTCGTCTGGATCAGGCCGGATCAGGCCGCGGCGTCCGGTGCGGTGCATCGCAAGGCGGAGGAGCACCCGCGTACTGGGCGTACTCGGGTGGTCCGACAACGCGGCGAGGTGCCGTGCCGGGCGTCGCGGACCCGGGCTGATCCAGACAAAACCCCCTAGGTCACCCGGCGTCGTACACCCGCTCCCCGTCCACGTAGGTGAGCGCCACGCCCGTCTCCGCGATCTCCTCCGGCGGTCCGGCGAACGGATCGCGGTCCAGCACCACCAGATCGGCGAGCGCCCCGACGGCCACCCGGCCGGTGTCGTCCAGATGGTTCACGTACGCCGATCCGGCCGTGTACGCCGTCAGCGCGTCCGCGAGGCCGAGCCGCTCCTCGGGCAGGAACACCGGTCCGGTGCCGCCCGGCTCGATCCGGTTGACCGCGACATGGACGCCCTGGAGCGGATCGGGACTGCTCACCGGCCAGTCACTGCCTGCGGCGAGCCGCGCCCCCGAGCGCAGCAGCGCGCCGAACGGGTACTGCCAGGCGGCCCGTTCGGGCCCGAGGAAGGGGATCGTCAGCTCGTCCATCTGCGGCTCGTGCGCGGCCCACAGCGGCTGGATGTTCGCGGTCGCGCCGAGCCGCGCGAACCGGGGCACGTCGTCCGGGTGCACGACCTGCAGATGTGCGAGATGCGGCCGGGTGTCGCCCGGCCCGTTCGCGGCACGGGCCGCCTCGACCGCGTCCAGCGCATCGCGTACGGCCCGGTCGCCCAGCGCGTGAAAGTGGCACTGGAAACCGAGCGCGTCCAACTCGGTGACGTACTTGGGAAGTTGAGCCGGATCGATGAAGCTCTTGCCGCGGTTGGCGGTCGCGCACCCGCACCGGTCCAGATAGGGGTCGAGCAGCGCCGCCGTGCCGTTCTCGGCGACCCCGTCCAGCATCAGCTTCACGGTGCCCGCCCGGAACCGTCCCTGGCTCAACGCCGCCCGCTTCTCCACGAGTTCGGGGATCTGCTCGGCTCCGCGGCCCCGGTCCCACCACAGCGCGCCCACCACCCGCGCGGTCAGCGAACCGTCCCGCACCGCCGCGAGATACGCCTCGGCGGGGTCGTCCATGCCGAGGAAGTCGCCGACCAGCGCGTCCTGCCAGGCGGTGATGCCGAGCGCGTGCAGATGCCGCTGGGCGTGCAGCAGCGCGGCCAGCCGGTCGGCCGGCGTGGCGGGCGGGGTGAGCCGGCCGACCAGCTGCATCGCACCCTCCTGAAGCGTGCCGCTGGGCTCGCCGGAGGCGTCCCGCTCGATCCGCCCGTCGGCCGGATCGGGCGTGTCCCGGTCGATGCCCGCCAGCCGCAGCGCCCGGCTGTTGACCCAGGCGCCGTGATGGTCCCGGTTCGGCAGATACACCGGCCGGTCCGGTACGACCGCGTCCAGCAGCTCCTTCGTCGGCGTCCCGCCCGCGAACGCCTCCATCGACCAGCCGCCGCCCAGGATCCACTCCCGCTCCGGATGGGCGTCGGCGTACGCCCGTACGGCGGCCACGCTCTCCTCGGCCGTCGGCGTACCGGACAGATCGCACTGGGCCAACTCCAGCCCCGCCGGCACCGGATGGACGTGCGCGTCCTGGAAGCCTGGCAGCAGCAGCCGCCCGGCGAGATCGACCACCTCGGTGCCCGGACCGGCCAGGTCGCGCAGCTCGTCGCCGCCGACGGCGGTGATACGGCCGCCGGTGACGGCGACGGCGGTCGCGGTACGGCCCTCGGGTCCCCCGGAGGTGAGGACGGGGCCGTCGGTGAACAGCAGATCAGCGTGCATGATGCCTTTCCTGGTGGGTCAGTTGGCGGTGATGAGCAGCTCGGGGGAGTCGGCGTCGGTGCCCGCGCCGGTGCGGAAGTACGGCGATCTGCGCACCCACTTGGCCCAGGCGGCGACCGCGAAACCGGAGGCGATCATCGCGACCGGCATGAGCAGCAGGAACCAGCCGTTGTCCGCGCGGAGTTCGAGGTGGTCGGCGGAGTCGTAGAAAGACCAGCCGAGGTAGCCGCCGAGGCCCAGCAGAGCCAGTGCGCTGAGCGTGGGCAGCAGCACCGCCCGCACGCCCTGCCGCCAGTCCTCCCGCAGCAGGGCGCGGAAGCGTAGGGCGGCCGCCAGCCCGGTGAGCGCGTAGGACAGGGCGACGACGATGCCGACCGCGTTCACGATCGCGTTGATCATGTCGGCCAGGCGCGGGATCACCAGCGCACCCGCCGCCACCACGACGGCCAGCGCCCCGATCAGCAGCGTCCCGGCCGCCGGAGTCCCGTACCGGGCGCTGACCTTGGACCACACCGGCCCGAGGGTACGGTCCCGGCTCATCGCGAACATCCCGCGGGCCGTCGGGATGACGCCGGCCTGCAGCGAGGCCACCGCCGAGAACATCAGGGCGACCAGCGGCAGCGCGGCCAGCGGCTGGGATGCCAGCCGGTCCCCGTAATACGCGAGCCCCTGCGCTCCGTGACCGGCCAGCTCCCTCGGGGACAGCACCCGTTGGAAGGCGACCGAGCCGAGCAGGAACAGCCCGAGCATCGTCACCAGCGTGATGATCCCGGCCCGGGAGGCGTCCCGTGGGTCGCGCACCTCCTCGTTGACGGTGAACGCGGCCTCGAACCCCCAGTAACAGAACACCGACAGCAGCAGCCCCTGCGCCACCGCGGTCGCCGAGGGGATCGCGAACGGGTCGAACCAGGACAGGCTGAAGGAGTGCGGGCCCGTGACGATGCCGTAGCCGCAGAATCCGAGCAGCACGACGTACTCGAAGACCAGCAGCCCGGTCTGCAGCCGGGCCGCCGTGCGGACACCGGTCACGGCGGTCAGCGTGACGGCGATCAGGACGACGATCCCCACCGCCGTCGTCTGCGCGGTCGAGCCCGGATCGAGGCCCAGCGAGCCGATCCGGTGCAGGCCCGCCTCCCCGGCCAGCTGCAGCAGCGCCGACCCGGTGACCGCTGTGGTGTACGCGAGGAACGCCACGCTCGCCACGAAGTTCACCCAGCCGACCATGAAGCCGAGCCACGGGCTGAGCGAACGGCCCACCCACACATAGCCGTTGCCCGCGTTCGGCTCCACCCGGTTCAGCCGCGAGAAGGCCCCGGCGATACCGAGGACGGGAAGGAACGCCAGCAGCATGATGGCCGGCAGATGCGGGCCGACCACCCCCGCGGTCACCCCGAGTCCGATGCCGATGCTGGTCGTGGCGGCCGTACTGGAGGCGGCGACGGCGACGCCGTCCACCAGGCTCAGGGACTGGCGCAGCTCGGGCCGCGCGGGGGGATCCGCTCCGAAGGGGCTGTCGCTCATGCCGGCTCTCCGCTCGCACCGCGGGGGCCCGGTCGGCCCCGGTGACCGGACATGTAACTGCCGGGGTACTTAACAGGTCAACAATGTTGTCATAAGGTGCCCGGCACGAACGAGGGAGGTCCCATGCCCGACCGTGTCGTCCAGCCCGCCGCCCGGCAGCGCCGCCGCCCCACCAAACAGGGCGTTGTGCTGTCCGAGGAGCTGATCGTCGCCACCGCGCTGCGGCTGATCGAGGAGCACGGCGCCGACGCGCTCTCCGTGCGCCGCCTCGGCCGGGCCCTCGGCGCCGACCCCAGCTCCCTGTACCGGTACTTCCGGCACACCGACGACCTGATGCTGGCCATCGCCGACGAGCTGATCGGCCGTACCCTCAAGGCCTGGCGGCCGACCGGCGACTGGGTGGCCGACCTGCGCGAACTCGGCCTGCGCATGCATGCCGGCGCCCTCGCGCAGCCCCGGGCGGCGATGCTCAGCGCCCACCGTGTCACCGGGCGCGCCCATGAGATCCAGGCCGTGGAGAGCATTCTCGGTGTGCTGCGCCGGGCCGGGTTCCCGGACCCGGAAGCGGTGCGGATCTATCACGCGTTCGTCGACCAGTCCCTCGCCTTCGGCGCCCTGGACTCCGCGGGCACCGCCCTGCCGAAGCCGGCGCGCGAGGCCGAGGCGGAGGTGTGGCGGAGCACCTACGGCCGGCTGCCCGCCGACACCCATCCGCACATCGCGGCCACCGCTCCCCACCTCGTCGCCACCATGCGCTCCAGCTCCTACCCGGCCGCCCTCGAACTGCTCCTGGCGGCCGCCCGGACACGCCTTGATCATATTCGTGCGGGGACCGTGGACTGACGGCCACACTGGACGGAATCCGTATCCCGAGGAGGCCGTACGCCATGACCCCACCGCCCGCCCGCACCACCGCGGAGCGCACGAAGGACACCCTGCACCGGCTGGAGCACGACGTCGACCTCTGGGTCGCCACCGCGGGCCCAGACGGCGGCGCCCCCTATCTCGTGCCGCTGTCCTTCGTGTGGGACGGCGCCACCCTGCTGATCGCCACCCCGGCCGAGAGCCCCACCGGCCGCAACCTCGTGGCCACCGGCCGGGTCCGCCTCGGCCTCGGCCCGACCCGGGACGTCGTCCTGATCGAGGGCAGCGTCCAGGTGGTGACCCCGGAGGACCTCCCCGAGGAGGATGCCGAGGTCTTCGCCGGCCACACCGGCTTCGACCCCCGCCGACTCGCCACCCGCTACCTCTACTTCAGAATCCTCCCGCAACGCGTTCAGGCCTGGCGCGAGGAGAACGAACTGAAGGGCCGAGAGCTGATGCGCGACGGAGAGTGGGTGAGCGTTCCGTAGGGGTGCGGCCACAGCGGACACGGGCGGCGAGAACGAGGGTGCTCGCCGACCGGATTCGGCTGCGCGGCCGGCGGTTCGGCGAGCATTTCCCAGCCGCCGGAGACCGACCCCGTTCGTGACGGCGAAGGGCCCCGCCGCGACGGGGGAACGCGGCGGGGCCTGTGGCACGCGTGCCCGTCCCGGAACGGGTTCACACCTGCCCGGCGTGGATTTTTCTGAATCCCGCCGGTGCCCGGCCCGAATCAGCTCCCGGCAAAAGGCTCCAGCACGAAGATCGGGATCTCCCGCGAGGTCTTCTTCTGGTAGTCGGCGTACGGCGGATACGCGGCGACGGCCCGCTCCCACCAGCGGGCCTTCTCCTCGCCGGTGATCTCACGGGCCCTCATGTCCTGCTTGACCGGCCCGTCCTGGAGTTCGACATGCGGATCGGAGGTGATGTTGAAGTACCACACCGGGTGCTTGGGCGCGCCGCCCTGGGAGGCGACCACCGCGTACGTCCCGTCGTGCTCCACCCGCATCAACGGCGTCTTGCGGATCTTCCCGCTCTTCGCGCCCCGCGTGGTCAGCACGACGACCGGCAGCCCGGTGTCCATGAGTGTCGTGCCCTTCGTCCCGCCGGAGCTCTCGTACAGCTCGACCTGCTCGCGCACCCACTGCGTCGGGCTGGGCTCGTACTCGCCCTCAAGAGGCATGAGATCCGTCCCCTTCGTCGGTCCAACAGCTTTCCGCCACCGGCATTCAACACCGGCCCGGCCTTCAACACCGGCCGCTCGGCGAATCATCCATACCGCGGACCGGTTGGGCCGGTGGGGTGATGGCCTCCGGGGCGGTCGAGCCACCGTCGTGCCCGCGGCACAGTGACCCGTACTCTCGCGCCGTCCGGCGCGAGCCGGGTACCGTGATCGGTGGACGCGTGCCGCAGGCCGGCCGGAATCCGTCCCTCCGACCCCTCTTCTTCGGTCAGATCACCCGGTTCCCCGAAGTGGCCGAACTTGGCGTCGACCCATAGGTGCCTAAGGCATCTAATGAAGATCGGCACGACGCACTTCTTTCGTCTGCGAGGTCTTTCCATGACGGAACTGACGGACATCACCGGCCCGGCCGCCCAAGCCGGCCCCGTCGCCTTCCCGCAGGACCGCACCTGCCCCTACCACCCGCCCACCGGATACCAGCCGCTGCGCGACGAGCGCCCCCTGTCCCGCATCACCCTGTTCGACGGCCGCGAGGTCTGGGCCGTCACCGCACACGCCGCCGCCCGCGCCCTGCTCTCCGACCCCCGCCTGTCCAGCAACCGCACCCATCCCGGCTTTCCTGTGCCCACCGAGCGCTTCGCCGGCATCCGCGACCGCCGGGTGGCCCTGATCGGGGTGGACGATCCCGAACACAACCGGCAACGGCGGATGATGATCCCGTCGTTCACCGTCAAACGCGCCACCGAGCTGCGGCCGTGGATCCAGCGGACCGTGGACGGGTTGCTGGACGCGATGATCGCTCAGGGGCCGCCCGCCGAGCTGGTCTCCGCCTTCGCGCTGCCCGTGCCGTCGATGGTGATCTGCGGCCTGCTCGGAGTGCCGTACGCCGACCACGAGTTCTTCGAGGAGCAGTCCCGTCGGCTGCTGCGCGGCCCCACGGCGGCCGACGCCATGGAGGCCCGTGACCACCTTGAGCGCTACCTCGGAGAGCTGATCGACGACAAGGCGCGGCAGACCGAACCCGGCGACGGCATCCTCGACGAACTCGTTCACGGCCGGCTGCGCGACGGCGGCCCGGACCGCGCCGAACTCGTGTCGCTGGCCGTCATCCTGCTGGTCGCGGGCCATGAGACGACCGCCAACATGATCTCCCTCGGCACGTACACCCTGCTCCAGCACCCGGGCCGGCTGGCCGAGCTGCGCGCCGACCCGGCGCTGCTGCCCGAGGCCGTCGAGGAGCTGATGCGGATGCTGTCCATCGCGGAGGGGCTGCAGCGGGTGGCGCTGGAGGACATCGATGTCGACGGCACCACGATCCGCGCCGGTGAGGGCGTGCTCTTCTCGACTTCGGTGATCAACCGCGATCCGGCCCGGTACGAGGACCCCGACACCCTGGACTTCCATCGCTCGGCCCGCCACCACGTGGCGTTCGGCTTCGGGATCCACCAGTGCCTCGGGCAGAACCTGGCCCGCGCGGAGCTGGAGATCGCCCTCGGCACCCTGCTGGCCCGGCTGCCGGGACTGCGGCTGGCGGTCCCGGCCGACGAGGTCCGCTTCAAGCGCGGCGACACGATCCAGGGGATGCTGGAACTCCCCGTGACCTGGTAAGAGGCTCTGCTCATGCACATCGACATCGACAAGGACGTCTGTATCGGCGCGGGCCAGTGCGCGCTGGCCGCGCCGGGCGTCTTCACCCAGGACGACGACGGCTTCAGCACCCTGCTGCCGGGACGCGAGGACGGCGCCGGCGACCCGATGGTCCGGGAGGCGGTCCGCGCCTGCCCGGTGAGCGCGATCAGTCTGTCGGAGCCGGCCGGCTGAGCCAGGGCCTCGCTCTCGGACCAGGGGCACTCCGCGCCGCGGCGCCCTCCGGCCCGCGGCCCGGGCAAGGTCCGAAAGAGCGGCCCTGGACAGGGCTTTGCCAGGGCCTGTCCGGCGGATCAGGTCGCAGGAAAACGGCGGCGCCCTATCAGCCCAGGTGAGCGGGGCTGGTATGTCCAGCTGCAAGGCGGGGGACGCCGACACGGCGCGTCGGCCCCCGCCTGTGCGGCAGGATCCACCCGGACCGGCCCTAACCCCGGCCGGCCGCCGTCATCAGGGTCCGCGCGGCCTCGCGGGCCTCGGCCGCCGGCCGGGTGGTCCCGGTGATGCCCGCCGTCACCATGGCCCCCTCGGCGAGCAGGAACAGGGGGCCGGTGAGCCCGGCGGGCAGCCCGGCGTCGGCCACCAGCGAGGCGAGATAGTCGTGGAACGCCTCCTTGTGGGCGCGCACCTGCTCGGCCACCAGGTCCGACGTGGCGCCCAGCTCGCCGTGGGCGTTGATCCAGGCGCAGCCGCGGAAACCGGGCTCGCCGAACCACTCCTCCAGCCAGTCGAACACGGCCGGGATCCGCTCCCGCACATCCTGCTGCCGGGCCACGTGCGCGGCGAGGCGCTCGCGCCAGCGCTGGTCCCGCCGCGCCAGATAGGCCGCGACGAGCTGTTCTTTGGCGGGGAAGAGCTGGTAGAGGCGCTTGAGCGAGACACCTGAGGCGCCGCGCAGTTCGTCCATGCCCACGGACTGCACACCGCGGGCGTAGAACAGCTCCTCGGCGGCGTCCAGCGCCCTGTCCCGGGCGGCCGCGCTGTCCATCGGCGACACCATCACTCCTCGATGCGGTCCGTGACGCTCCTTGACGAGAGAACGAGCGTTCTCCTACCGTAGCAGCCATTCGGAGAACGCTCGTTCTCCACTGCCGTGCGAGCCCAGGAGGAAACCATGACCGACCGCCCGCCCCTGCCGCCGTTCACCCGCGAGACCGCCGTTCAGAAGGTCCAGGCCGCCGAGGACGCCTGGAACACCCGCGACCCGCACAAGGTGGCGCTCGCCTACTCCGAGGACTCGGTCTGGCGCAACCGCGACACCTTCGTCACCGGCCGTGCCGAGATCGTCGCGTTCCTCACCGCCAAGTGGCAGCGCGAGCTGGAGTACGCGCTGCGCAAGGACCTGTGGGCCTTCGACGGCAACCGCATCGCCGTCCGCTTCCAGTACGAGTCCCGGGACTCGGCCGGCCAGTGGTGGCGCTCCTACGGGAACGAACTGTGGGAGTTCGACGAGCACGGCCTCATGACGCGGCGCGAGGCCGGCATCCACGACGTACCCATCGAGGAGGAGCAGCGCCGCATCCACGGACCCCGGCCCGAGGCCGAGCGAGGAGTGTCCTTCCCGCTTCAGTAGGGTGCCCGGATGACCGAACAGGCCGAGCAGCCCTTCCTCTACGTCGTCGTGTGCGCGGCCGGGATCGCCGCGGGCGTCAGCAAGCTGATCAGCGCCGCTCAGGAACGGGACTGGCAGGTCGGCGTCATCGCGACACCGGTCGCCATGGGCGGCTTCTTCGACGTCGCGGCCGTGGAGGGACAGACGGGCCGCCCCGTCCGGTCGGCCTGGCGCACACCGGCCGACCCTCGCCCCTTCCCGCCGCCGGACGCCGTCGTGGTGGCGCCCGCCACCTTCAACACCGTCAACAAGTGGGCGGCCGGCATCGCCGACACCCTCGCCCTCGGCACCCTGTGCGAGGCCGCGGGCACGGGCCTACCGATCGCCGTCCTGCCCTGTGTCGCCGACGCGCTGGCCGCCCACCCCGCCTACCAGGACAGCCTGGCACGGCTGCGCGGGATGGGCGTCCGCTTCGGCGCCGCTCACACCGGTGAAGCCCGACCGGACGGCGGACGGCCGGAGTTCGCCTGGGAGCGGGCGCTGGACCTGCTCTAGCGGCAGGTCAGCGTCGGCCCCGCCAGCATGTTCCCGGTGAACATGTCCTGCCCCTTCGGCACCCAGTAGCCGAGCTTCGACACCACCGTGGAGCACTTCGCCCCGACGGTGTACTGGATCTTGAGCGTCTCCGGGTGGCCGGGCTGCAGTTCGGTCACCGTGCAGTCCAGGGAGTGCGCCAGCCGGGTCTTCGACGGGTAGCGGCCCACCAGCGGGTTGACACAGCGTTTGTCGGCCGTGGTGATCTGCAGGTCGGTGCCCGCCTCGCCGATCATGCCCAGGCGCGCGTTGCCGTCGCCGTCGTCGCTGTCCCGCCGGATCGTGTAGGTCACGGTGGTCGTGGCGTTGCGGTGCAGCACGCTCTGGTCGACGGTGACGGCATGTGTGACCTTCGCCTTGGGCGCGGTCAGCGACACGGTGGTCTGCACCGTGCCCTTGAGGTCGACACCGGCGGGCGTCGACCAGACGTGGACGGTCGCGCTGAGGTCATAGGTGCCCGGACCCGGGTACAGGCCCGAGCCGGGCAGCATTCCGGTGCCCAGCGACTTGCCGGACCGGCTGGCCTTCCAGGTGCCGTCGGTGCGGCAGGCGTAGCGCACCCGGGTACGGCCGATCCGGCAGGTGGCCGGGGCCGTGATGTTGAATCTGGGGGATCCGGTGTCCGCGCACAGGCTCACATCGGCCTGCTCACCGTGCGTACCGTGCAGTGTGCCGGCGAGCGAGCACACCGTGGCCGGGGTCTCCGGCGCCGGTGCGGCGGCGGATTGTCCACAGGCGGGGGTGGCGAGGGCCAGAGGCAGCAGTGCCGCTCCGGCCAGGGTTCTCAGGGTGTTGGGACGAGTCGGCACCGCGTTTCCTCCGGGGGCGGCCGAGACCGGCCGGATGCCGGTCGTCTCCGCCGAGGATGAGCAGACAGTATGACGATCGCCCGGCTCCCACGCCGGACGGGTCACCTGAGGGCAGCAATACAACGCCCCGACGGCAGTACCCGCATCCGGTCTTCCGACCGCGCGTCACCTCACCTCGCGGACATACCCCTTGCTCCCGGGCGTGGACACGTTCCGGTCCCGGCGGACGATGCTCAGCCGGTCGCCCCAGCGGGCGAGCGCCGAGCGCAGACCGGTGTCGGTGTACTCGATGTCCACGACCCGGTCGTCGAAGGCCTTCGCGTACACCCCGCATTCGTCGTACTGCCCGCACTCCTCGGTCACCGCGAAGTCCAGCCCGGCTCGCTTGCGTGCACCGGCCAGCTCCGCGGTGTTCTTCTGCGCGACGGCCAGGTGCCGGGCGTGCGCGTGCCGGGACAGCAGGGTCATGAACGCGGTCGCGTCGGCCGCGGTGAGGAGATGGTGGGAGCGGGTGTAGCTGTCGTAGTTGTCCGGCTCGACGGCGTCGAAGCCCTTTCGCGCGCAGCCGTCGATCCACTGGTTCACGCGCTGCGCGACCCGCTCCCGCTTGGCCGGGGTGCCGATGTCGAGCAGTGCCTCGTTCCAGTCCTCGTCGATGACGGCCCGGCCGTGCGCGTCGCGCAGCAGCAGGCCGGCCGGCCAGGAGGAGCGCTCCTCGGGCTGCGCCTGGAAGGCGTTGACGTAGCAGATGTTGTACAGGCCGGGCGCGGGGGAGTCGGAGCGGTCGCGGCTGACGATCCGGACGCCCTTCGGCGGGGGATAGGCGCCGCCGATCTGGTAGTCGAACCCGGCGCCCCGCGGGGGCAGCCGCACCGCGGCGGGCTTCGACGAGTCGCGCCCCTGCTTGCCACCGGAGTCGCCGGTGTCGCCGGCCGGGCCGGAGCCGCCTGAGTCGCAGCCGGCCAGCGCCGAAAGGACGACGACCAGGGCCGCCGCCAGGGCGCCCGCGGTCCTTCGGGCGCCAGCGGCGCGGGAAACACCCGTGGGGGGCACGTCCGCTCCATCCTGCGCACGCCCGGCGGCGCGGCACGTGCCACGATCAAATCGCCCGTACTGTCCGGTCGTCAAGTCGCCGCCGGGCCACGTCGTAGGCTCCTCGGTGACCATCGTCCCGAAGGCAGGAGCAGCAACGATGCAGTACGTGAAGCTCGGTTCGACGGGCCTGGACGTGTCGCGGATCTGTCTGGGCTGCATGACCTACGGCCTGCCGGACCGCGGCGTCCACGAGTGGACCCTCGACGAGGAGGCGTCTCGTCCGCTCATCCAGCAGGCGCTGGACGCGGGCATCAACTTCTTCGACACCGCCAACATCTACTCCGACGGCACCAGCGAGGAGATCGTCGGCAAGGCCCTGCGTGACTTCGCGGACCGTGACGAGATCGTGCTGGCCACCAAGGTGAACGGCCGGATGCGGCCGGGGCCCAACGGGGCCGGGCTGTCCCGCAAGGCCATCATGACCGAGATCGACCACAGCCTGCGCCGCCTCGGTACCGACTACGTCGACCTCTACCAGATCCACCGCTACGACCACTCGACCCCCGTCGAGGAGACCATGGAGGCGCTGCACGACCTGGTCAAGGCGGGCAAGGTCCGTTACATCGGGGCGAGTTCGATGTACGCGTGGGAGTTCTCCAAGCTGCAGTACACGGCGGAGCGGCACGGCTGGACGAAGTTCGTGTCCATGCAGAACCACTACAACCTGCTCTACCGCGAGGAGGAGCGGGAGATGCTGCCGCTCTGCGCGGACCAGGGCGTCGGCGTGCTGCCGTGGAGCCCGCTCGCCCGGGGCCGGCTCACCCGCGACTGGGGCACGGTCACCGAGCGCAGTGCCAACGACAACTTCGGCAGCCGCCTGTACCTGGAGAGCGACCGCTCGATCGCCGAGGCCGTCACCCGCGTCGCGAACGACCGGGGGGTACCCCGTGCCCAGGTGGCCCTCGCCTGGCTGCTGCACCAGGACACGGTGGCGGCCCCGATCGTCGGCGCCGCCAAGCAGCACCACATCGAGGACGCGGCGGCCGCGGTGGAACTGGAACTGAGCGACCAGGAGATCGAGGAACTGGAGCAGCCCTACACCCCGCACGCGATCAGCGGCCACGGTGGCGCCCGGTAGGGGGCACGAGGCGGGGCCCGCTCAATGAGGTCCGTGCGGTGTGAACTCCGTGCCGCACGGACCGGCGCCCTCGCTCTCGGGCAGCGGCACCCGCTCGCCGGACATGGTCAACGTCCGGTAGTACGCCCCGATCCGCTCGGCCGAACGGCCCACGTAGTGCCCGATGAACGAGCGCCGGAACCGGTCGGCCGAGCGGTTGGGCCCGGAGCCGTGCACCAGGCTGCCGTTGAAGAACAGCACGTCACCCGGGGCCAGATCCACCGGAGCCGGGGTCAGCCCGGCCGGCGGCGGAACGTATTCGCGGGCGAACGACAGCTCTTCTTCGGCGAGTTCGGGGCAGAACAGGTCCATCCGATGGGTGCCCGGGACCACCTCGAGACCGCCGTTGTCCCGGTCGATCGGCTCGCAGGCCAGCCACGCCGCCACACACGTGCCCGGCTCGACCCGCAGATAGAAGTTGTCCTGGTGCAGCGCCTGCCCGCGCGCCCCCGGCGGCTTGAAGTAGAACATGCTCTGCGCGGCCAGCACCTCCTCGCCGAACAGCACCTCCAGCACCGCCCGCAGCCTGGCGTCCAGCAGGAACTCCCGTGCCACGGAGCTGAATTCATGCGGCTGCATCACCCGGGGATACCGGCGCAGCGGGTCGGGATCGGCCGGGCGGGGCGCGAAGTGGCCCGGCACCGGACCGGCCGCGTGCAGCGCGTCGAAAACGGCGCACAGCCGCTCGGTCTCGGCCCGGCCGAACAGCCCCCGTACGACGATGAAGCCGTCCTCCTCGAACCGCTGCCGGAGCGCCCCGGGCAGAATGGCGCCGTTGTCCATGACTGTCATGTGTCCGCTCCCGCGCTTCTGGGATCCAGCGGTTGCTCACCTGGGATCCGGTGGTCACTCACCTGCCACGCTAGGCCTGCGCGCCCGACGGAAGGATGCCTGTGCGTGCTGACGACCTGCCCGTGACGGCTGCCGCCGCTGACCCGTCCCCGCCGCCCGGACTGGTGGTGACCGGCCGCTACGACCAGCCGCCGGGCTACGGCGTGAACCGGCCCAGGGGCTCGGACAGCTGGCTGTTCACCTTCACCCTGGGCGGCTGCGGACTGCTCCGTCAGGGCGCTGCCAGGGCCCGGGCAGGCGCCGGGCAACTGGTGGTGCTCGCCCCGGGCACCTCCCACCGCTACACCGTCGCGCCCGGCGCCGAGCGCTGGCGGTTCTGGTGGACGCACTGCCAGGCCCGCCCGTCCTGGACGCCCTGGCTCGCCCCTTACGCCGTGTCCGACGGCTTGTACGCCGTACCGGCCGTGCCCGACGTCCTGCACGGCCGGATCGACGCGGCGTTCGGCCGGATGCTCGCCGACGCCCGCGGACCGGCCGAGGGCACCCCGCGCGAGCCGGACCCGGCCCGTGCACCGGACCCGGTGTCCGTGGCGCACGGCAGCCTGGCGCGGGAACTGGCCCCTGTGCGCGCTGGAGGAGATCG
>NZ_CM002285.1:949257-954935 GCF_000497445.1 Streptomyces roseochromogenus subsp. oscitans DS 12.976 | reverse complement strand
GACCACCCCGCACTCCGCGCCGGACCGGACGCGGCCGCCCGCGCCGGACGCCGACGCCCGGGTGCGCCGCGCCGAGGAGCTGATCACCGCCGACCCCGGCGCCCCGCACTCGGTCCGCTCGCTCGCCGAGAGCGTCGCGCTGTCCCCGTCGCGGTTCGCGCACCTGTTCACCCTGTGCACCGGCCGGTCCCCGATGCGCGCCCTGCGCGAGGCCCGGCTGCGGCACGCGGCCCGGCTGCTGGAGGCCACCGGCCTGACGGTGGAACGGGTGGCCGCTGCCTCCGGATTCACCAGCCCCTTCCACTTCAGCCGGATCTTCCGGGAACGCTACGGAGTGCCGCCCGGCGCCTACCGGGCGGGCGAACGGCGATAAGGGGAAGAAAAGGATTCACCTGAATCCGAGTCAATAAAGAACCGCCGCACACACTGTCGATAATCGAAAGATCCCTTGTTCGGGCGTGTGCGGCTGTGCAAAGGTGTGCGCTGTCGGCGCGCTGGCACATCGCATTTCCCGACGTATGCGCCAGGCCGCTCCCCGTACACCCCCCACGCTTCAAAAGAGCCGCCTCAGGTGGACGTCCGAGCAGCCTCACCACCTTCCCATACTGCTTGGTATGGACTAATTCCGTTATCACGTCTGGAGGAATGCAGTCGTGAACGAGGCAGGCCCGTCGGACGAACGACTGAGTGCCGAGCTGAAGAAGTGGACGGGAGGGACACCGGCGCTCCATCCCGTCGGTGAACTCCTCGACCGGCACTGGGAAGCGGCCTTCGCCTACGCCCGGTTGTGCACGGACGGGACCCGTGCCGCCGGCATGCTCACCACCGCCGCGTTCACCCGGCTCTTCGGTGAGTCTCTACGGCAGAACGGCCCGACCGCCGCCTGGCGGCCCGAGGTGCTGGTCGCCGTCCGCCGGATCGCCGCCGAGTGGGACACCGACGGCCGCCGCGAACTCCTCCACCCGGAGCTGCGGTCCGGCGCCGCCGGCGAGCGGGCCGCCGCCCGGCTGCTGCCGCCACCCGGCCGGCGTCAGCTGTCCCGGGCGTTCCAGCGGGTGCCCCCGACCAGCCGTGCCGTGCTGTGGCACACGGAAGTCGAGGCGGAACCGCTCGCCGTACCCGCCGCCCTGCTCGGCCTGGACGAGGAGGACGCCCGCGTCGAACTGCGCAGGGGCCGGGAGCGGCTGCGCGAGGAGTGCCTCCAGGTCCACCGTGAACTCGCCCCCGACACCGAGTGCCGGCGCTATCTGCGCATGCTCGACGTGACGTTCCGGCGCGGCGGCGTCGACATCGACCCGGACCTGCGCCGGCATCTGGACGGTTGCGGCCACTGCAGCCGCACCGCAGACCAACTCACCGCGTTCAACAAGGGACTTGGGCTCGCCCTCGCCGAGGCGGTCCTGGGCTGGGCCGCCCAAGCCTATGCGGAGTCCCGGGCCACCCGCGCCGAGCAGCCGACCGAACCGGCTCCACCACCCCCGGTCGCCGCGCCCCTGCCCGACGAGGCCTTCCCGGCCACTGGGACGCCACGCCGGCGCGGCTCCTCCCACGCCGCCGGGCCCGCCGTAGCCGAAGCGTCGGCCGGCGGTGGGGAAACCGTCGTGTGCGGCCGCTCGGCCCGTCGTGCCGCCCGTGCCCGGCGTGCCAGGCGGCGCCATCTCGCCCTGGCCGTCGTCACCGTGAGCGGTCTGGTCGTCGTACCCCTGGTGCTGTGGTCGGTGCTCGGTTCCGGCCACGGCGCGGCCCCGGCCGGGGGCGGCGGGTCCTCGCCGGCGCCGGGCAAGGACACCAAGAATCCCGGCGCGTCCTGGGCCGGGGCGAGCGCGGCCGGTCAGGGCGCCGTGCACGGCCGGCTGCACAATCTCGCCTCCGGGCTGTGCATCGGCGTCGTCGGGCAGAAGGCCGTCGAGGGCGCCGAGACCGAACTCGCCGCCTGCTCCGCGACACCCAGCCAGCAGTGGACGTACGAGACCGACGGACTGCTGCGCAACTCCTCCGCGCCCGACCTGTGCCTGGACTCCCACCTCGGCTACTCGGTCCGCCTCGCCCCCTGCTCGGCCACCGGGCAGGCCGCGCGGAACATCCGCTACGACTTCACCCTCCAGGGCACCCTGATACCCCGCTGGAACCAGGAGCTGGCCCTCACCCCGGCCGCCACCGACGGCTCCGGCGCCCTGGTGCTCAAGGACCGCGCCCCCGGCGCCGCCCAGCGCTGGGGCGTCGACACCGCCAAGCCCGACCTCCAGATGCAGAACGTCAACTGGGACGGTGACGGCACCCCGTCGCCGACGCCCACCCCACACCGGACGACCCCTGCGGCGACGCCCACCCCCAAGGCCTCCAGGACCACCGCCCCGTCGGCCCCGACGGCGACCACCTCCGCCCCGGCGCCCACACCGTCCGCCACGTTCGACCCCTGCTCCGCGTACCCGTACTACTGCGGTGACGGCGGCGGGGGCTACGGCGGGTACGGGGACGGGCGCCACCGCCGGTGACTCGGGGTGGTGGGCGGTGGTGGCGGAATCGTGCCGGGCCCTGGGGCCGGTTCCGGCCACCCCGGCAGCACCGGGCACGGCGCGTGCTCGACGGCGAACCGGGCCGCCGGGCCGAGGCTCTTCGACCCAGGGCCTGTCCGGCGGATCCTGTCGCGGACGCGGGGGCCGGCCCGCCCCCGCTCGCCTGCGGTGATGAGGCGCCGTCACTGTGATCCGCGTGATCCGCCGGACAGGCCCTGGCCGTGACCGGTCGCCGTCCCGCGTCAGCACCAGCAGATCGGCCGCCGAACTCCCGTCGAGCGTCGCAAGCAAATCATCCAGGTCGCCCGCCCAGCCTGCGGCCGGACAGCAGACCGTCGTGGACCGGTCAGGACGACCGGCTGCCCGCTGTGCCCAGGAACTCCGCCCAGCCGCCCAGCGGGGACTGCCCGGGAATCAGGGTGCGGAGCTTGCGCAGCACCGCCGGGTCCTGTGCCTCCAGCCAGTGCACGAGCTGCTTGAACGACACGAAGCGCACGTCCTCGCCGTACGCGGCCATCTTCCCGATCGCCTCCTCGACGGCGTCCATGTAGATGCCGCCGTTCCAGCGCTCGAAGTGGTTGCCGATGAAGAACGGCGCGCGGTTGGTCGTGTACGCCCGCTGGAAACCGGCGACATAGGCGTCGCGGGCCTGGGAACGCCAGACGTCGAACTGGGCGCGGTCGCCGTTCGGGTTGCCGCCGGACTGGTTGAACATCATGTTGTAGTCCATCGACAGCACCGGGAACTTGTGCCCCGGGAACGGGATGGACTGCAGCGGGAAGTCCCAGATCTTCCCGCCCTGCACCTTGCCCGGCCAGATCTGCAGTCCGCCGGGGGAGCTGGCGTCGTACTTCCAGCCGAGGGCCGCGGCCGTGGGCAGCAGGTTGGACTGGCCCTCCAGGCAGGGCGTGCGGCCGCCGATCAGCTCCTTGTCGTAGTCGAAGGGGAGCGGGTCGAGGTCCGTGAAGCCGGTGTTGGTCTTCCACTGCGTGACAAAGCTCTTGGCCTGCTCGATCTCGCTGCGCCACTCGGCCGGGGACCAGTTGCGCACGCCGTCCGCGCCGCAGAAGTGCCCGTTGAAGTGCGTGCCTATCTCATGGCCCTCCAGCCAGGCCGCCCGTATCTGCTGGAGGGTGGCGTGGATGTGCCGGTCGGCGAGGTAGCCGATGGCCGAGGCGCCGACCGGGTGCTGCGGCGGGCGGTACAGGTGCTTCTTGGACTCGGGCAGGGCGTAGATGCCGCTGAGGAAGAACGTCATCTTGGCGCCGTGGTCGGCGGCCACCTTGCGGAACCGGGAGAACAGCTGGTTGCTGATCTCGCCCGCGCCGTCCCAGGAGAACACCACGAACTGTGGGGGCTTCTGGCCCGGCTTCAGCCGCTCGGGCGTCGGCTGGTGCGGCTGGGCGCCGGTGTCGGCGGTGGAGCCGTCACCGATCGGCTTCGCCTCGGCCTGGGCGGTGCCGTCGCCGTCCGCCGGGCCGTCGACCGAGAGGCCGGTGCCGGAGGAGCACGCGGCCAGCGTGCCCAGGGCGCCCGCGGCTGCGCCCGCCGTCAGCACTCGCCTGCGTGAGATCCCGCTCATCTTGCTCCCCGATTTCCTGTCACGGCCCCTGCTGGGCCTGCTCGCCGGTGTGGGTCGACGGGTTCGATGACGGGAGGCGGAAGAAAGATCGGGGCCGGAGGGCGCTGTTGCCGTCCTGTGACAGTTGTGGCGCGGTCATGACGAACCCCGCTGCCCGGGGCGTGGGGCAGCGGGGTTCTCGGGCGTCTTTCGGGGGTCTTGTGGTAGGTCAGACGGGGTGTAACGGCAGGTCAGGGAGCGGTGCCGGGGCTGAGCACCGACAGGAAGACGGTCGAGGAGTTCCCGGACACGGGCACCGATCCGCCCGACCACGCGACCCTGAGCGCGTCCCGCTCGTCGGGCGGCGTGACCAGCAGGGCGGCCGGGGTGGCCGTCTTGGCGCCGCTGATGCCGGGGTTGGAGTATGTCAGCCCGGCCCAGGCACTCTGCCCGGGCCTGAGGGTGATCGTCGTCGCGGAGCCCGACTCACGCCTGGGGTCGGGGCCGAGCTGGGTTCCGGCGCCGTTCACGAACGCCGCGCCCGGAAAGCCGCGCAGAGTGCAGGTACGGCCGGACTTGTTGGTGAGGACGACCGGGAACTTCTCCTGGCCGGCGCCCGGGTCGTTACGGCCCACCGAGGCGCTCAGCTCCGAGGTGTGGCAGCGGGCGCTCGCCGGGACCGTGCCGCCACCGCCGCCGGCGGAGGGGGACGTCTGCGGGGTGGAGGACGAGGAGGCGCCGGCGGGTGCCGAGGCCGGGGCGGAGCCGGCGGACGTCGGGCTCGTCGTGCCGCCCGTCGCCGGCGCGGCCGTACCCGAGTCCGTGACCGGCGGGTTGCTGTGGACGTCGTGGCTGTTGCCACAGGCGGACAGGAGGCCCAGCACGGTGACCGTGCCCACGAGCAGGGCCCCGTGCCGCGCGGACCGGGGGGTGTACACCATGGCGCTCAACACTCCTGGTTGGTCATGGCACGCGATGGACCGCGTGCCTACGGCACCGAGTGCGCCGTCATCACACTCCGATGCGCGCAGCCCCGGAAAAGTTCGGCACACGCAGGGATTTGTTCCCCGTCGTGACCGAAGGCAGGCGCCCGTCAGGTCACGCTCAGCGAACGGAGTATGTCCTCGGTCGCGTCCTTGTCGCCCCGCTCGCGCACCTGTACGTACACCTGAGGCTGTGCGGCGCCGTCCGCCGGGTTCAGCGCGGACTCGGTGACCGAGCCGCCGTCCGGGCAGCCGCTCCAGGCCCGCACCAGACCGTGCCAGTCGGCGTCGGCGAAACTCCGGCTGCCGGAGAAGCGGCAGCCGGAGTGCGCGAGGGCCTTCACCTTCGCGCTGACATCGCCGTGCTCGCTGACCCCGACGAACACGCCGTCCACGCCCGCTCCCAGATCGGGCCACCGGGACAGGTCGTCGGCGACCACCAGACCCGGTTCGTGTCCCTTGGCGAGCCCCAGCGCGCTCGGGTCCCAGCCGGAGTCCCGCAGCTCGTGGCTCCAGCCCGCCGGCACCTTGACGACCACCCGCCCCGTCGAGTCCGTCACCCGCGCCTGGTCCGGGGAACCGCCACGGTGCAGCAGCACGGTCACCCCGGCCGCGGCC
>NZ_CM002285.1:938242-948464 GCF_000497445.1 Streptomyces roseochromogenus subsp. oscitans DS 12.976 | reverse complement strand
CAGCCGCCGCGCCCCGGTCCGGCTCCAGGGCGCGCAGCAGCGCCCGCGCCACGTCCTCGCCGAGGTCCGGCCGCAGCCGCCCGGGCGGTACGACCCGGCCCGGCGGGCCCGGGACACTCCCGGTGAGCAGTTCGTAGCCGACCGCGCCCAGGCTGTAGACGTCGGCCCGCTCGTCGATGCCCTCGCCGGGCTCGGCCTGCTCGGGCGGCTGATAGCCCGCCGAGCCCGCGGCCAGCGTGAGCACCGAGGCCTGCGCGAGGCTCTTGGCGAGCCCCAGGTCGGCCAGCAGCACCCGCCGGGTGCCGTCCCGGGCGGTGTGCAGCAGCACATTGGTCGGCTTGATGTCGCGGTGCACGATGCCCGCCTCGTGCAGCGCGGCGGCGGCCCGGGCGGCCTCGGCGGTCAGCGCGAGTGCCTGGCCGACCGGCAGTGGCCCGCCCGTCAGCAGGCCGGCGAGGGTGCCGCCGTCGGCGTACTCCATCACGAAGTACGGCCTGCCGTCGGCCAGTTCCCCGATGTCGTAGACCTGCACCACGCGGTTGGAGCCGGCCCGGCGCAGCAGCCGGGCCTCGGACAGGAAGCGGTCCCTGATGTCGAGCCGGTGCGCCCAGTTCTCGGCGAGGACCTTCACCGCGACCGGAGCCTGCAGCTCGTCGTCGTGGGCGAGCCACACCGTGGCGAAGGCGCCGGTGCCCAGCGGACGTTCGAGGCGGTAGCGGCCGATCCGCTCCAGGGAGTGCATACGACTATCATGCCTGGCCTGAGATCGACTTGAAGGGGGAGCCTTCGTGCAGGACCAGCCGCCGATGGAAGACCTCGCCCGGTGGGCCGCCGCCGGCGACAGCGCGTCGCTGGACCGGCTGCTGCATGAGATCCGGCCGGAGGTGGTGCGCCGCTGCGGCCGCTTCCTGCCGTGCCGCGAGGACGCCGAGGAGGCCGCACAGGACGTGCTGCTCCAGGTGGCCCGGCACATCGCCCGCTTCGAGGGCCGCAGCCGCTTCAGCACCTGGCTGTACACGGTGGTTGCCAACTGCTGCCGGCAGAAGTACCGCGAGTTGAAGCGGCGGGCCGCCGAGCAGCCGGCCGCCATCGAGCCCACGTACGCCGTCGACCCGCGCACCACCAGCGTCATCGCCGGCTCCCGCGTGGACCTGCTGGAGGCGCTGGACCGGCTGGAGCGGACGCATCCGCACCTGGTCGCGCCGCTGGTCTACCGGGACATCTGCCAGCTGGACTACGCCGAGGCCGCCGAACGCGTCGGCATCCCGCTCGGCACCCTGAAATCCCGCCTCCACGAGGCCCGCAAACAGGTACGGCCCTGGCTGGCGGGGTCCTAGCTACGGCCTGTCCGGCGGATCCTGTCGCAGCCGCGGGGGCACTCCTGCCGCCCCGCTCACCTGCGCTGATGAGGCGCCGTCGATTCCCTGCGACCTGATCCGCCGGAGAGGCCCTCGGGCAGGCGGCAGTTCGACGGCGGGGCGTAGCCCTACCGGTCCTCCTCGTACAGCGGCAGCTCCGCCCAGATCGTCTTGCCCTCCGGGGTGTGCCGGCTGCCCCAGCGCTGGGTGAGCTGGGCGACCAGCAGCAGGCCCCGTCCGCCCTCGTCGAAGGTCTTGGCCCGGCGCAGATGCGGGGCGGTGGGGCTGGTGTCGGAGACCTCGCAGGTCAGCGTGGTCGCGTCGTGGATCAGCCGCAGCCGGATGGGGTGGGCGCCGTAGCGGATGGCGTTGGTGACCAGCTCGCTGACCACCAGCTCCGTCGTGAACGCGGCCTCGCTCAGTCCCCAGCCGTCCAGCTGCTCCACGGCCTGCTTGCGGATCGGCGCGACCAGTGCCGGGTCGGCCGGGATGTCCCAGGTCGCCACCTGGCCGGCGGGCAGGCTCCGGGTGCGGGCGAGCAGCAGCGCCACGTCGTCGGCGGCGCCGCCCGGCGGCAGCAGGGCGCGCAGGACGCGGTCACAGGTCACGTCGAGGGAGTCCGTGTGCCCGGCGAGCACCTCGTGAAGCAGCGCGCGACCGGTGTCCCCGTCCCGCTCCCGGGACATCACGAGACCGTCGGTGTACAGGGCCAGGACGGTGCCCTCGGGCAGCGTCAGCTCGGTGGACTCGAAGGGCAGCCCGCCGAGGCCCAGCGGGGGACCGGCGGGCAGCTCCAGCGGCTGCGGCCGCCCGCCCGGCCGCAGCAGTACGGGCGTCGGGTGCCCGGCGCGGGCCAGGGTGCAGCGCCGGGACACCGGGTCGTACACGGCGTACAGGCAGGTGGCGCCGACCTCGCCGGGGCCGCCGTCGCCGCCGGACTCCTCCGACAGCCGGACCACCAGGTCGTCCAGGTGGGTGAGCAGCTCGTCCGGGGCCAGGTCGATGTCGGCGAGGGTGCGGACGGCGGTACGCAGCCGGCCCATGGTGGCCGAGGCCTCGACACCGTGCCCGACGACGTCCCCGACGACCATCGCGACCCGCATCCCGGACAGCGGGATCACATCGAACCAGTCGCCGCCCGCCCCGGTCCGCGCGGCCGGCAGATAGCGGGAGCAGGCCTCCAGGGCGGCCGTGCGCGGCAGGGTGCGGGGCAGCAGGCTGCGCTGGAGCGCGAGCGCGGTCTCCCGCTCGCGGGAGTAGCGGCGGGCGTTGTCGATGCAGACGGCGGCCCGGGTGGTGATCTCCTCGGCGAGCAGCCGGTCGTCCGCGGTGAACGGGTCCGGGCGCCGGTGGCGGGTGAAGACCGCCACGCCGAGGGTGAGCCCGCGGGCCTGGACGGGCACCGCCATCGAGGAGTGGATGCCGAACCGGCGTACCCGCTCGCCCCGCGCGGTGTTCCAGGTCAGCCACGACAGCATGCCGCCCGCGGCGACCGAGGCGATGATGGTGTGCCCCGCGGTCAGCGAGTCCGCCTGGGGCGAGCCGGACGGGTACTCCTCGGTCTGCCCGGGCTCCCGCACCGCCTCCGGCGCTCCCTCCAGGACCGAGCGATGGGCGGCCCGCCGCAGGGTGACCGGCGCCGTCAGCCGGGCCGGGGGCTCGCCGCCGTGCTCCGGCGGGTCCAGCAGGTCGATGGTGACGAAGTCGGCGAGCGCGGGCACGCACACGTCCGCCAGCTCCTGGGCCGTACGGGTGACGTCGAGGGTGCTGCCGATGCGCACGCTCGCCTCGTTGACCAGCTGCAGCCGCTGCCGGGCCCGGTGGCTGTCGGTGATGTCGTGCGCGGCCAGGCACACGCCGCGCACCCGGCCCCGCGCGTCCCTGACCGGGGCCATCCGGGCGAGCCAGGGGCGGGCGCGGTCCTCGCCGCCGGTGCGCTGGAAGGTCTGCACGTCCAGCGGCCGCCCTGTCGTCAGCACCCGGAGCATGCCCTCTTCCAGCTCCTCGCTCTGCGGCTTGCCGCCGATCTCCGGCAGCCGCAGCCCGCGCAGACGCTCCTGCGGCAGGCCGATGACCTCGGCCATCGCGTCGTTCATCCGGTGCAGCCGCAGCTCCGCGTCGTACACGGCGATCGCGCACGGCGACTGGATCAGGCCCGCCGCGGTGAGCGGGTCGTCCTCGTCGCGCCGTTCCGCGCCGGTCAGCGGGGTGACCAGCAGCCAGCTGCCGCCGTGTCCGTCGTGCGGCGGCCTGCGGTGGGCGAGCAGCCAGACGGGGACGGTACGGCCGTCCCGGTGGCGCAGTACGACCGTTCCCTCCCAGCGGGTGCCCGTAGGCATGGCCGGGGTGTCGTCCGCGGCCAGGAGCCGGGCGGCGGGGCGGCCCAGGACCGCGTCCGCGGGGTGGCCGAGCAGGCGGCGCGCGCCCTCGTTCCACTCGACCAGCGTCCCGTCGTCGTCGATGACCGCCCGGGCCGTCCTCGCGTCGTCGAACGGATAGACCCGGCTCATCGTCGCCGCTCCCCAGCGCACACTCACAGTGAACAGGTGGCACCTCTCGTGTTCCAGCGTAGTGCGTCCGGGACTCCCGTGAACCGCAACCTCCGCCCCCCGGCCGGTCGCTCGAACAAGGTCAAAGCCGGTCGCTCGAACAAGGTCAAAAAGGTCAAGGGAGAGATCCGGTCGATCTGCCGCGGGCGCGGACGCGCGGTGCCCGGCCCTTGACGATCGCGTGTGGCAGACCGTCAGAATCTGTTTGTTCGCGATCAGTTGTGAGTACTTCTGGGCCTTGATGAGGGAGAGCCGCCATGAGGGTCACTCGGCGATCGGTTCTGGTCGCCGCCACCGCAACACCCGCGGCCGGAGCGCTGCTGAGCATTCCCGCGGCCCCGGCCGCCGACGCCGCCGAGGCGTCACCCGGCGGACGCCGGACCGTGCCCCTACGGGACGGCTGGCGTTTTGCCCTGGCCAACCCGGACGGCACCACCGACCCGACCGGCGCCTACGCGCGAGCGGCCGACCCCGGCTACGACGATTCCGCCTGGCGTGAGGTCGCCGTCCCGCACGACTGGAGCATCGAGCACACCCCCACGACCGGCCACGGCACCACCAGCGGCACCGGCTTCCTGCCGGGCGGCCTCGGCTGGTACCGGCTCGCCTTCACCCTTCCGCCCGCCTGCGCGGGCAAGCGGATCTCGGTCGAGTTCGACGGCGTCTACATGGACTCCCACGTCTACTGCAACGGCACGGAAGCCGGCCGCCACCCCTACGGGTACACCGGTTTCGCCCTCGACCTCACCGATCTCGTGCACACCGACGGAACCACCGCCAACGTGCTCGCGGTCAAGGTGCAGAACCAACTGCCCAGCAGCCGCTGGTACTCCGGCAGCGGCATCTACCGCGAGGCCCGGCTCGTCATCACCGAACCGGTGCACGTGGCGCGCTGGGGCACCTACGTCACGACCCCCGAGGTCTCGGCCGGCAGCGCCCTGGTCCGGGTGGCGACGACGGTGCGCAACGAGTCCGGCACCGGCACGGACGTACGGCTCCTGTCCCGGATCAGCGGCCCCGACGGCCGCACGGTCGCCGGTACGTCCACCACGGTCGCCGTCTCCGACCAGGCCACCGAGACCCATGAACTGACCGTCGGCAAGCCCCTGTTGTGGGACGTCACGACCCCGGAGCACCGCTACACCCTGCACACCGAGCTGCGCGTCGCGGGCCGTACCACGGACACATATGAGACGCCCTTCGGTATCCGCACCTACCGCTTCGACCCCGACGAGGGCTTCTCCCTCAACGGCACCCACACCAAGATCAAGGGCGTCGACCTGCATCACGACCAGGGCGCGCTCGGCGCCGCGATCAGCGTCGACGCGGTGCGCAGACAGATGCGGATCATGAAGTCGATGGGCGTCAACGCCTTCCGCACCTCCCACAACCCGCCCTCGCCGCAGATGATCCAGGTCTGCGAGGAGCTGGGCATCGTGATGATGGTGGAGGCCTTCGACTGCTGGCGCACCGGCAAGACGACGTACGACTACGGCCGGTTCTTCGACGAGTGGTGCGAGAAGGACGCCACCGAGATGGTGCTGGCCGCCCGGAACTCACCGGCCGTCGTCCTGTGGTCCATCGGCAACGAGATCCCGGACTCCACCTCCACGGCCGGGCTCGCCATGGCCGACCGGATCATCGGCGCGATCAAGGCCGCCGACGCCGCCCGGCCGGTGGTCATCGGCTCGAACAAGTACCACGTTGTGCCCGCCGCCGGTTCCCCGGCCGACCTGATGCTGGCCAGACTCGACGGCCTCGGCCTGAACTACAACACCGCCAACTCCGTCGACGCCCTGCACGCCAACTACCCCCACCTGTTCCTCTTCGAGTCCGAGTCCTCCTCGGAGACCTCGACCCGGGGCGCGTACCAGGAGCCGGAGCACCTCAACACGGGCGAGAACCACACCCCCGGCAGGCGGGAGACCTCCTCCTACGACAACAACCTCGCCTCCTGGACGATGAGCGGCGAGTACGGGCACAAGAAGGACCGGGACCGCAAATGGTTCGCGGGGCAGTTCCTGTGGTCCGGCATCGACTACATCGGCGAGCCCACCCCGTACGACGTCTTCCCGGTCAAGGCGTCCTTCTTCGGCGCGGTCGACACGGCGGGCTTCCCGAAGGACATGTACCACCTCTTCAAGAGCCAGTGGACGACCGAGCCGATGGTTCATCTGCTGCCGATGACCTGGAACCACGGGCACGGCGACACGGTCGAGGTCTGGGCGTACGCGAACGTGCCGTCGGTCGAGCTGTACCTCAACGGAAAGTCCCTCGGCGTGCGGGAGTTCGACGTCAAGAAGACCACCGACGGACGGAGCTACCTGGAGACCACGGAGGCCACCGGCGACGACAAGACCTTCACCGACGGCCCTTATCCGGGCAGCTACACCAGCCCCAACGGCAGCGCGGGCAAGCTGCATCTGACCTGGAAGGTGCCGTTCCAGCCGGGCGAGTTGAAGGCCGTGGCCCGGCGGGACGGCAAGGTGGTCGCCACCGATGTGCTGCGTACCGCCGGAGCTCCGCACACCGTACGCCTCACCGCCGACCGCACGTCGCTCGCCGCGGACGGCCGGTCCCTGGCCTTCGTCACCGCCGAGATCGTCGACGCGCGGGGCGTGGTGGTGCCCGACGCCGGGCACCTGATCACCTTCGCCGTCACCGGCGGCTCGCTGGCCGGGGTCGACAACGGCCGCGAGGAGAGCGCCGAGCGCTACCAGGCGAGCACCCGCACCGCGTTCCACGGCAAGGCCCTCGCCATCGTCCGCTCCGGCACACGGCCCGGCCCCCTGAAGGTCACCGCGCGGGCGGCCGGTCTGCGCACGGGCACGGCGGAGGTGCGCACCACCCCGGCCAGCGAGCCGGCCCGCACCCCGGCGGCGGACTTCAAGCCCGACCACCGTGCACCGTCGAACTACCCCTGCGCGGACGCCAGTTACTCCGGACGCCCGGACACCCTGCCCGCCGCGATGCTGGACGGCGACCCGGCCACGGGCTGGTCCAACGCCTTCGCCAAGTCGGCCACCGCACTGCTGCCCGCGTTCAGCGGGGCGCGTGCGACGGACTGGGTGTCGGTCGACTTCGGACGCAAGCGCACCTTCGACCAGGTGGCCGTCTCTTTCACGGTGGACACCACCCATACGCTGCCCGCGCAGATCGAGGCGGCGGTCTGGGACGGCCGCGCCTATGTGCCGGTGACGGGCGCGAAGGTGGACTGGGCCACGGCCTCGGACAACCCGACCGTGATCACCTTCGACGCCCGGCGCGGCTCCCGGCTCCGCCTGACCCTGACGAGCGCCCACCCGGGGGAAACGCAGGGGGCGGTGCGGATCAGCCGGCTGGAGGTGTGACACCGGCTCTGAGGTGCCCCCTCACGCGGCGTCGTGGAGGACCAGCCCCAGGGTGCGACGCCGCCCGGACCGTACGGTGCTCACCCCGTGCCGCATCGCCCCGGCGGACCAGCCGCGGCAGGTGCGCACGGGGCGGTCGCGGGCGGTGAACACCAGGCCGTGGCCCTGCCGCAGGATGCTCGGCTCCGTCGGTACGGCGGACGTCCAGCACGTGACGGTGCCGG
The DNA here is from genome assembly GCF_000497445.1 of Streptomyces roseochromogenus subsp. oscitans DS 12.976. NCBI lineage: Bacteria > Bacillati > Actinomycetota > Actinomycetes > Kitasatosporales > Streptomycetaceae > Streptomyces > Streptomyces roseochromogenus. The sequence continues at coordinate 940,983 of NZ_CM002285.1, read as the reverse complement.
CACTGCAGAAGCGCTGGGGGAGGCGAGAGTGCCTGCTGTTACGGCGCGAATACAGGTGCGGCGGCTGCAACTCCCAGGGCCCATCACGGCACATTCCGCGGAGCGCAGCGCGGCCCAGTCCGTGCGGGCCGGCCGCCCGGCGGCGGGCCTCGGCCGGAGTGAACGTCATGCCGGCTTCCTTCACACCAGGGACGGCTGCAGCGCGCCCTCGTGGGTGAGCAGCCACAGCTTGCGCTCGACTCCGCCCGCGTACCCGCGCATCGAGCCGTCCGCGCCGATCACCCGGTGACAGGGGCGCACGAGCAGCAGCGGGTTGTCGCCGAGGGCCCGGCCGACCGCGCGCAGGTCGGCGCGCGGCACGCCCAGCCGGGCGGCCAACGCGCCGTACGTGGTCGTCGTGCCGTAGGGGATGTCCTCCAGGGCCTGCCACACCGCCCGCTGGAACGGGCTGCCGGTGACCGTGAGCGGCAGCTCGAACCGGGTCCGGCGGCCCGCGAAGTAGGCGTCCAGCTGTCGGTGTGCCTCGGCGAACGGCGCGTCGTCGCGGTCCGCCCCACCGACGGCGGGCGCACCACGCTGCCCGGGCATGCCGAGCGAGGTGAGCGTGAACCCGGACGGCGTGACCGACCCGGTCAGCAGCAGGTCGCCCAGCGGGCTGGGGTGAACGGTGCGGACGGTGCGGACAGTGCGTGTGTTCATCGGGGTATTCCTTCTGCTCTCTCGTGCTGTTCTCTCGTGTTCTCGTTCTCTCGTGTTCCTTCCGTGCTGCCGAGTCTGCTGCGTCGAGCGGCCCGTGACCGGCGGGAATCGGACATGGCTCTCGGACTCCGCGGGTACCGAGGGAAAGGGCGCCTGACCAGGCGATATTTACGGGTAAGTACCCGCGCGGTACCGTGAGGGGTATGCCAGCTCTCAACGTGGAGTTCAGCGAACGGGAACTCGAGGACCTGCGGCAGATCGCCAAGGAGCGCGGTACGTCGATGAAAGCCCTCGTGCGCGAGGCCGCCGCCGCCGACATAGCGCGGCACCGGGCGCTGCAGGAGGGTGCCCAGGCCTTCCGGCGGTTCTTCGCCGCGCACGCCGAGGAGTTCGCGGCGGCCTTCCCCGACGACGAGCCCCCTGCGAAGGACGAGGCCGCCTGACGCATGCCCTCCGTCATCCACATCGACGTCCCCTGGCTGCTCCAGCGCCACGAGGAGGTCCTGCCCGACCAGCCCGCGGTCGATGACTTCTCCGCGCTGGTCGCCGCTGTCGCCCGGCACCGCGTGGATCCGCCCCGGCTCGGCGTGGACTCCGATCCCGCCTGGCGGGCCGCCGCCCTGCTGCACACCCTCGCCGTGCTCAAGCCCCTGCCCGCCGCCAACGCCCGTTTCGCCTGCGCGACGGCCGTGGCCTACATGTTCGTCAGCGGTGTCGGCATCGACCCGCCCTACGGCGCCCTCGTCGACCTCGCCCGCGATCTGATCTCTGGCAAGGCCGATGTGTACGGCGCGGCCGACCGGCTGCGCTCCTGGCAGATCTGAGCCCTGCCGGCCCACGGTCGCCCGGCCCGCCCCGGCCGGCGGGGGAAGCCGCCGGGGCCGCCGGCCGGGACAGGGTGCGCGGGGCCTTTCCGAGGAGGCCGCTCCCAGTCCACTACCGGGCTGTACCACCCGGAAGCGTGCGCGCGCCCGCCGGTGTGTGCGCACACTTCACACGGGGCGCATGGAATTCCGAAAGCCGGTGCACGTGAGCGAGTCGGCCGCCGTATTCTGACTTTCTTTCAAACGGCCGATGTGTGCGGGCGCCTTGTTGCTCATGTGGAAGTTGTGCAAGGGTTGCAACGCCCGTGCGGGGGGTAAAATCCGGGGTTCTTCCGGCAGTTGCGGAACTTCACCGGCCGAACGCCGGCCAATTCCCCTCCCCGCGCACCGCAGAGGTACGTATCGACGCAGCACGCACCAAAGGAATCCGCTCAGTGCCCACCCCCCACCCCCCTCGTCCTCCCTATCCGCCGCCCGGCGGCGACCCCGGGGAGTCCGATGAATCGCTCGCCGGCCCACTGCGGGCCGGATCCGACGCGGAGGGCTCCCGGTCCGCCGCCCTGCTGATGGCCCGGCACTGGCAGCCGGCGCACGACTACGCGGTCGTCTGCCTGGCCCTTTCCGGTCCGCTCGCGCACATGGTCACCGCCACCGCCTTCCACCAGGTCCTCGGCCGGCTCGCCCTCGGCGAACCCGCCGAGGCGCTCAGGCCCCGGCTGCTCGTGGCAGTCCGGGACACGGTCGTCACCTGGTCCGGCACCGACCGCATCACCGCCGTACTGCCCGGACTCGGGAAACCCGCCGGGGGCCGCGGTATGCGCGCCGCGAAGACCCTGATACCGGAAAACCGCGTCCTCTCCGACCGCTCCTTTCACGCCCTTCCCCGGCTGGAACAGGCGCTGTTGTGGCACATCGAGGTCGAGGCCGAACCGATAACCGTTCCCGCCGGGCTGCTCGGCCTCGACGTCGACAGTGCGGCGGCCGCGCTGGAACAGGCTCGCGAGAAATTCCGGGAGGGCCTGGTGCGCGCCCACCGGGAACTCGCGCCCGGCAAGGAATGCCGCTACTACAACCGCCTGCTCGACGTTCCGATCCGCCGCGGCGGCGCCCTGCTGCCCGATGTCCAAGAGCATCTGTCCGCCTGCTCCCACTGCCGGCATGCTGCGGAGCAACTGGGCCACGCGGACGCCGCGCCCGGCGTGCTGCTCGCCGAGGCGG
>NZ_CM002285.1:929490-937292 GCF_000497445.1 Streptomyces roseochromogenus subsp. oscitans DS 12.976 | reverse complement strand
GTCCTCGCGATCAGCCTGTGGCCGGAGGGCGGCGACGGCACCGACCCGGTCGCCTCCACCGGCGCCGTCCCCGGCACCACCGCCCACCGGTCCCCGCTCCCCGCCGCCACGGCCCCCGGCACCACCGGACTGCCCACCACCGGCCGCCCCACCCGGCTGCGCAACGCCGCCGCCGACCTGTGCCTGGACATCAAGGGCACCCCGGAGGCCGGGGCGGGCGCCGTGCTCGCCGTCTGCTCCGCGGCGCTCACCCAGCGGTGGACGTACGACGCCGACGGGCTGCTGCGCAGTGCGGCCGGCTCGGGTCTGTGCCTGGACTCGCACGCCGACGCGGGCGTGGTGATCCTCGGCAGCTGCGCCGGCGCCGGCTCGAATCGGGGCGACGACGTGCGCTACGACCTCACCGAGCGGGGAGAGTTGCTGCCCCGCTGGGACCGCACGCTCGCCCTCGCCACCGCGGCCGACAGCGTGGGCGCCGACCTCGTCGTCAAGGTCCGGGACGGCTCCGCCGGGCAGCGCTGGGTGGCCGACGCGCCCTCGGCGAGCCCCGGCTCCCTCTCGATCGCGGGCACGGACGGCCCCTCCACCCGGCCCGCCCGGCCGCCGGCGAAGGACGCCTGAACCACTCGCCGGCGCACTGTCCCGGTGCTCCCATCGGAACACCGGGACAGCTCAGGTGCGCGGCACGATACGGCTCCGGGCGGATGTAGGCGGCCGGCAGCCCGCCCAACGCGCGCTTGAGGACGGCCGGTTCGAAGAGCGTCGCGGCGGCGTGCGGGGGCCCTCGGTGACGATCCACTCGATCCGATCGGTCCACGCGGCCGCCTGCCCGACCCGGACGCCCGAGCAGCTGCGTCCGCCGGCGCACAGCCCGACGGCCACCTCGTGGCACGCCACAGCCGGCCGTTGTGGTGGACGCTGCGTCGTCCTTGGCGGCCGCTGACCTGCGACGCGGCCCTCATGATGTCCAACCGTGCCCACGAGGCCCCGGGGCCGAACTGGACCCTGCACGGTCTGCGGCACACAGCGACCTTCTTGATGTCGGACGACCAGAGCATGCCGCCGGTCCACGTGCAGCACATCCCAGGCCACAAGCACCTGTGACTTGAGACGAGCCGTCACCTTCCGGCTCAGACGGCTCAGTCACTGACGCCGTTGTCCAAGGACACAGAACTCGTTGCCTTCGGGGTCTGCCATGACAACCCACGATTGGTCACCCTGGCCGATGTCGACACGCTTTGCGCCATGAGCCTCAAGGCGAGCCACCTCGGCGTCCTGGTCATCAGGCCTGAAGTCGAGATGCAGTCGGCTCTTGACCTTCTTGCTCTCATCAAGCCGGACGAAATCCAACCCCGGCAGGCGATCCGGCTCCGGGCGGATCTCGAACTCCTCATCAGAGGAGTGGACGACGACCCACCCAAGGGCCTCCGCCCACCACTGCCCCAAGGCCACCGGATCCACCGAGTGAACAATCACCTGTTCCCATTCCAAGGTCATCAACCGAGCCTAGACCACCAGGGCTTCGCGAACACACTCCCATCAAGCGCTGAGCCCTCCTCGGGACCAGGGGCCTCCACCTCGTTGAGGGCGGGCCCCGAACCGGCCCACTGAGGTGATCACTTCATGAACACAAGGAGTCATGAAGGGACTTGAGGGGGTCGGAGTCGGAATGTTTCAGGACGATTAACGAAGCGCTGATTTTCGGCCATCTGGGCGGGCTCGACGGGCAGAACCCGCGTAGTTGCTGGGTCACGGTGTGTGGATTCCGTGACATCACGCCACTGCTTCAACACGAAAGGTTACCGAAATCCATGTGCCCGATGTGAGTTTCCCCGGCGGACTCGGCAGAGTGGCGCTCGCCGCTCCGGTGCCCGACCGGGCCCGGGCCGGCGCCATGTCTGTTCAAGCGGAAGGATGCACACAATGCGGAACACCGCGCGCTGGGCAGCGGCCCTCGGCTTTGCTGCCGTCGCCGTCTGCGGACCCCTGACCGGGGCCGCCGTCGCTGCACCCAGCGTCGCCCCGTCGTCGCTCTACGCCCCCTCGGCGCTGGTCCTCACGACGGGCCACGGCAGCGACGCGGCCACGGCCACTCCGGAGCGCGCCGCCACCTTGAGCTGCGCTCCGACGGCCTCCGGCACCCACCCGGCTGCGGCCCAGGCCTGCGCCGAACTGAGCGGCGTCGGCGGCAACTTCGCCGCCCTGAAGGCCGCCCCGGGTGTGTGGTGCACCGATCTGTACGACCCGGTCGTCGTCACCGTGCAGGGCGTCTGGCAGGGCAAGCGCGTCGCGTACGAGCGCACTTTCGGCAACGCGTGCATGCGGGACGCCACGGTCGGCGGCGTCTTCGCCTTCTAAGGACCGGGATCGCGCGGACCCCGCATACGCCGGAAACAGGTCCGCAACCGGGGAGTGCGGCCCCTGGAGCGGGGAACCCGCGATCTCGCACCGGGGCCGACGGGCGGAGTGGGGCCGCCCGCCGGCTTCCGGGCACACAGCCGCTCCCCGGGCGGGTCCGTGGGGGGCCTTCCCGGGGGGCGGCGAAAAACAACCGGTTTCATCCGGTGTCCATGGCCTTGGGCTGGTGACTCGTGTCGCATCGGGGGAGCGGCGACCCGGCGGACGGGCACGGAGAGCGACACGTGCACAGGTCGCGAGGCCCTGACGCCACCCTTCGCGGATGCACCGCGGGCACCCGCCCGCGCCGCCGACTCAGGCGCCCCGCCAGGGAGTCCGCCGCGGCCACCAGGGCGGCACCGCCCGCCGGTAGCGCTCGTAGCCGGCCCCGAAACGGCGCAGCAACCCCGGCTCCTCGTACCAGTGGACGAAGGCCCAGATCACCGTCCAGGCGCCGGCGGCGTAAGCGAACAGCACGGGGCGGGCGAGCAGCAGGCCCTGACCGGCGAGTACGGCGACGACCGCGACGTAGATCGGATTGCGCACGTACCGGTACGGGCCGCTCACCACCAGCCGCGCAGGTGGCGCGACCGGCGCCGGTGTGCCGAGCCCCTCCAGGGCGAACCGGGCGTAGGCCTCCAGGATCACGGCCGTACCGGCCGCCAGCGGGAGCAGGCCGAGCAGCCGCAGCGGCAGCCACCAGTGGCCGGTCCGCCAGCCGCCGGTCAGCCACCACGGCATCAGCACCGCCGCGCAACCCGCCGCCAGGACCAGGAACAGGGTGCTGCCGAGCACCGCGGTCGCCTTGCGCACACCTCCACCATGACAGGCCGAGGGGCCGCCGTCTCCCTGCTGACGGCGGCCCCTCGGGCTCGGATTCCGGCTGTCACATGTGGACGACCGGAGCGGCCTCCGTGTCCTGCTGCGGCACCCCGCGCCGGTAGAGCACGAGGGCGATCAGCGCGCCGGCGGCGAAGAAGCCCGCGGACCACCAGAACGCGGTCGTGTAGCTCTCGATCGTCGCCTGCGCCCGCACCGGCTTGCTGGTGGCGTCGCGGCTGGACAGATAGGCGGTGGCGGCGCTCGCCGCGAGGGTGTTCAGCAGCGCCGTGCCGATCGAACCGCCCACCTGCTGCATGGCGTTGACGGTGGCGGACGCCACGCCCGCGTCCTCGGCCGCGACCCCGCCGGTGGCCAGCTGCATGGCCGGCGGCATCACCATGCCGAGGCCCACGCCGATCACGATCAGCTGGGGCAGGACCGCGCTCAGGTAGTGCGAGCCGAGGCCGATGCCGGTCAGCCAGGCCATACCGGCACCGGCGATCGCGAAGCCCAGCGGGATGACCGCCTTCGGGCCGAGCCGGGGAAGCAGCACCGTGGTGCCCACCTGTGCGGTCACCATCAGCGCGCCGACCATCGGCAGGAACGCCACACCCGTCTTCGTCGGGCTGAAGCCGAGGTTGAGCTGGAGGTAGTAGGTCAGGAAGAGGAACACGCCGAACATGCCCGCGCCGGTGATCAGTACCGCGAGGTAGGAGGCCGCGCGGTTGCGGTCGAGCAGGATGCGCAGCGGCAGCAGCGGGTGCGCGGCACGGGTCTGCCACCAGGCGAAGGCCGTCAGGAGCACTCCGCCCGCGATCAGGAAGCCCCAGGTCAGCGGCGAACCCCAGTCGTGGGTCTCGGCGTTGGAGAAGCCGTAGACCAGGGTGAACAGACCGGCCGCGACGAGCACCGTGCCCGGCACGTCCAGCTTGGCGTTCGCCGCGTCACGGTGGTTGCCGAGCAGGATCCAGCCGCCCGCGAAGGCGACGACCGCGATGGCCACGTTCACATACAGGGTCCAGCGCCAGTCGAGCGCGTCGGTCAGCACACCGCCGAGCAGCAGGCCCACGGCACCGCCGGCACCGGCGATCGCGCCGTACACGCTGAAGGCGCGCGCCCGTTCCCGGGCGTCTGTGAACGTGGTGTTGAGCAGCGACAGCGCGGCGGGCGCGAGGAGCGCGCCGAAGGCGCCCTGCAGGGCACGTGCGACGACCAGCATGGTGAAGCCGTTCGCGGCGCCGCCCAGCGCGGAGGCCGCGGCGAAGCCGACGACGCCGACGAGGAAGGCGGGCTTGCGCCCGAAGAGGTCGGCTATGCGCCCGCCGAGCAGCAGCAGGGAGGCGAAGGCGAGGGCGTACGCCGTCACGATCCACTGCCGGTTGCCGTCGGAGAAGCCGAGGTCGGTCTGGGCGGACGGCAGGGCGATGTTCACGATCGTCGCGTCGAGGACGACCATCAGCTGGGCGAGGGCGATGACCGCGAGGATCCACCACCGCTTGGGCGAGGCCGCCCCACCGTGTTCGATCGCGGCGGCTCCTGCTCGGGAGCCCTCGGCCAGGGTCTTCTGGGGCATGGTGAACCACTCCAGGGCAAGTCGTTCGGGTACGGGCGAGCGAACAGCTCATAAACGAAACTGTTTCGTACACGTCCGACCTTACGGCACGACTAGCGAAACGGCAACGTTTCTTTTGGTGTATTCCTTGACGGGCATATAACTGGCAGGGCATATTGGGTCGCATGTCCGACGCAGCGCTGTGGTCCGCCCTCGCCGATCCCCACCGGCGGGCGATCGTCGCACTCCTGCGGGAACGCCCGCGGCCCGTCGGGGAGATCGTCGAAGCCTGCGGACTGAGCCAGCCGAGCACGTCCAAGCATCTGAAGGTGCTCCGGGAAGCGGGCCTGGTCCGGGTCAGACAGGACGCGCAGCGCCGTGTCTACGACCTCGACCCGGCGCCGATCGTCGCGCTCGACGCCTGGCTGGAGCCCTATCGCCGGCTGTGGAACAGCAGCCTGGACGCCCTGGGCCGGCGCCTCGACGAGACGTCGGACGACACCGGACGCCCCCCACCGCCGAAGGACTGAAGCACCATGCCCGTCGACCTCACCGGCACCTGTCTGACCCTGGACGACGGCCGTCCCGCCGTCCGGTTCAGCCGCACCTACGACCACCCGGTGGACCGCGTCTGGCAGTTCGTCACCGATCCCGACGAACTGCAGCAGTGGTTCCCCTTCCGCGCCGAGATGGAGCTGCGTCCCGGCGGCACGATCCGCTTCAGCGGCGACCCGAACACGCCCGGCTTCACGGGCCGGATGCTCGCCGTCGACCCGCCCCGGCACCTGTCCTTCGAGTGGGGCGGCGACGAACTCCGCTTCGATCTGGAAGCCGTCGGCGCACAGCGCACCCGGTTCACGCTCACCAACGTCCTGGCCGAGCCGAACACCGCCGCCCGCAACGGCGCCGGCTGGGAGGTATGCCTCACCGCCCTCGACGCCAAGGCCCACGGCGAACCCTTCGAGGGCCCACTAGCCGGGCCGAGCGCACCCTGGAAGCGGTTCTATGACGCCTACATCGACGCCGGAGTGCCTTCGGGCGCTTCCATTCCAGGCCTGGACTGAGCGGGTGCGTGGAACGGCCGCCGCGGACAGGGTGCCGGGTACGGCCGGGACACCCGGGCGGTCAGGTGGCCGTCCGGGCGGATCAGGAACGCGGTGCCGGCCTCGGTCGCGCAGCGGGCGCGGAACTCGTCGCGGGTGTCTCTGCGGACCGGCAGTGGCAGGTGCGGGGGTCGATGCGGTCCGTCAGTACGCAGTAGCTGAAAAGGCGACCGTGGGACGACCGGGTCGCCTCCTCCACGAGTTCCCGCAAAGCCCCGTGAGCCGTCGGCGTGGAGCAGTAGGACGTAGTAGTCCGTAGTACGACCTAGGCGCGCTCGCGCAGTACCTCGTGCCGGCAGACGGGGAACGCCGCGATCGGGCTGTCCGGGCAGGCGATCAGCAGCTGAGCCTCGCGCAATATGACAGTCGCGGGGTCGTCGTGGTGGGCCCGCACACCGTGTGTCGCGTGCCGGAGGGCGCGGCCCACCCGACGATCCCCCGTCTCACAGCCGGCCGGCCACCGCGCGGTCAGCACCTCGTCGGCGCGGTTCGAGCGCGGCCGTTGTCTCCGGCCGGACCCACGCCCGCGATCAGGACCTCGGTGTGCCTGACGCCCTTCTCCCGCCCGGGTGTCCCGGCGTACGGTCGTAAGGCCCCCTCGCTCGATCCCTCGATCTCCATCGTCGTCCCGGGCGCACCACCGGTGACTCGGGCCCCACTGTGCATGTCTCGCGGGCGTTCGGCGGGTTTCCGCAGTGCGTGGTCTTCCAGTGTGTGGCGCCCTGGATACAGCGCGCAGGTTCGGCCGCGGAGCCCGCGAACCCGTGTCACCACGTCGCAGTGAGGTCCTCACCATGTCCCACCTCCCGCCCCCCGCAGGACCGTCGAACCGCGGCGGGCCGGTCGCGACCTCCGCCCCGGCGGGCTCCGTCCTCCCCTCCGCCGGGAGCCCGGCGGGCCGTGGCGGCACGGCACTGGTGACGGGCGCCTCCTCGGGCATCGGCGCCGCCGTCGCCCGCCGGCTGGCCGCCGAGGAAGGCTGGCGGCTGGTGCTGAACGGACGTGACGTCACACGCCTGGAGCAGGTGGCCGCCCCGCTCGACGCCCTGGCTCTGCCAGCCGACCTGACCCGGCCGGGTGCCGACCGTCTGCTCACCGATCTGGTCCTGGACCACGCGGGCCGGCTCGACCTGCTGGTGGCGAGCGCCGGTGTGGGCTGGGCCGGTGACTTCACCGGCATGCCCCGCGCCCGCGTCGACGAGATCGTCGGCGTCGACCTGCTGGCCACCCTGCACCTCGTAGGGGCGCTGCTGCCCCACATGGTCGCGGCCGGGTCGGGCCGCATCGTGCTCATCGGATCCGTCGCGGGCAGCGTCGCCGTGCGCGGCGAGGCCGTGTACTCCGCCGCGAAGGCCGGCCTGGCCGCCTTCGCCGACGCCCTGCGCTACGAACTGCGCGGCACCGGGGTAGGCGTCAGCCATGTGATCCCCGGCGCCGTCGACACCCCTTTCTTCGCCCGCCGGGGCGTCCCCTACACCCGGGCATGGCCGCGGCCGGTGCCGCCGGAGCGGGTGGCGGACGCCGTCTGGACCGCCGTCCGGCACGGCCAGGACGAGGTGTACGTCCCGGGCTGGCTGAGGTTTCCCGCCCGCGTGCGCGGTGTCGCGCCCGGGCTGTACCGGCGGCTCGCCGCCCGCTTCGGATGAGCCGGCCATGATCGCCGTCACGGTGCTGCTCGCCCTGCTCGCCGCCCTCACCAACGCGTCCGCGTCCGTGCTCCAGCGCCGGGCCGCCGTACAGGAGCCGTACGAGGAAAGCGGGGCCGGCTGGGCGGTGGCCGCGGTGCGCCGGCTCGGGCGGCTGCTGCGCCGCCCGCACTGGCTGGCGGGGGCCGCGCTGCTGGCGGTCTCCGGGGTGCTGCAGGCCGGGGCGCTGGCCGTGGGCAGCCTGTCCCTGGTCCAGCCACTGCTCGCCACCGAACTGCCGTT
>NZ_CM002285.1:927559-928740 GCF_000497445.1 Streptomyces roseochromogenus subsp. oscitans DS 12.976 | reverse complement strand
CTGGCTGCTGGGCGGCGGCGGGGCGCTCGGAGCGGTCGTGCTGCTCGTAGCCGCCGCTCGGCCGACGAGGGGTGCGCCCCGCGCCGCGCTGCTCGGTCTGGCCTCCGCCGTGTGCTTCGCCACCACCGCCGCGCTGCTCAAGGAGGCCGTGGGGCGGCTCGGACACGGGACCGCGGCGATGTTCACGCACTGGTCGCCGTACGCCACCGTCGGGGCCGGAATCGTCGCCTTCCTGCTGATGCAGAGCGCGTTCGGCGCCGGTTCGCTCACCGCCTCCCAGCCCGCACTCACCCTCGGCGACGCGCTCACCAGCGTCGTCCTCGGCTGGGCGCTGTTCGCCGAGACCGTCCACCTCGGGCTGCGGATGCTGCCGGAGGCGATCGGCGTCGTGCTGATCGGGGCGGGCAGCGTCGGGCTGGCCCGGGCACCGACCGCCGGCCGGGCGTGGGACGCGTCCGCGCGAGGCGGCGACGGCACCGGCGAACTCCTGCATCGGCTCCACCGGTGAGAACGCGAACAGGAAGGCAGGTCAGCGATGTCCCCGAGGTCCGGCAGTCCCTGGCGGACGGCGGCCGTCCTGGTGCCGGCCGCCGTCGCCGCCGCGCACATCGGACCGGCGGCCACCTGGCTCCCGGGCGTACGGCTGCTGCTGTTCCCGCGGCTCGCCGGCACCGGCCGCCGCCGGCACATCGCGCTGACCTTCGACGACGGCCCGGACCCGGCGTCCACACCGCGCTTCCTCGACACCCTGGACGAACTCGGCGTACGGGCCACCTTCTTCGTGCTCGGCGAGCGTGTGGTGCGCCATCACGCGCTGGTCCGGGAGACCGCCCGGCGCGGACACGAACTCGCGGTGCACGGCTGGACGCACGACCGTCCCTGGTGCCCGGCCCCCGCCCGGGACGCCGAGCAGGTCGCCCGGGCCGTCCGTGCGCTGCACGACATCTCCGGCCACCGGCCGCAGTGGTACCGCCCGCCCTACGGGATCCTCACCTCCGGACGCTGGCTGGCCGCGCGGCGGGCCGGGCTGCGGCCGGTGCTGTGGTCGGCCTGGGGCAAGGACTGGACGGCCGACGCCACCCCGGCGTCCGTGCGAGCCCTGGTCGCGGCGGACCTGCGCGGCGGCGGCACCGTCCTGCTGCACGACTCCGACCGGCTCGCGGCACCCGGCTGCTGGCGCG
>NZ_CM002285.1:911080-926809 GCF_000497445.1 Streptomyces roseochromogenus subsp. oscitans DS 12.976 | reverse complement strand
GGTAGGAGCGGCGCAGTCCGCGGCCGAGGCCGTACGGCAGCAGCCCGAGGACGTCGGCCACCCGCGGCTCGTGTCCGTGCGCCGCCGCCCGGCGGGCCAGTTCGGCGGCCACGGTGTCATGACCGGCCCCCATGCTCGCGCTGAGGATCAGCGGCCGCCGCCGGCCGCCCGGCGGGGCCGGCGGCGGGGAGGGCACCTCGGCAGGAGTACGCACGGCTTCCGATTCTCCGGTCCGCACGGCCCGCAAACCCCCTCACTCCGCCGCCGTGTCGCCCCGGCGCGGCACCGGTGCGAGTTGCCCGGAGCCCGCCGGGGTGGATGAATCGGCTCAGGAGAGCGTGTGGCGGTGAGCACGGGAGGAGCCGTGAGGCGGTGGCGGCGCGGCCTGCACCGCGCTTGGGAGTGGCTCAGGGCCGGGGCCCTGCTCGAACACGGCCGTGAGCTGGAACTGATGCACCGGGCCATGGGGTTCGCCACCCTGGCACTGGTGATGCTCGCTCCGCTGCTGATCGTGGTCGCCGCCGCCGATCCGCTGGTGCGGGGCGGTTTCGCCTCCTGGCTCACCGACGGCATGGGGCTGTCCGGGCGGTCCGCGCACGTGATCACCGATGTCATCAGCCCGCCGCGCAGCGTCATCGGCACCACCAGCGTCTGGGGTGCCGTCCTGCTGGCCGTCTTCGGGGTGTCCTTCGCCGGCAGCGTGCAGAACGCCTACGAACGGATCTGGAGCCTGGCTCCCGGCCCCTGGCACCGGGTCTGGCGGCAGGCGACCTGGCTGGTGGTGCTCACCGGCTACCTCTACCAGGAGGTGGCGACCAAGGCCGCGCTGCACGGGGCACAGCGGATCGCGCTGTCCACGGTGAGCGGCATCGTCTTCTTCTGGTGGGGGCAGCGCTTCCTGCTGGGCGGCCAGGTCCGCTGGCGCGCCCTGCTGCCGGGCGCCCTCGCCACCGTCGTCGGCCTGGCCGGCCTGCGCGCCTTCTCCTACCTCGTCTTCACCCCGCTCATCGTCACCAACGCGCTCAGCTACGGCGCGGTCGGCACCGTTCTCGTGGTGGAGTCCTGGCTCATCGGCGTCGGCTTCGTCATCTACGGCGGTGCCCTGTTCGGCCGCTGGTTCACAGAGCACCACTGGATGCCGGTCCACCACGACCGAGGCGGCCGGACACAGAAGCAGCGCCGCGGGAAGTACTGAGCGCTCCCGGCGGAGACTACGTCAGCTGGCGGCGCACCAGCTCGTGCAGGCGGCCCGTGGTGTCGGCGAGCAGCTCGGCCGGCGTGCCGTGCTGGACGACCTTGCCGTCCTCCATCACGATCACCCGGTCGGCGTCCAGGACCGTCGACAGGCGGTGCGCGATGACGACGCGGGTGGCGTTCAGCTTGCGGGTGCTCTCGATGACGATGCGCTGGGTGTCGTTGTCCAGGGCACTGGTGGCCTCGTCGAAGAACAGGATGCGCGGGCGCCGGATCAGGGCCTGGGCGATCATCAGGCGCTGCCGCTGACCGCCGGAGATCGCGCCGTTGCCCGCCACGATGGTGTGCAGCCCCATCGGCATCCGCTTGATGTCCTCCGCGAGCCCCGCCATCTCGGCCGCCGCCATCGCCTCCTCCGGCGTGTACGGCTCGGTGCCGCAGATGACGTCCAGGATGGAGCCGGTGAACGGCTGGGCGTGCTGAAGCACGACCCCGCACTGGCGGCGCACGGCCGACTGGTCGAGTGCCGCGAGGTCCTGGCCGTCGTACAGGACACTGCCCGAGACCGGCTTGTCGAAGCCGATGAGCAACCTGAGCAGCGTGGACTTGCCGCAGCCGCTCGGGCCGACGACCGCCACGAACTCACCGGGCCGTACGGCGAAGGACACGTCGTCCAGGACGAGCGGACCGTCGTCGGCGTACCGGAAGGAGAGCCGGCGGGTCTCCAGCGCACCCGACAGCGGGCCCGGCCGCGTGCTCGCCTCCCGCACCTCGGGCGTCGCCTCGAAGACCGGCTTGATCTCCTCGAACAGCGGCAGCGCGGCCACCGCGGAGACGAAGGAGCCGGTCAGCTGGGTGACCGAGGTCAGCACCATCGTCACCGAGGTGTTGAAGGTGAGGAAGTCCGCCGCCGACATCGCGCCCTTCGCCGGGCCCGCGAGCAGCATGAACATCAGCAGCGTGCACACCGGCAGATAGATCCCGCCGAGCACCGTGGTGAGGTTCTTGATCCGGCCGACCTTCTGCTGCAGCTCACGGCTGCGCGCGAACTCCCGCGCCCAGGCCGCGTAGGCGTAGTTCTCGGCCGCCGCCACCCGCAGCTTCGGCAGGCCGCGCAGGGTCTGGAAGGCCTGGTTGTTCAGCTTGTTGCCGAGCACCGTCAGCTTCCGCTGCCAGCGCACCTGCCACAGTCCCAGCCCGAGGAACACGGCCGCGATGACGACGAGCATGCCGACCGCGGCCATGGCCATCGCCGGGCTGTACCAGAACAGCAGGCCCAGGTTCATCGCGCCGACCGTCACGGACTGCGCGACCACCGGGCCGACGCCCGCCAGCAGCCGGCGTATCGCGCTGATGCCCATGGCGGCACTGGCCAGCTCACCCGTGGAGCGCTGGGTGAAGAACCGGGTCGGCAGCCTGAGCAGCCGGTCCCACACGGCGGGCTGCAGCGCGGCCTCGATCCGGCCCTCCAGGCGCAGGATGGACAGGTTCTCCAGCAGCGTGAACGCCGCCGCCACCACCCCGCTCACCATCACCGCCAGGCACACCTGGACGATCAGGCCCTCCTGCGCCGTCGGCACGTACTCGCCGAGCACCTTGCCCGTCGCGACCGGCACCAGCGCGCCGATCGCCACCGTCACCAGGCCCGCGAGCAGCAGACCGACCAGGTCACCGCGGGTGCCCTGGAGACTGAACCGCAGCAGGCCGAACGGCGTCAGCGCCTTGTCGGGCAGCGGCCGGTAGAACATCACCGCGCGCGGCTCGAACTCCTCCGCGTTCGCCTTCTCGATCGGCGTCTCGCGTCCGGTGCCCGGATGGACGGCCATATAGCCGCCGCGCCGCCACAGCAGCGCGACCGGCGCCCCGGACAGCGCCCGGTGCCCGACCAGCGGGCCGACGTTCTCCCGCCACCAGCGCCCCTGCAGCCGTACGGCCCGGGCGCGCACCCGGGAGGCGAGCGCCACGCGCTCGACCGGGTCGAGGCGTTCGCTCTCGGTGCCGCTCTGCGCGGGCTCCGCCAGGGTGATCCCGGCCGCCTCGGCGACCAGCTTGCAGGCCGCGTAGCCGGCGTCGGCGTCGGCGGCCGTCGTCCGGCGGGCCGAGCGCTTGCCGATGGAGGCCAGCAGTGTCTGGTCGGCCTGGGCACGCACCGCCTCACCGGCCTTGATCCCGGCGGCCGTGCGGGTCTCGTGGGTGCGCTCCAGCTGCTCGATCCACCGGTCCAGCGCGGTCAGCAGCCGGTACTGCTGGTCGACCATGGACTGCCACAGCGCCGGGTCCATCAGCAGATCGGCGGCGGCCTCCGCGCCGTACAGCGCGCCGTACTGCACGCTGCCCGGCGGCACCTGCATCCAGAACACGTCGTCGTCGGTCGGCGCGGTGGCCCGCTCCTCCGCCATCGGCGCCTGGAACAGGACGGACAGGCCACGGCCGACGCCGAGCGCGACCGCGTACTCCAGCGGGCTGGTGGCGGGCGGTACGTACTGGGGGTTGCCGTACTCGTCGTACGACCAGGTCTCGGTGTTCGCGGGCTGGTACAGCTCGCGCAGGCTGACGCGGTGCACCACGCAGTCCCGGACCGGGCGGGCCACCAGGGTGTGCTGGGGTCCGGCGACCGGGCCGAGCAGCAGTGCGCCCGCCTCCAGCCGGCCCAGGTGGTGCCAGTGGCCCTGCTGGACGGCGTCCACCGCGAACAGGTCCAGCGCGCCGGCCGCGACCAGCCACAGCACCTGCGGGCTTTCCAGGTCCAGGCGGTTGAAACCGGCGCAGTCGATCCGGGTGCCCAGGGACCCCAGCGCGCCGAGCACGAGGTCGCCTTCGTATCCCTCCTGAACGGTCGTCATCTCATCGCTCCCTGACCAGCGCGGCGTACGCACCACCGTGCGCCACCAGCTCCTCGTGCCGCCCGCGTTCCACGACCGTGCCGTGCTGCAGCACCACGATCTCGTCGCTGTCGCGGACCGTGCTCAGCCGGTGCGCGATCACCACACAGGCGCAGCCGCGCCGGCGCAGGTTGTCCATCACGACCAGCTCGGTCTCCGCGTCCAGCGCGCTGGTCACCTCGTCCAGGACGAGAATGCTCGGCCGTCGGACCAGGGCCCGGGCGATTTCGAGCCGTTGCCGCTGGCCGCCGGAGAAGTTGTGGCCGTCCTGCTCGACCTTGCTGTGGATGCCGCCGGGGCGGCGCATCACCACGTCGTACAGGGCCGCGTCCTTCAGCGCGTCCACCACGGCCTCGTCCGGGATCGACGGGTCCCACAGCGCCACGTTGTCGCGGACCGAGCCCTCGAAGAGGAACACGTCCTGGTCGACGAAGGAGACGGAGGCGGCGAGCGCGCCGCGCGGAATGTCCTCCAGGCGGCGGCCGTCGATGCGGATCACCCCGTCCCACGGCGCGTACAGGCCCGAGATCAGCCGGGACACCGTCGACTTGCCGCTGCCGGAGCCGCCCACCAGCGCCACCTGCTGCCCCGGTCCCACGGTCAGGTCGAAGCCGCTCAGCAGCGGCTTGTCCAGCGGGCTGTAGCCGAAGGTGACGTTCTCCAGCTCGACGTGCCCCTGCAGCCGGCGCGTGGAGTCGGCGCCGCCGCGACGGGCGTAGAGCGGGTCGGCCTGGAAGTTCTCCACGTCCTTCAGCCGGGCCACGTCGGCCGCGAAGTCCTGGATGCGACCCGCCACGCCGTTCAGCCGGGTCAGCGGCGCGGTGAACCGGGTGACCAGCGCCTGGAAGGCGACCAGCAGACCCACCGAGATATGGCCCTCGACCGCGCGCAGTCCGCCGATCCACAGGATCAGAGCGCTGTTGAACGTGGCGAGCGTCGGCGCGACCACACCCAGCCAGGCGCTCGGCACCCCGAGCCGCTGCTGCTCTTCGAGCGTGGTGGCGTGCTGTCCGGCCCACTTGCGGAAGTAGCCGTCCTCACCGCCGGTCGCCTTCATCGTCTCGATCAGCTGCAGACCGGTGTACGAGGTGTTGGTCAGCCGTGCCGTGTCCGCGCGCAGCTTGGCCGTACGGGTCGCGCGCAGCCGGACGACCAGCCGCATGGCGACCACGTTGAGCAGGGCCACGCCGATGCCGACGAACGTCAGCTGCGGGTCGTAGGTGTAGAGCAGCACGGCGTACAGCACGACGACGATCGCGTCCACACCCGCCGCTGCGAGGTCGCGGGCCAGGGTCTCGGCGACCTGGTCGTTGGACTGCAGCCGCTGCACCAGGTCGGCGGGGGAGCGCTGGGCGAAGAACGTCACCGGCAGCCGCAGCAGATGGCGCAGGAAGCGGGCGCTGGAGAGGGTGGAGGAGATGATCCGGCCGTGCAGCAGGTTGGCCTGCTGCAGCCAGGTCAGCACCAGGGTGAGCAGGACGCAGGTGCCCATCGAGGCGAACAGCACGCCCAGCAGGGAGGTCTGGCCGCCGATGAGGAACTTGTCGATGTAGGTGCGGCTCAGTGCGGGCACGGCCGCGCCGACCGCGACCAGCAGCAGGCTGGCCAGGACGGCGGCGGGCAGGGTGCCGGCGGTGCCGCGCAGCCGGGCCGGCATCGCACCGAGCACGCCCGGCTTGCGGCCGCCCTTGGTGAAGCCGTCGCCCGGCTCCAGCACGAGCACCACGCCGGTGAAGCTGCCGTCGAACTCCTCCATCGGCACGAACCGGCGGCCCTTGGCGGGGTCGTTGATGAACACGCCCCGCCGGCCGAAGCGGCGGCCCATGCCGTCGAAGACGACGTAGTGATTGAACTCCCAGAAGAGGATGGCCGGTGCCCGCACCTCGGCGAGGGCGGCCAGATCCATCTGCATGCCCTTGGCGGTCAGGCCGTAACTGCGCGCCGCTTTCAGCAGGTTGGAGGCGCGCGAGCCGTCGCGGGAGACACCGCAGGCGATCCGCAGCTCCTCCAGTGGGATGTGCCGGCCGTAGTGGCCGAGGACCATGGCGAGGGAGGCGGCGCCGCACTCGACGGCCTCCATCTGCAGCACGGTGGGCGTACGGACCGTGCCGCCACGGGGCTTGGGGACCGGCCGCTTGGCGGGGGCGGCGCGTCTGCGGCCGCGTTCCTGCGTGGTGGTCACGGGAGCAGCCAATCGACGGGATGCTGGTCGGCCAGCTTGATCGAACCGGAGGCGAGGGTCATGGAGTCGAGCCGGAACGGCGGCCCGTCCGTGGTGGACCAGCGGTACCCGCTCTGCGTGCTCGCCGACGTGTCGAGGGCGACCAGTACGGCCACCGGGCGGCCCTTGCTGGTGAACTGCTGGCCGAGCTGGCTGTCGCCGAGGAACGCGGAGATCGACTGGGCGGACTGCGCGGTGCGGTCCACCGACTTCACCTGGCCGCGCAGCACGCCGTACGTCTGCGTCGGCACCGAGGAGACAGTGAGGTCCACGGAGGCGTGCGCCGGGATGTCGGCGGCGTTCTCGGCGGGCACGTACACGGTCGCGTACAGCGGATCGGAGGCATGGGCGACCTTCTCCACGGCGGCGACGTTGGTGCCGGTCTGGATGATCTGCCCGATGGTGGCGGCGAGCGCCGTGACCCGGCCCGCGGCGACCGTGCGGACCACCGCATCGCCCTGAGCCGTACGGACCTTGAGCACGGCGGCGCCGGCGGGGAGCTGTTCGCCCTGTTTCGCGAGGACGGCCGTGACCTGGCCGGACACCGGGCTCTGCAGCAGATAGCTGCCCTGCCCGTGCGTGAGGATGGCCGGTGCGCCCACCGTGGACGTGACCGAACCGGTCACCGCCCAGACGGAGGCCGCCGCCATCACGACGACGGTGACACCGAGGGCGAGCCAGCCCTGGGGGCGGGCCAGCCGCACCGGGAGGTCGAGCTCTTCCGGTGACTGGAGCTTGGCGAGGGCCTGTTGGCGGAACTGCACGGGACTTCCCTCACCTGTGGGAGAGACGCTGGTGTTTCAGGGCACCCGAGAGCCCCGGAGCCGCAGGACGGCTCCGGGACTTTCCGATGCAACGAGGTGCGATCAGAGACCGGCGACCAGGCTGGTGACGGGGGCGACGTTCAGGCCGGTGACACCCTCGACGGTGCCGATGGCGGTGTTGGCCAGGCCGGAAACCGGGGCGACGCCGTTGACGGCACCGGTCACGGTGTTGAGGGCGTTCAGGGACAGACCGCCGGAAACGTTGTCCAGCTCGGCGTCCGAGATCTCGACGGTCTCAACCTGGGGGGTGGAGTTCATGGTGGAACTTCCCTTCCTAATGGATATTTCACAAGGGGGGAGCGGCCCCCTCTGGGGACAGACGGACGGCCGCCGACCGCGGGCGCCGAGCCCCCGTCACCGGGAGCCCGCCGCGACCCCCGCGGTGCGATGGATCAAAGCACGCAGGCGGGGCGGGCTTCCAATCAACCAGGGCTCTCACCAGGGCACTTGAGTCACGCAAGGGTTCATCCGTGCAGGCGTGCGCACGCCATGTCGGCGACTCCTTCACATGCGGCACGGCATCGGTGCGTCCGGTCCCTTGCCCGCGGCACGGCGAATCCGGCACTCCTCGCCAAAGGCGTACCCGGGGGCGCACGGATGTGCAGATCCCTGGCCGCCAGTGACTTGATTGAGTATTCAATGTGCAGATTCCCTGAAGGAGGGATTCCGCATCTCGCTCGGAACGGACCGTAACTGATCGGTAGCGGATCGTGTCAGCCCAGAATCGCGTACACCGTGCTCGCCCGGGCCGCGAGCGCCCCCGAGCCGGCGTCGCTCAGCGTGATGTCCGCGAACGCCATCCGCCGGCCCAGCTTCGTCAGGACCGCTTCGATCCGGACATCCGAACCGGTCACTGCCCGCTGGAACGACGTCGACTGCTGAACCGTCGTCATCGGCACGAAGCCGCCGCGCGCGGCGGACACCGCGATCACCGTCGCCGTGTCGGCGGCCGCCATCAGCGCCTGCCCCGACAACCCACCGCCCTCCCGGGCCAGCCGCTCCGACCAGGGCAGACGCAGCACGGCCCGGTCCTCGCCCACCGCCTCGACGGTCAGCCCGAGATCGAGCACCCAGGGCGCGAAGTGTGCGATGAGGATCTTGTCGGCTTCCACGGGGGTCATCATCATATGGGCGATTGTTCCCGGCCGCCCCGCGCGACACGCGCGGCGTGGCCGATTCGCCCGCCCGGCACGGCCGTTGGGAAACGGAATTGAACACACCGCGCGGCGGGTGCGTACGTACGGCCATCCAGGCGCCCCGATACGAGCTGCCCGTCAGTGGCAGACCCCCCGTCCCAGGAGGTCGAGAAGTTTGAGTCACAAGCGAATGCCCAAGCGCAAAGCCGCGATAGCGGTGGGCGGTGTCGCGGCGCTCGGAGCGGCGGCCCTCCTGCTGCCGAACGCCAACGCCTCGCAGGACAAGAACGATCAGAACGCGGCGTCGGCGGCCGGCGACACCGCGAAGACCCTGAAGGCCGGCCAGGCGTCCGGCCTCGCCGCGCAGGTCCAGAAGATCCTCGGTGACGCCTTCGCCGGGTCGTACTACGACAGCGGCAAGCAGCAACTGGTTGTCAACGCGGTCAGCGGCGACAACAACGCGATCGCCCAGGTGAAGAACGCGGGCGCGGTCGTGCGCCAGGTGAAGAACAGCATCCGGGAGCTCAAGGCCGCCGCCGGCACGCTGAAGACCAAGGCGACGATCCCCGGCACCTCGTGGGCCGTGGACCCGCGCACCGACAAGGTCCTCGTCACCGCCGACTCCACCGTCACCGGCGCCAAGTGGGACAGACTGCAGTCGACCGTGCAGGGCCTCGGCTCCGGCATGGCGACGCTGACGAAGTCCGCCGGCACCTTCAAGACCTTCGTCTCCGGCGGCGACGCCATCTTCTCCCAGACCCAGCAGGGCGGCGTGCGCTGCTCCCTCGGGTTCAACGTCACCGCCTCCGACGGCAGCCCCGCCTTTCTGACGGCCGGTCACTGCGGAGTCGCCGCCAAGGACTGGTCCGACTCGCAGAACGGGCAGCCCATCGCCACCGTGGACCAGGCCAAGTTCCCCGGCAACGACTTCTCGCTCGTCAAGTACAACGACAAGACCACCCAGGCGCCCAGCGAGGTCAACGCCGGCAACGGCCAGACCGTGCAGATCACCAAGGCCGCCGACGCCACCGTCGGCGAGACCGTGTTCCGCATGGGCTCGACCACCGGGCTGCACAACGGCCAGGTCACCGGCCTCGACGCCACTGTGAACTTCGCGAGCGAGACCGTCCCGGGCGGCACCGACACCGTCAACGGCCTCATCCAGACCAACGTCTGCGCCGAGGCCGGCGACAGCGGCGGCTCCCTGTTCACCCAGGACGGCAGCGCCGTCGGCCTCACCTCCGGCGGCAGCGGCGACTGCACCAGTGGCGGCGAGACCTTCTTCCAGCCGGTCACCGCCGCCCTGCAGGCCACGGGCGCGACCCTTGGTAACGGCGGTAACGGCGGTAACGGCGGTAACGGCGGCAACGCGGGCAGCGGCGGGGGCGACCAGTCGGGTTCCGCCGCCCCGTCGGCCTCGGCCAGCGACCCGTCCGGCGCAGGCGGCGAGCAGATCGGCGGCGCGGGCGACCAGTCGGGTTCCGCCGCCCCGTCCGACTCGGCCACCGATCCGTCCGGCACCGGCTCCGGCTCCGGCGACCAGTCCGGCAGCGGGAGCGACCCGTCCGGCGCCGGCTCCGCGAACAACGGGTCGTCTCTGACCAGCACGAGCTGAGCGCTGAGCGCTCCGCTGGCTCGGAGTGCGGCCATGGGTGGGGCCCGCGATCAGCGATCAGGCCGCCTTTCGTCTGCGGCGCCGTCGTGGCTGGTCGCTCCCCATCTCTCCGTCGGCCTCACCCGCGGTTCCGGCTGACGGGGAACGGTCCGGCCTTCCGGCGGGAGGGCCGGACCGCCTCAGGTGCGGTCGCATGCGCGCAGCAGCAGTACCGCCACGTCGTCCATCCGGTCCCGGGCCGCCGCGCTGTGCTGGACCAGCTCGTCCGCGAGCTGGTCCAGCGGCTGATCGCCGATCTCCGACAGCAGCCCGCCGAGGCCCACCAGTGAATCCTCGATGTCGATGCCCGGGGCCTCCACCAGACCGTCGGTGTACAGGACGAGCACCGATCCGGGCGTGAGGGACACCTCGGTCGTCGGATACACCGCGGCCGTGTCGATCCCGAGCAGCGGGCCGCCCGCCAGGTCCAGCACCCGGACCCGTCCGTCCGGCCGTCTCAGCAGCGGCGGCGGATGCCCCGCCCGCGCCATGACGGCCTGCCCGCGCGCCGGGTCCAGCCGCAGATACAGACAACTGGCGAACAGCTCCGTGCCGAGGTCGATGAGCAGCCGGTTGGTGCTGCTCATGACCTCGTGCGGGGCCTGCCCGACCGTGGTGTACGCCCGGACGCCGGTGCGGATCTGCCCCATCAGACCCGCCGCGGTCACGTTGTGCCCCTGGACGTCCCCGATCACGGCCGCCGTCAGCGGCAGGCTCGGCACCAGGTCGTAGAAGTCGCCGCCGATGTCCATGCCATGGGTGGCCGGCAGATAGCGGGCGGCCGCCTCGATGCCGGGCGGCGGGGCCAGCGAGTTCGGCAGCAGGGCCTGCTGGAGGCCGTGTGCGAGCCGGTGCTTGGCGTCGTAGAGCTGGGCCCGCTCCAGAGCCTGCGCGATCAGCCCGCCCAGGGACGTCAGTACCGCCCGCTCGTCGGCCGGGAACATATGCGGCTCGGCGTAGGCCAGCACACAGGTGCCCACCGGCCGCCCGGACGCGATCAGCGGCAGATACGCCCAGGCCGCGAAGCCGTCCGGGGTCGCGTGCCGCCCCGGATACAGCCGCTCCAGCTCCTCCTGGGAGTCGAAGAACGCCGGCACCCCGCTGTTCAGCGCATGGGTGCCCGGCGTCCGCTCGCTCAGCGGAAGCCCGTGGAACCGCTCCACGGTGTGCGGATCCGGGTACCCGCGATGCCCCAGCACGTGCAGCCGACCGCCCTGCGTGCCGAGGATCACCATCGCCTGGCTGCCGACCGCCGCGGCCACCTCGTCCCAGACCAGCTGCACCACGTCCTGCACCCCGGCCGCCTCGGTCAGCGCGGCCGCGAGGCCCAGCACCTGCGAGATCGTCACCAGCCGGGACGGGGACGCGCCGGCCTGCGGCGCCCCGCGCGCGATCTCCGCCACCGCCCGCGCCCGGGTGATCCGCATGCTCAGCCCGGTCGTGCTCGGATACATCCGGAACGACAGCCACTCGCTCGGCGGGCGCAGCGCCACGAACGACGTCACCTGCTGGCTGAGCAGCGCTCCCCGGTAACGGTCCTCGTACATCGGGTCGTTCAGCCAGGGCACCGACACCCAGGGCAGCGTGCCGAGCAGCTCCCCGGCCGGCCGGCCGAGCAGCTCGGCGGCGGCCGCGTTGACGAACGCGATCCGGCCGTGCAGATCCATCGACACCAGCCCGTACGGCAGCCGGGACACCATCCGCGCCGCCTCCACCGAGCCCAGCGTGTCGGCCACGCCCGCCACCGGGGTCGCCACCACCTCGGCCGTGTCGAGGGCGAGCGGCCGGTCCTCCTGCGCGGCCCGTTCAAGCCGCAGCGCCAGCCGGTCGCAGGCCGCCCACAACTGGTCGCGCTCCCCGTCGGACAGCTCCGGCGGATGCGCGCCGGGCCAGGTCACGAAGACCGCGCCGTACACCTGCCGCTCCGTCGCCACGGGCAGCGCGGCCAGCGCGAACGGGTACGGCAGCACCACCGCGATACGCGGATAGCGGCGGGCCATCGCCTCCTCGCCGCCCACCCACACCAGCCGCCGCTCGCGCGCCGCGTCGGCCACCGGGATCGGCGCGCTCAGCCCCACCCGCTCCCACGGTGCCGCGAACGCCCGGGGCATACCCGCGTGCACCGTCATCTCCAGGACCCGCTCCTCGGGTCTGAGCAGATACACCGCGCCCGAGTGCGCCCGCACCTCCTGCATCATCGAGACCAGCGCAACCGACAGCACCGGCAGGGCGGCGGACGCCCTGTCGGCCGCCGGTGCCGGCCCCGGGCCGTCGGACACGGCGACCACCTCCTCCGTGTCGCGCGTCCTGGGGACAAGATTCCCTCGCGGGAGCGCGCCGCGCACGGCGAGCGGCCGCCCGGCCCGGGCACACGGCCCGTCCTGGCGGGTCGCCTTCCGTACCCCGCCCGCCCGCACGCATGCCGGGGCAACGGAGGCGCGGGCGGCGTACGAGCGCCTCGCGTGCGCCCCCGCGCACCCTGATGGCCGGATCTCCGCGCCCGTAGACGGTATCGGCACCCAAGAATGGGCACGCGCTTTTCGCACCGGAGACACGGTGCGGAACGTGACGGGCCGCGAGGGGTGAGAAAGGCGCGGACCGCGATGGCAGGGGCGACGGCGAGGAACGGGTGTGGGAACGACCAACCGAGGGGGGCGGAGCATGATCCGGGTGCTTCTGGTGCACGACGCGTGTCTGGTGCGATCGGTTCTGGCGGAGTGGCTGCGGGGGGAGCAGCCACTGGATGTGGACGACACGCCGTGGCGGGGTGCCGCCGCCCGGGTGCGGTCGTTCGGTCCGGACGTGTGCGCGGCGGACCTCGACTGTGCCGACGGCCAAGGGGTGCCGCCGCTCGGCGATCTGTGTCCGCCCGGGACCGGCGGCAGGCCGCCGGCGCTCGTGGTGCTGGCCCAGGCGAACCGGCCGGGCCTGCTGAAGCGGGCCGCCGAGGCGGGCGCGCTCGGCTTCGTCGACAAGGCCGGCTCGCCGGACCGGCTGGTGCGCGCCATCCGGTCCGTCGCCCGGAGGGAACGTTTCGTCGATGATTCGCTGGGCTTCGGGTTCCTCAAGGCGGCCCAGATGCCGCTCACCAGACGTGAGCTGAGCGTGCTGTCCCTGGCCGCCGCGGGCGCGTCCATCGCGGAGATCGCCGGCAGCCTGCACCTGTCCTACGGCACCGTCCGCAACTACATGGCGTCGATCACCCGCAAGACCGGCGCGCGGAACCGCGTCGATGCGATTCGCATATCGCGGGGCGAGGGATGGGTGTAGAGGGGGTTGTGCCTAGCGGGACAGTGGTGCCGGGCGGGGCGTCCAGCGGCCGGTCAGGTCGCGGTACAGGGCCGAGGCCCGCAGCAGCTCGTCGTGGGTGCCGCAGGTGGTGCGCGCGCCGTCCATGACGAGGATCCGGTGGGCTCGGCGGGCGGAACTGATCCGGTGCGCTACGACGATCAGCGTGCCGCCCGGACGCGCCGCGAACGCCCGCTCGGCGCGTGCCTCGGCCTCCGGGTCGAGATGGCAGGTCGCCTCGTCGAGCAGGGCCAGCGGGGCGGGGGAGAGGTAGGCGCGGGTCAGAGCGATCAACTGCCGCTCCCCTGCGGAGAGTTCCGCCGGATCCACCGGTGCGTCGGGGCCGCCCAGCCTTGTCAGCAGAGGGGTCAGGCCGACCGCGTCGGCGGCTGCCAGCAACTCGGGCTCCGGCAGGGGGTCGTTGCGGAAGAGGGTCAGGTTCTCGGCCAGGGTGCCGGTGTGGACGTAGGCCTCCTGCGGAATCAGCACGGTTGCCTGCGGCGCCGGGACGGGGCGGTCGTACACGTGGATGGTGCCTTGCTGTGGGGTGAGGAGGCCGGTGATGAGGCTGGTGAGTGTCGACTTGCCGATGCCGCTCGGGCCTACGACGGCCAGGTGCGCGCCTGCTGGGAGGGTGAGGTCGAGGTCCTTGAGGACGGGGTCGCTGGTGGGGCCGTAGGCGAAGGTGACGGACGTTACGGAGAGTGCGTCGTGCGCGCATGAGGAAGGGGGGACTGCGGTCGTACGGCGGGTGCCGGTCTGTCGTGGCTGGTCGCGCCCCTCAGGGGGTTGGACCAGGAGCCGGTTGAGAACCACCGTCAGGCGGGAGCCGCTGGTGCCCAGGCCGTGGATGAGGTTGTTCAGGGCCGGGAGCAGGGACTGGGTGACGTAGGCGAGGGCGCCGACGAGGGCGCCCGGGGTGACGTCGTGGGCCAGCAGCCAGGGAGCGGTGAGGAGGAGCAGGACCGCCGGTAGTTCGCCGCCTACCGCCAGCGCGGCCACGCGGGCCGCGCTCCAGTGGGCCAGGGTGCGGGCGGCTCGTAGTTCCGCGTCGGTCCGTCGGCCGACGGCGTCGGCCGCGCGCTTCTCGGCGCCGGACGCGGTGATGTCCCGCAGACCCGGGAGCACCTCGCCCAGTTCCTGGGCCAGCGCCTCGTCGGCGGTGAGGAACGCCTCCTGCCGGTGGGCCAGCGGCCTGAGCGTCGCGGCGAACAGGGCCACCCCGGCGAGCAGCGGGGGCAGGACGACCGTGAGCAGCAGCGGCGCCAGTGAGCACAGGCCGATCAGGGCGCCGGCGGCGGTGAACAGGAACGAACGGGTCACCATCACCACCCCGGCGAGCGTGTCCCGGGCGATCTCCACCTGCTGGGTCAGCCCGGACAGCGCCCCCGCGTCCGCCTCCCGCACCCCGCGCGCGACCACCGCCGTCACCAGCCGGTCCCGGGCCGGTTCGACCAGCGCGGCGACCACGACGTACACCCGCCCGGTCCCGTACGCCCCGGCACACACGGCGAGCCCCGCGGCCCCCAGCCACAGCAGTCCGGTCCGCGCGTTCCCGGCCAGGAACCCGGCGTCCAGGGCTCGTGCGAGGGCGTATCCGACGACGAACGTCTGTCCCGCCTCCAGCACGGACCACGCGCCGAGCCGGACCAGAACCCGCCACCGCGCCCGCAGAAACCGGCAGGCCTGGCGCGCACGGATTCCCGAGCCGCGCACGCCCGTCAACTCCCGCTCCCGGTCGGGTACATGTCTCCCCGTGCCGCTCCGCTCCGGTCGTCGTCCGGCGTTCGTCGTCGCCCGTCACCTACGTCCATCTGCTGCTCCTGCCTGCCGTCGGCGTCACCCCCGAACACCGCCCGGTACTCCGGCTCCCGCCACAGTTCCCGGTGTGTGCCGACCGCCCTGACCCGGCCGGCGTCCAGCCAGGCGACCCGGTCCGCGCGGGCCGCGGTCGTCGCGCGGTGGGCGATCAGCAGTCGGGTGCGGTCCGGGTCGGCGGCCAGCAGGGTCTCGGTGATCCGGTGTTCCGTGACCGTGTCGAGGCTGGACAGGGCGTCGTCGAGGATCAGCAGCCGGCCGCCGTGGGCGAAGGCGCGGGCGAGGCCGAGGCGCTGGGACTCGCCGCCGGAGCGGGGCGCGGCGGCGGTGCGGGTGGCGTAGCCGGCGGGGAGGCGCCGTACGAAGTCGTCGGCGTGGGCGCGCCGGGCGGCG
This sequence comes from Streptomyces roseochromogenus subsp. oscitans DS 12.976, assembly GCF_000497445.1. Lineage (NCBI taxonomy): Bacteria > Bacillati > Actinomycetota > Actinomycetes > Kitasatosporales > Streptomycetaceae > Streptomyces > Streptomyces roseochromogenus. The sequence continues at coordinate 911,399 of NZ_CM002285.1, read as the reverse complement.
GCGCGGACGGCGGCCGGTGTGGCGGCCGTGTGCCCGAAGGCGATGGTGTCCTCGATGGTCGTGCCCGGCAGGGCGGGCCGCTCGAAGGCATAGGCCACGGCGCGGCGCAGTTCGGCGTGGGTGAGGTCGCGCAGCCGGACGCCGTCGAGGAGGACCTCGCCCGCGTCGGGGTCGGTGAGCCGGCCGGCGAGCTGTGCGAGCAGGGACTTGCCTGCGCCGGAACGGCCGACGACCGCCAGGGTGGTGCCGCCCGGGACGGTCAGGTCGACCCCGTCCAGGAGGGTCCGTCCGCCCCGGATCGCGGTGACCGCCCGCAGCT